>NZ_JAVBIJ010000001.1:638750-958125 GCF_032193765.1 Rhodoferax potami
TGGTAGCGGCGGATCCGGCAGCTTGTTCGGTGCAAGTGGTAGTGCCAACTTCCTCTCTCGCACAACCGCAGTTCTGGCTACGGTGTTTTTTGTTTCGACCCTTGCGTTGGCTTACTTCGGGAACCTTCGTCCATCTACTTCCGGCTCCGTGCTTGAAGCGATTCCCGCAGCGCCAGTCGTTGAAACAGTGCCAGCGGCCCCTGCATCGGGTGCTGCGCAAATTCCTGCAAAATAAACCCCGCTGAAATCCCTGTATCTGCCTGCAAGGCAGAGAATTTCAGGGTAAACTCTAGGGCTGATGAACGAGCAAATGCCGCAAGGCTCCTCACGCAAATTCATCGGCTGAGAGCCGCCGTCGTGGTGAAATTGGTAGACACGCTATCTTGAGGGGGTAGTGGCGAAAGCTGTGCGAGTTCGAGTCTCGCCGACGGCACCAGAAAGAAATCAGCTTGCGCAGGTTCTACCCCTGTGGCAGGCATTTATGGTGATCAGAATCTCAAGATGAACCTCGACCAATATCTCCCCGTTTTGCTGTTCATCTTGGTTGGTATCGGCGTAGGCGTTGTGCCCCAGATCTTGGGATACATCCTTGGGCCCAACAAGCCTGATGCTGCCAAAAACTCCCCTTATGAATGCGGTTTTGAAGCGTTTGAAGACGCTCGGATGAGGTTCGACGTCCGGTACTACCTCGTTGCCATTCTCTTTATTTTGTTTGACTTGGAAACAGCGTTTCTGTTTCCATGGGCGGTAGCCCTCAAGGAACTCGGTCTGTTCGGGTTCTTGCTCGGTGTCGAGTTCGTGGTCATTTTGACCATCGGATTCGTCTACATGTGGAAAAAAGGCGCATTGGACTGGGAGTAACGCAATGATTGAAGGCGTTTTGAAAGAAGGCTTCGTCACGACGAGTTACGACTCTGTAGTGAACTGGGCAAAGACCGGTTCCATCTGGCCGATGACATTCGGATTGGCCTGTTGCGCGGTGGAAATGATGCACGCTGCGGCAGCGCGTTATGACATTAGCCGCTTCGGTTCCGAAGTGTTTCGCGCAAGCCCTCGCCAGTCAGATCTGATGATTGTGGCAGGCACTCTGTGCAACAAAATGGCTCCTGCGCTGCGCAAAGTCTACGACCAGATGTCTGAGCCACGTTGGGTAATCAGTATGGGTTCGTGCGCCAATGGCGGTGGTTATTACCACTACAGCTATTCGGTGGTGCGGGGGTGCGATCGCATCGTCCCGGTGGATGTCTATGTGCCGGGCTGCCCTCCAACCGCTGAAGCCTTGGTATACGGAATTTTGCAGCTACAGCACAAAATCCGTCGCACCGAAACCATCGCACGGGCCTGAGAGATATGACTATTTATTCAGTGAGTCCTGAGGCAACACAGGCCGCAGTTCAAGCAGTTCTTGGCGATAAGGTAAAGCAAATTTCGATAGCGCTTGGCGAAGTCACTGTGCAAGTGGCCCCGGCAGACTATTTGGATGCTGCACTGGCTCTCCGTGATGCGCCAGGTTGCCAGTTTGAGCAGTTGATTGACCTGTGTGGGGTTGACTACTCAGAGTACAAAGATGGCGCGTACGAGGGGGCTCGTTTCGCTGTCGTCTCGCATTTGCTCTCCATCAGCTTGAATCAGCGCTTGCGTTTGAAAGTGTGGGTCGCAAACGATGACATGCCGGTAGTTGCTTCGGTAAATTCGATTTGGAACTCTGCGAATTGGTTTGAGCGTGAAGCTTTTGACTTGTTCGGTATTCTTTTTGAAGGCCATGATGACCTCCGCCGCATCCTCACAGATTACGGCTTCATCGGTCACCCGTTCCGGAAGGATTTTCCGCTCAGTGGGCATGTCGAAATGCGCTACGACGCGGAACAAGCGCGTGTGGTGTACCAGCCTGTCACGATTGAGGCTCGGGAAATCACACCACGCATCATCCGTGAAGACAATTACGGAGGCCTGCAGTAAGCAGAACAAGCATGGCTGAAATTAAAAACTACACTTTGAACTTCGGTCCGCAGCATCCTGCGGCTCACGGAGTTTTGCGCCTCGTTTTGGAATTGGATGGCGAGGTGATCCAACGTGCGGATCCGCACATTGGTTTGTTGCATCGTGCGACTGAAAAGTTGGCCGAAAGCAAAACATATATTCAATCCTTGCCGTACATGGATCGTTTGGACTACGTGTCCATGATGTGTAACGAGCATGCATACTGCCTAGCTATCGAGAAGCTGTTGGGCATCGAGGTGCCGATTCGTGCGCAGTACATCCGGGTGATGTACTCGGAGATTACGCGACTGCTAAATCATTTGATGTGGCTGGGCTCGCATGGTAACGATTGCGGTAGCTCGACGATTCTGATTTACACCTTCCGCGAACGGGAAGATCTCTTTGACATGTACGAGGCCGCCAGTGGCGCCCGCATGCATGCTGCGTACTTCCGCCCAGGTGGTGTCTACCGTGACTTGCCGGATACCATGCCCCAATTCAAGGCCAGCAAGGTCCGGAATGCCAAGGGGATCGAGGAGCTGAACGCCAATCGCAAGGGTTCGTTGCTGGACTTTATCGACGACTTTGCACAGCGCTTTCCGGCTTGTTTGGAGGAGTACCACACTCTGCTGACCGAGAACCGGATTTGGAAGCAGCGTACGGTCAATATCGGGATTGTGTCGCCTGAGCGTGCGTTGAATATGGGTTTCTCAGGCCCTATGCTGCGTGGATCTGGCATCGGTTGGGATTTGCGCAAAAAGCAGCCCTATGACGCATATGACAAGGTCGAGTTCGATATCCCTGTCGGTAAGACTGGTGATGTCTATGACCGCTATCTCGTTCGCATGGAAGAGATGAAGCAGTCCAATCGCATCATCAAGCAGTGCGTGGACTGGCTCAAAGCCAACCCTGGTCCCGTGATTACGGACAACCACAAAGTGGCACCCCCTTCTCGCGAAGCGATGAAGTCGAGCATGGAAGAGCTGATCCACCACTTCAAGTTGTTCACAGAAGGTTTCCGTGTGCCTGAAGGTGAAGCTTATGCCGCAGTGGAGCATCCGAAGGGAGAGTTCGGTATCTACATCGTCAGTGATGGAGCTAACAAACCTTATCGTTTGAAAATTCGACCACCGGGATTCGTGCATTTGGCCAGTTTGAACGAGATGGCAAAGGGTCACATGATTGCCGATGCTGTTTCCATTATTGGAACCATGGATATTGTTTTTGGAGAGATTGATCGATGATCTCCGCTGAAATGAAATCGCGTTTTGTTCGCGAAGTTGCGAAGTACCCATCTGAGCAAAAGCAATCCGCAGTCATGGCTTGCTTGGCGATAGTTCAGCAAGAGCTGGGCTTCGTGAGCACCGACAGTGAAAAAGTAATTGCTGAGCATTTGTCCATGGCGCCCATGGCAGTGCATGAGGTCACTACGTTCTACAACATGTATAACCAGCGTCCGGTTGGCAAGTTCAAGTTGAATGTATGCACCAACCTGCCATGCCAGCTGCGTGACGGTCAAAAGGCTCTCCATCATTTGGAGTCCAAACTCGGAATCCACATGGGGGAAACCACTGCTGATGGCCTTTTTACACTCCAACAGAGTGAGTGTTTGGGCGCTTGCGCCGACTCACCGGTGATGTTGGTGAATGACCGCGCGATGTGCAGCTTCATGACGAACGACCGGCTTGATCAGTTGGTGGATGAACTGCGTGCCTCGGGAGGCCAAGCATGAGTGCCGACAGCATCCTCGCAAAATTCAGCGCTTCCGGCGCTGAAACTTGTTTTCATGATCGCCACATCGAGCCTCAAATCTATGCAGGTTTGAATGGTTCAAACTGGGGCCTCCAAGACTACGTAGCTCGTGGCGGATACCAAGCTTTGCGCAAGATTTTGGGCAAAGACGGTGGCGAAGGACTGACCCAAGACCAAGTCATCGCCACAGTGAAAGAATCGGGCCTTCGTGGTCGCGGGGGCGCAGGCTTCCCGACAGGGTTGAAGTGGAGCTTCATGCCACGTCAATTTCCAGGCCAGAAGTATTTGGTTTGCAATTCTGATGAAGGCGAGCCTGGCACTTGCAAAGATCGCGACATCTTGCAGTTCAATCCACATATCGTCATCGAAGGTATGGCCATCGCTGCCTATGCGATGGGTATCTCGGTTGGATACAACTATATTCACGGTGAAATTTTTGCTTCCTACGATCGCTTTGAAGCTGCACTCGAAGAAGCTCGCGCTGCAGGTTTCCTTGGCGACAGCATTATGGGCAGCAGCTTTAACTTCCAATTGCATGCCGCACACGGGTTCGGTGCGTACATCTGCGGTGAAGAAACCGCACTGTTGGAGTCCCTAGAGGGCAAAAAAGGTCAGCCACGTTTCAAGCCGCCATTTCCTGCAAGCTTTGGCCTCTACGGCAAGCCGACTACGATCAACAACACAGAGACTTTCGCGGCTGTTCCTTGGATCATCCGCAACGGTGGTCAGGCCTATCTTGACTGCGGCAAGCCTAACAATGGCGGCACCAAGATCTACTCTGTAAGCGGAGACGTTGAGCGTCCGGGCAACTACGAAGTTCCGATGGGCACACCTTTTGCCAAGCTGCTCGAGTTGGCGGGCGGTGTACGCGCGGGCAGGCAGTTGAAGGCAGTCATTCCAGGCGGATCTTCATCGCCCGTATTGCCGGCCTCCATCATCATGGAATGCACGATGGACTACGACTCGATTGCCAAGGCGGGGTCGATGCTTGGGTCCGGTGCCGTGATCGTGATGGATGACAGCCGTTGTATGGTGAAGGCTCTGCAGCGCTTGAGCTATTTCTACATGCATGAATCCTGTGGTCAGTGCACCCCATGCCGCGAAGGCACGGGCTGGTTGTCCCGTATGGTGGATCGCATTGAGGGAGGGCAAGGTCGGCCAAGCGATATGGATCTGTTGGACAACGTTGCCGAAAATATCCAAGGACGCACAATTTGTGCTCTGGGTGATGCGGCGGCTATGCCTGTGCGCGCCATGATTAAACACTTCCGGCACGAATTTGAGTACCACGTGGCAAACAAGACCTGCATGGTCCCTGCCTACGTTTGAGCGAGTCCACAAGATGATTGAAATCGAACTCGACGGCAAAAAAGTTGAAATTGCTGAAGGCAGCATGGTGATGCATGCTGCTGATAAGGCCGGCACTTACATTCCGCATTTTTGCTATCACAAGAAGCTGAGCATCGCTGCGAACTGCCGCATGTGCTTGGTGGATGTCGAAAAGATGCCCAAGCCGATGCCGGCCTGCGCTACACCGGTCACCAACGGCATGATCGTTCGTACCAAAAGCGAAAAAGCCATCAAAGCGCAGAAGTCCGTCATGGAGTTTCTGTTGATCAACCATCCTTTGGACTGCCCGATTTGCGACCAAGGCGGTGAATGCCAATTGCAGGATCTAGCAGTGGGTTACGGCGGCTCCTCCTCACGTTATGAGGAAGAGAAGCGCGTCGTGTTCCACAAGGATGTTGGCCCACTCGTTTCCATGGAAGAGATGAGCCGTTGCATCCACTGCACCCGCTGTGTCCGTTTCGGGCAAGAGGTTGCCGGTGTGATGGAGCTTGGCATGTCGCATCGTGGTGAACATGCTGAGATTGAGACCTTTATTGGCCAGAGCGTTGACTCTGAGTTGTCCGGCAACATGATTGATATTTGTCCGGTGGGTGCTCTCACGAGCAAGCCATTCCGGTACAGCGCTCGCACCTGGGAGCTTTCACGTCGTAAATCAGTGAGCCCTCACGACTCAACCGGTGCCAACTTGGTTGTTCAAGTCAAAAACAATCAAGTCATGCGCGTCGTTCCTTTGGAGAACGAAGCCGTGAACGAGTGCTGGATTGCCGATCGTGATCGCTTCTCTTATGAAGCGCTTAATGGTTCTGACCGCTTGACGTCCCCAATGATCAAGCAGGGCGGTGAGTGGAAAGCTGTGGACTGGCAAACTGCACTAGAGTATGTTGCCAACGGTTTGAAGCAAATCAAAACTAATCACGGCGCAAACCGCATTGGAGCCTTGCTAAGCCCTCACAGTACGCTGGAGGAAATGGCTCTCACCAAGACGCTTATTCAGGGACTCGGATCTGAAAGCGTGGACTTCCGTCTTCGCCATGCAGAGTTTTCCAGCACGCAAAAGGTCCCTTATTTGGGAACGTCGATCGCGTCTTTGTCCACTTTGCAGCGGGTACTGGTTGTCGGCTCGAATCTGCGTAAAGACCATCCGCTTTTTGCACAGCGCATCCGCCAGGCTACCAAGGCTGGAGCACAAGTGCATGCCATCGTCGATTCCAACGCGGATTGGGCGCTGCCTTTGTCTACAAGCCAGGTCGTGGAATCTGCCATGTGGGTTCAAACCTTGGCCGATATTGCCGTTGCCTTGGCTGAGATGAATGGTGTTGCTGCACCTGCGGCCGGTACTTCGACCGAAGCTGCGAAGTCAGTGGCCAAATCCCTGAGCACTGGTGAGCGAAAAGCCATCTTGCTGGGTAATGCGGCGGCCCACCATGAGAAGTCCTCCAGCTTGGTCGCTATCGCCTCATGGCTTGCTGCTCAAACTGGCTCCTCTATCGGATACCTGACAGAAGCAGCCAACACCGTGGGTGGATATGCGGTGGGAGCGTTGCCAACAGGTGATGGTTTTCATGCAGGTCAGATGCTGACCGGCGCACTGAAAGCGGCGATCCTGGTGAATGTTGAACCTGAATTCGATACCGCTGTCGGAGCTGCGTCCAAGCAGGGCTTGATGGGGGCCGAGATGTTAGTGACCCTCAGTCCTTTTAAATGCAACATGTCGTTTAGCGATGTGCTTCTGCCGATCGCGCCATTTACTGAAACGTCCGGTTCATTCGTGAACGCCGAGGGCCGTGTCCAAAGTTTCCATGCGGTGGTGAAGCCCTTGGGTGAAACTCGCCCCGCCTGGAAGGTACTTCGCGTATTGGGCAACCTTATGTCGGTTCAAGGCATGGAGTTTGATTCGAGTCAAGAGGTTTTGGCCTCTTTGGAATCGCTTGGTATCCAAGCAGGCAGCGTAGCCGCTGACCGTTTGGGCCTAAGCGTGAGTGGAGCTATTGACTTGACGCCGGCAGAAGTGCGTCCGGTTGTGGCCAGCATCTATCAATTGGATGGCTTGGTACGTCGCTCGAGTTCCTTGCAGTTAACAGCGGATGCGCGTGCCGCACATGAGGTGGCAGCATGATTGACACTATTTACAGCACAGGCTTGGGTTTGTTCAGTGTGCCTGTATGGGCATCCGTGTTGTGGCCGGTCATTTGGACGCTCTTGAAAATTGTCATTGTGGTCCTCCCTCTCATGGGCGCTGTGGCCTATCTCACTCTTTGGGAGCGGAAGTTCCTGGGTTGGATGCAAGTGCGAGTGGGGCCTAACCGTGTAGGACCATGGGGTCTTTTGCAACCAATCGCCGATGCGTTGAAGCTTTTGACCAAAGAAATTTTGGTCCCTACAGCTGCGAACAGAGGTTTGTTCTTTGTGGGCCCGATTTTGACCATCATGCCGGCCATGGCGGCTTGGGCCGTCATTCCTTTCGGGCCTGATGTGGCGCTGGCCAATATCAATGCGGGATTGCTGTTTGTTATGGCCATTACCTCCATGGAGGTTTATGGCGTCGTGATCGCGGGTTGGGCTTCAAACTCGAAATATGCGTTCCTAGGAGCGCTCCGCGCGTCCGCACAAATGGTGAGCTACGAAATTGCCATGGGCTTTTGCCTCGTGATCGTGCTCATGGTGTCCTCCAGCATGAATCTTTCAGATATCGTGGCGGGACAGGCGACTGGTCAGTTCGCAGCCGCGGGCTTGAATTTCTTGTCTTGGAATTGGTTGCCACTCCTCCCAATTTTTGTGGTCTACATCATCTCCGGCCTTGCTGAAACCAACCGTCACCCGTTTGACGTCGTTGAAGGCGAAGCCGAGATCGTTGCCGGTCACATGGTCGAGTATTCCGGCATGTCATACGCGATGTTCTACCTGGCTGAATACGCCAATATGTGGCTTATTTCTATTCTTGCAGCCCTTATGTTTCTGGGCGGCTGGTTGTCCCCCTTTGACCACGCGTTGGTAAATTGGATACCTGGCTGGATCTGGTTGGGACTTAAGACTTTCGCGATTGTCAGCTTGTTCATTTGGGTACGTGCTACCTTCCCCCGTTTTCGTTATGACCAGATCATGCGCTTGGGTTGGAAGGTATTCATTCCCGTAACGTTGGTTTGGTTATTGGTGGTCGGTTTGTGGATGCAAACGCCTCTGAACATTTGGAAGTGAGGGGCATAGTAATGTCTACACAAACTACGGCTCGCCCGGCTTCGGCCTTTTCCATCAAGGATTTTCTCTACAGCTTTTTGCTGGTGGAGTTATTCAAGGGAATGGCTTTGACAGGCCGTTACTTGTTTCGCAAGAAAGTTACTGTTCAATTTCCTGAGGAAAAGACGCCTCTTTCACCGCGTTTCCGTGGTCTGCATGCGTTGCGGCGCTATGAAAATGGGGAAGAACGTTGCATTGCCTGCAAATTGTGCGAAGCGGTGTGTCCTGCGATGGCGATCACTATCGAGTCCGATGTCCGGGACGATGGTTCCCGCAGGACGACACGTTACGACATCGACCTGACCAAATGCATTTTTTGCGGCTTCTGTGAAGAAAGCTGCCCCGTTGATTCCATTGTTGAAACACACATTTTGGAGTACCACGGGGAAAAGCGTGGCGATCTGTACTTCACCAAGGACATGCTCCTGGCGGTGGGAGATCGCTACGAAACCGAGATTGCCGCAAACAAGCAGGCAGATGCGAAGTACCGATGAATAGCCGCAAGAAAGCCCTTGAATCATGAATGTTACGACCGGACTTTTTTACGTCTTCGCTGCGGTGCTCTTGTTCGCAGCGTTTCGAGTGATCACTGCGCGCAATCCAGTGCACGCGGCGCTGTATTTGGTGTTGACCTTCTTTCAGGCAGCGATGATTTGGATGCTGTTGAAAGCGGAATTCCTGTCCATCACACTAGTGTTGGTGTATGTCGGCGCTGTCATGGTGTTGTTCCTTTTCGTTGTGATGATGATGGACATCAACGTGGAGAATCTGCGTGTTGGTTTTTGGAAGCATTTCCCGCTTGCAGCCGTTGTGGGCGTTGTGATTGCTTTGGAAATGGCCGCTGTGTTGATGGGCGGGTTCCGGGTAGTGGATGACCCAGCCGCCTTTGCTGCTGCTACTGCAGCTGAGCCAAGTAACGCAAAGGCTTTGGGTAAGTTGCTTTTCAACCAATATATTGTTCAGCTTGAAGTGGCTGCAGCCATACTTCTGGTCGCCATGATTGCGGCAATCGCACTGACCTTGCGCGCTCGCAAGGACAGCAAATATGTGTCTCCCGGTGAGCAGGTACGTGTCAAGTCGGTAGATCGCATGACAGTACTCAAGATGGACGCTACGAAGTCTGCGCCAGTGGTTGAGACAGTTGATACGGAGCAAAAAGCATGACTTTGACCCTGGGGCACTTCCTATCACTGGGTGCGATGTTGTTCGCACTCTCGGTAGTCGGGATATTTCTTAACCGTCGCAACCTGATCGTTTTGTTGATGGCGATTGAGCTGATGTTGCTGGCAGTGAATACAAATTTCGTGGCCTTTTCCCACTATTTGAATGACATGCACGGCCAAATTTTTGTTTTCTTTATCCTGACCGTGGCCGCTGCTGAAGCTGCTATCGGACTCGCGATTCTGGTTTTGCTGTTCCGCAATAAATCCAGTATCAGCGTGGATGAGCTCAATACTTTGAAGGGTTAATCTAATGAGCCAGACCCTTTCTGCGTCGACATTGCTAGCCGTACCCTTAGCGCCACTTGCCGGTGCTGTGTTGGCAGGTGTATTTGGTACGAAATTTGGTGGCAATTGGTTTGGTCGCAAGCTTAGCCACAGCCTCACTATTCTCGGCGTCTTTATTTCCTTCGTTTTATCTGCGATGACGTTGATGTCGGTCGTGAATGACGGAGCACGATTCAACGAAACCATTTATACCTGGATGGTCGTTGGTGGTTTGAAAATGGAAGTTGGCTTCCTGGTGGACTCCCTGACCGCCATGATGATGTGTGTGGTTACCTTCGTCTCTCTCATGGTTCACCTGTACACGGTGGGTTACATGGAAGAGGACGAGGGTTACAACCGTTTCTTTGCTTACATATCCTTGTTTACTTTCTCGATGCTGATGCTCGTGATGAGTAACAACTTGCTCCAGTTGTTCTTTGGCTGGGAGGCGGTGGGCTTAGTGTCTTACTTGTTGATCGGGTTTTGGTTCAATAAGCCGACGGCAATTTTTGCCAACATGAAGGCATTTTTGGTCAACCGGGTAGGCGACTTCGGCTTCATTTTGGGTATTGGTCTCATCGGCGCTTACACCGGTAGCTTGAATTACACCGAAATTTTTGCGAAAACCAATGATCTTTCAGCCTTGGTCTTCCCCGGTACTGACTGGATGTTGGTCACAGTAATTTGCATCTGTTTGTTCATCGGCGCCATGGGCAAGTCCGCGCAATTCCCTTTGCACGTTTGGTTGCCCGACTCTATGGAAGGCCCAACGCCCATCTCCGCGTTGATTCATGCTGCCACGATGGTGACTGCAGGTATCTTCATGGTCTCGCGTATGTCTCCATTGTTTGAGCTGAGTGACACAGCTTTGAATTTGATTCTCGTGGTGGGTTCTATTACTGCGCTGTTCATGGGCTTTTTGGGCATCATTCAGAATGACATCAAGCGAGTTGTCGCTTATTCGACTCTGTCTCAGCTCGGCTACATGACGGTCGCTTTGGGCGTGTCTGCTTATTCAGTAGCAGTCTTCCATTTGATGACCCACGCATTCTTCAAGGCACTGTTGTTCCTTGGTGCGGGCTCGGTCATTATGGGGGTCCATCACAACCAGGACATTCGTTGGATGGGCGGTTTGCGGAAGTACATGCCGATTACCTGGATTACCTCGCTGCTTGGCTCGTTGGCCCTGATTGGCACCCCGTTGTTTTCTGGCTTTTACTCAAAGGACAGCATCATCGAGGCGGTTCACGCCAGTAACCTGCCTGCGTCCGGCTTTGCCAATTTCGCGGTGCTTGCAGGCGTGTTCGTGACGGCCTTCTACTCTTTCCGTATGTACTTCTTGGTATTTCACGGAAAAGAGCGCTTCGACCAAAACCCTGATGCCCACCATGACGACCATGGTCATGGCGACCATCACCATGATGCGGTTCCCCATGAGTCCCCGTGGGTGGTCTGGGTGCCATTGGTTTTGTTGGCGATCCCTTCCGTACTGATTGGATATTTCACCATCGGGCCTATGCTCCACGGTGACTTCTTCAAGGATGTCATCTACGTCAATCACACCTTGCACCCAGCGATGGAAGAGATTTCCTCCAAGTTCCACGGTGCCGCTGCAATGGCGTCTCATTCATTGTCGACGTTGCCTCTTTGGCTCGCGGTGGCAGGTGTGGTGTCTTCCTATGTGTTCTACATGATGTTCCCGGCGATACCCGCTGCCATTAAGCGGGTTGCCCAGCCAATCTACACCTTGCTCGAAAACAAGTACTACTTGGACTGGTTCAACGAGAACGTATTGGCACGTGGTGCGCGACTCTTGGGAACTGGTTTATGGAAGGTCGGCGACCAAGCCATCATTGATGGTGCTGTGGTCAACGGTTCCTGGAAGTTGGTGGGCTTGCTCTCTGGATTTGTGCGCAAAGCACAGTCGGGCTATCTCTACCACTATGCATTGGTCATGATCCTCGGGATTTTTGTGCTGATGACTTATTTCGTTTGGCTCAAGTAGGAGAAAAATAATATGGGTTTGTTGAGCCTTTCTATCTGGGTGCCTATCGCTTTCGGCGTTGTTCTTCTTGCATTCGGACGAGACGAGCAGGCCACTGCAGTGCGGTGGGTTGCACTGATTGGTGCACTGTGCAGTTTTTTGTTGACGCTTCCTCTGTACAGCCAGTTTGACAACACGACTGCTGCCATGCAGTTTGTTGAGAACCTTCCCTGGATTGAGCGTTTTAACGTCAATTACCACCTCGGTTTGGACGGAATTTCTTTCTGGTTCGTTCCATTGACCGCGTTTATCACGGTGATCGTGGTGATTGCTGGTTGGGAAGTGATTGCCGAGCGCGTCAATCAGTACATGGGTGCGTTCCTGATCCTGAGTGGCCTCATGATCGGCGTGTTCTCCGCCTTAGACGGCATGCTGTTCTATGTGTTCTTCGAGGCAACTTTGATCCCGATGTATCTCATCATCGGCATCTGGGGTGGACCGAACAAGATCTACGCCGCATTCAAGTTTTTCTTGTACACCCTGCTCGGTTCGCTGCTGATGCTGGTTGCGTTGATATATCTCTACACCCAATCCGGCGGTAGTTTCGACTTGGCCAAATGGCATGCGTTGCCCTTGGGTGAAACAGCGCAGACCCTGTTATTCTTTGCGTTTTTTGCGGCCTTTGCTGTGAAGGTGCCTATGTGGCCTGTGCACACATGGCTCCCCGATGTACACGTCGAAGCACCTACTGGTGGCTCTGCTGTGTTGGCGGCCATCATGCTGAAATTGGGCGCTTACGGTTTCTTGCGCTTTTCCATGCCCATTGCCCCAGATGCTGCGCACACATGGGGTAGCTTGATGGTGGGTCTGTCCTTGGTGGCTGTGGTCTATGTTGGCTTGGTCGCTATGGTTCAGCAGGACATGAAAAAGCTGGTGGCTTACTCGTCCGTTGCCCACATGGGGTTCGTAACCTTGGGTTTCTTCATCTTCAACGATTTGGGTGTGTCGGGTGGCTTGGTCCAAATGATTGCTCACGGGTTCGTTTCTGGCGCCATGTTCTTGTCGATTGGGGTTCTGTACGACCGAGTCCACTCGCGCGAGATCTCTAGTTATGGGGGTGTGGTGAACACCATGCCGAAATTTGCAGCGTTCGGTTTGTTTTTCGCGATGGCCAACTGTGGTCTTCCGGGAACGGCCGGATTCGTCGGCGAATGGATGGTTATCCTGGGCGCCGTGAAGTTCAACTTCTGGGTCGGCTTCGCGTCCGCAAGCGCTCTGATTTTTGGCGCAGCCTACACCTTGTGGATGTTCAAGCGAGTCTACTTGGGCCCCGTGGTGAATGATGATGTCAAGGGATTGACCGATATCAATGCGCGTGAGTTTTTGATGCTCGCTCTGTTGGCGATTGCGGTCTTGGCCATGGGCTTGTACCCCAAGCCGTTTACCGACGTGATGGATGTTTCCGTTGCTGAGCTACTGAAGCACGTCGCTATTTCCAAGTTGAACTGATCAAACTGAATTGAGAGAAGAATGATGATTGACACAATCAGTTGGATCACGGTCTATCCAGAAATTATCCTGATGGTGATGGCTTGTGCCATCCTCTTGATAGACCTCGGCGTCAAGAGCCCGCTCAGGGGCTTAACCTATGTCTTGACCATGCTGACACTCGCCGTTGTGGCGGCGGCAGAGGCGCATCTCGCCGTGGCTGGTCAAACCTACTATGGCTTTGGCAATATGGTGGTTAGCGATGCCATGGGCAATTGGCTCAAGTGCTTCGCGGCTATTGCTGTCATGGTTTCTCTGGTTTACGCGCGCCCCTATGCTGCCCATCGTGACATGCTTCGCGGTGGTGAGTTGTTCACTTTGAATATGCTGGCTTTGCTGGGCATGTTTGTCATGATTTCGTCCAACAACTTGTTGCTGACGTACATGGGGCTTGAGCTGTTGACCTTGTCCAGTTATGCCTTGGTGGCATTGCGCCGGGATAACGTAGCAGCGACAGAAGCTGCAATGAAGTACTTTGTGCTGGGTGCGATGGCTTCGGGCTTCTTGCTGTACGGGATGTCCATGTTGTACGGTGCGACCGGTACTCTCGATATCACTCAGTTGTTTAAGTCGATCTCGAGCGGCCAGGTGCGCCCAGACGTTTTGGTGTTTGGCTTGGTGTTCATTGTTGCGGGCTTGGCCTTTAAGTTGGGCGTCGTGCCTTTCCACATGTGGATTCCAGATGTGTATCAGGGCGCGCCCACTGCTGTGACCTTGATGATTGGTGGTGCTCCCAAGCTGGCAGCTTTTGCGATTTGTATCCGTTTGTTGGTGGAGGGCCTGCGTCCGCTGGCAAGTGATTGGCAGCAAATGTTGATGGTGTTGTCGGTGGGCTCATTGCTGATCGGGAACCTGGCGGCTATTGCCCAGACCAATTTGAAGCGCATGCTGGCTTTCTCGACGATTTCCCAGATGGGTTTCGTGTTGTTGGGACTGATGTCGGGGGTGGTACAGGGCGATGCTGTGACTTTTGCGGCAAATGCCTACAGCTCCGCCATGTTCTATGTGGTGACCTATGTGTTGACAACGCTTGCCACTTTTGGTGTCATCTTGCTCCTGTCTCGCGAAGGTTTCGAGAGCGAAGAGATCTCCGATTTTGCCGGCTTGAACCAGCGCAGCCCTTTGTACGCGGCAGTGATGGCTATCTGCGCGTTCTCGTTGGCTGGTATTCCGCCAATGGTCGGTTTCTACGCCAAGTTGTCGGTATTGCAGGCATTGGTAGTTTCTGGAGAGACTATCTATTTAGGCATGGCTGTGTTCGCGGTGTTGATGTCTTTGATTGGCGCCTTCTATTACCTCCGTTTGGTCAAGGTGATGTATTTCGACGAGCCAATTACGGCAACAACCGTCAATGCACCTGCTGACGTTCGCGTGGTACTGTCTATCAATGGCGCTTTGGTGCTGATACTGGGCTTGGCGCCTGGTGGTTTGATGGCCTTGTGTGCTGCCTCCGTTCGCCAGATGCTGGGGATGTAAGTAGCGTCTCCACGAATTCCGAGGCCTCGCTGAATGGATAGTTCTTCCAGTGTGTTCGTGCTGTTGCTTACTGCGGTTGCATTCGCAAATGCTCCTTTTCTCACCCGGCGAGTTTTCGGGTTCTTCGGAACCGAAGAAAAGTCGCTTGGGGCCCGCTTAGGGGAACTGGTAGTGGCTTACTTTCTGGTAGGTGGCATAGGGTTGTTGCTGGAACAGACAGCAGGCCAAATCTTCCCGCAAGGCTGGGAGTTTTACGCCATCACCGGTACGCTCTTTGTCACCCTGGCCTTTCCAGGGTTCGTGTTTCGGTATCTCCTGAAACGCCATGATTAGTTCCCGGGAGGATGCACACCTCCGCGAGGAACTTGTTTCGAGTGCAGAAGTTCTTCAGGGTAGCTTTCTCCGTATCTTGCGGGATTCAGTTGGTTTGCCCGACGGTAAGGCTGCCACGAGAGAATACGTTGTACACCCTGGCGCTGTGATGGTCATTCCTTTACTGGAGGGTGCTGACGCACCAACACGGGTCGTACTAGAGCGTCAATATCGTTATCCGGTTCAACGGGTGATGATCGAATTTCCTGCAGGAAAGTTGGATTCGGGTGAGACCACTTTGGAGTGTGCTCAGCGCGAGTTATTTGAAGAGACCGGTTACCGCGCTGGCCAGTGGGCCAAAGCGGGCGTGATCCACCCGGTGATTGCTTACTCCACCGAGTTCATTGAGGTCTGGTTCGCGCGCGATCTGGTCCCCGGCCCGAGCCAGTTGGACTCCGGGGAGTTCCTCGAAGTGTTTGACGCGCCTGCCGTGGAATTGATCACCGCATGCCTCGAAGGGCAAGTTACAGACGCCAAGACGGTTGCCGCTGCACTTTGGTTACAGCACTATATGGCAGGGACTTGGTCGCCCGCCTGGCACTCCGCTGTCTGAGTCTGCCCCATAGCTCTCTAGGTATGAAAGTACTCGATTTGTCTTGCCTGTCCGGCCATGTCTTTGAGGGCTGGTTTGGTTCTGACGATGACTTTTCATCCCAATTGACGCGTGGCTTGGTGCAATGCCCTGTGTGTGGTTCGGCCAGCGTTCACAAAAAGCTGAGTGCTCCACGTCTCAACCTGTCACGCGCCAAAGCACCGGATGACAGTGCTTCTGCTAATTCGCCATCCTCTGCGAAGGGCGCACCTTCTGGCGCATCGCTGACACCTCCCATGTCGGAAGAAATGCAGGCGGAATTGCAGAGTGCACTCGCAAAAGTAGTTCGACATGTGTTGGCCAGCACCGATGACGTCGGTGACCGTTTTGCAGAAGAAGCCAGGCGCATTCACTATGGCGAAACAGAGGAGCGTGCGATCCGCGGTCAAACTACTGCCGACGAGGCCAAGGAGCTGGAGGAGGAGGGGATAGAGCTTATGGCCATCCCCATTCCCGCGCATTTGAAGAATCCCCTGCAGTAGAAACTGCAGAGGTTCCACACTACCCTGCTTAGGGGTAGAGGCCCCGCAATTCGCGTGCGTGCAAAATCCGCTTGCAAGCAACGATGAATGTTGCGGTGCGCAGGCTCACCCGGTGCTCGGCGGCCACTTCCCAGACTGCTGCGAACGCGTCCTTCATGATGCGTACCAGCCGTGCGTTGATTTCGTCCTCGCTCCAGAAGAAGCTGGAGAAATCCTGTACCCATTCAAAGTAGCTCACCGTCACGCCACCCGCGTTGGCAATCACGTCAGGAACCACCAGGATATTGCGGCTTTGCAAAATGTCATCCGCCGCCGGTGTGGTGGGGCCGTTCGCTCCTTCAATGATGAGCTTTGCTTGAATGCGGTGGGCATTGGCGGCGGTGATCTGCTGCTCCAGCGCTGCAGGAATCAAAATGTCGCAAGGTACATCCCAGAAAGCATTGGCATCGATGGTTTCCGCGCCCGGAAAACCGGCGACGCTACCTTGGCGGCCGACATGGGCTGACAACGCATTGGCGTCGAGTCCGGACTCCTGGTAGATCGTGCCCCCATGGTCTTGCACCGCCACAATGCGGGCGCCGGCTTGGGCAAATAACTTGGCAGCGATACCGCCCACATTGCCAAAGCCTTGCACGGCCACACGTGCCTTGCTGATATCGAGTCCGAGGTGCTGCGCGGCCTCAACGCCCACGGTGTAGACACCACGGCCGGTTGCTTCGCGGCGACCCAAGGAGCCGCCGAGGTCAATGGGCTTGCCTGTGACTACGCCGGTAGCGGTAGCACCTTCGTTCATGGAGTAGGTGTCCATCATCCAAGCCATGATCTGCTCGTTGGTGTTGACGTCAGGTGCGGGAATATCTTTGGAGGGGCCGATGATGATGCCGATCTCGCTGGTGTAGCGGCGCGTCAATCGCTCCAACTCACCCATGGACAGCGTCTTGGGGTCTACGCGGATGCCGCCTTTTGCGCCACCGTAGGGCACGTTCACCGCGGCATTCTTTACCGACATCCACGCGGACAAGGCCATCACTTCTGACAGAGTCACGTCCTGGTGAAAGCGCACACCGCCTTTACCCGGACCGCGGGACGTATTGTGCTGAACCCGGTAGCCTTCAAAGTGGGCCACGGTACCGTTGTCCAATTGAATCGGCACATCGACGATCAGAGCGCGCTTGGGGCGCTTGAGTGTTTCAGCCCAGCGCGCCAAATGGCCGAGGTACGGTGTCACACGATCCACTTGCTGAAGGTAAATGCCCCACGGGCCAAGATGATCGGCCTGCAGGTAAGACGGCAGCGCATGGGTAACGGCTGCGTTGTGGGCGTTAGGCGTCTGTTGAACGCCGGATTGCTGCGACATGAATGCTCCTTGTAGTTGTCGTCAAGGCTCGCAATGTAGGCTCCCCTTACCGACCTGTCCAAGGCCACTTGATATGCTAACTATGCAAAAAATTAATAGATGATCAAGCCGTCAGATCCACGATCCGGCCCGTCGGTTGCCCGAGCGTGTTGACGAAAGGTCGTGCATTCAAGCTAGCCCGGAGGGCATTACCACTGGCCGCAAATTTGGCGGAAGTCGCGCTGTACATGCGCAGAAGAAAGTCCTGCGTGGCGGGCGCTACTGAAGATGTCGAAGCTCGGAGTTGGCTGATGTAAGTGGTGTCTTCTAGAGTATTGCGCGCAGTTAATGTCTGAACTGCATTTTTCTTGGATTGGACTTCTTGCTCGGCCCGATCGGTCTGCTGTTGTAGCGACTCGACCTTGTTTTCCGCGTTCTCGGCCTCGCATTTGGCCTGTTCCAAGCGGGCGCGACTCAGTGTCGACTGAATCGACGGCGTTGCGCTGTTGGTTGCACTGATGGCCATCTGGCTTGCCTGTGAACGCTCAGGCACTCACGTTGAGGCGGGTGCCGATGGTTTGGCCTTGCCCGTTCACGACCGGCTTTTTCTCTGCTTCTTGCGCCTTGGGGGGCTTCAGTTCGGTCGCGGCAGCCTGCCTGACGGCTTCGCTTTGGATGTTTTCAGCTCGTTTGGCCGCTTGTGTCTGCTCGGGTTGCTGTACCTTGGTGCGAGTAACTTCCATAGCGGCCTCCGATGGTGAAGCCTTGATTTTAGGGAGTTACCGCCTCTTTATCAAACGATAGCTACTACCGAAAATCGGCTAGGCATTCACTGGTGGCTGTGTGGGCTCACGCGTTGAACTGCAACGCGGCCAACCCCGCATAGACGCCGCCCTTGGCCACCAACTCCGCATGGGTCCCTTGCTCGACCAATTCGCCGTGGTCGAGCACCACGATCAAATCTGCTTTTTGGACGGTCGCTAACCGGTGGGCAATCACTAATGTGGTGCGGTCGCGCATCGCGGACTCCAAGGCCGCCTGCACCATGCGTTCACTCTCGGCATCCAGCGCACTGGTGGCCTCGTCCAGCAAAAGCAGAGGCGGGTTTTTGAGCATGGCGCGTGCAATGGCAATCCGTTGGCGTTGTCCGCCAGACAAGCGCACGCCCCGCTCGCCCAGGAAGGTGTCATAACCCTCCGGCAGCGCTTCGATAAATTCATGGGCGAAGGCCGCCTGGGCTGCGGCTTTGACCTCCGCATCGGTCGCGCCAGGTTTGCCGTAGCGGATGTTTTCGATAGCACTGCTCGAGAAAATCACCGCATCCTGCGGCACGATGCCTACGCGCTGTCGCAGCGCATCGAGTGCCAGCTGCCGTGTTTCTGAGCCGTCCAGCACAATGCTGCCGCTCTGCGGATCGTAGTAGCGCAGCAGCAGCTGAAACACGGTGCTTTTGCCGGCTCCGCTGGGCCCGACAATCGCGACCGTTTGCCCGGGCAGCACGTTCAAGTGGAAGTTTTTCAGGGCTTGCTGTTGAGGGCGTGACGGGTAATGAAAGTTGACTGCTTCAAATTGAATAGCACTCCCCGCAATAGGCATGGGCGCAATCACTGGTTTAGCCGGTGAACTAATGGGCGACTGGGTGCCCAGCAACTCCATCAAACGCTCGGTGGCGCCGGCGGCCCGCAGTAGATCCCCATACACCTCACCCAGCACCGCAAATGCGCTGGCCAAAATGATCACATACACCACGGTCTGGCCCAAGTGCCCGGCGGTAATGCGCCCCTCGGCCACGGCTTGGGTGCCTTGGTACAAGCCCCACAACAAAGCCGCACTGGTGGCAATGATGATGAAGGCCACCAGGCCCGAGCGCATCAGGCTGCGTTTGGCGGCCGTGGCAAAGGCGTTGTCGGTCGAGCTGATGAAGCGCTGGGTCTCCCGGTCTTCGGCCGTGTAGCTTTGCACCACCGGAATCGCATTGAGCACCTCCGCTGCGATGGCGCTGGAGTCGGCCACCCGGTCCTGGGAGGCTCGTGAGAGCTTGCGCACCCGCCGACCGAACCACAAACTGGGTAAAACAATCAGCACCAAAACAGCCAGCACCTGCAGCATGACGACCGGGTTGGTCCACACCAGCACAGCCAACGCGCCCACCCCCATGACCGCGTTGCGCAAGCCCATGGACAGCGAAGAGCCCACTACGGTTTGCACCAGCGTGGTGTCAGCCGATAGGCGCGAGAGGACTTCACCGGTCTGGGTGGTTTCAAAAAACTCCGGGCTCTGCCGAAGGACATGGCTGTACACCGCATTGCGCAGGTCGGCGGTGACCCGTTCACCCAGCCAGCTCACCATGTAAAAGCGCGCTGCAGAAAACAGCCCCAAGGCCACAGCCACCGCAAAAAGGGCTGCAAAGTGATTGCGCAGCGCCATCACCTGGGTCCCTTTGTCTGCTTGCACCAGGCCCCCGTCGATCAAGCTGCGCAGCGCCACCGGAAAGGCCAGGGTCGCCACCGCTGCCAGCACCAGAAACACCAGCGCCATGGCAATCCGCCCGCGATACGGCCTCAAAAACGGCAGCAAGCCACTCAAAGACTTGGGGTTGGTCGATTTGGGGCGTTCAGAGGTACTCATGGGCAATCAGGTAAGGGTGATGGGCCGGGCTGCAAGGCGATTCGCAGAATTAAAGCGTGTGCCGGTGAGCCACTGAGTATTGCGCAATCTGCCGGAGAGACACCTGAGCGGGACTTTGCGGTTTGTTTCATTTTGTTGCACATCAGTCGATGTAAGCTCATGAAAAAAATAGGAGGAACCATGGAGACTCGAAAAATGCATATCCAAGGCATGGAGGTACAGGTGGAGGGGAGCGGACCGCGCACGGTCCTGATGTTGCATGGATGGCCAGACACCCTGGCCGTGTGGGACGGCACTGTTCGCGCCCTGCAAAACAATTACCGGTGTGTGCGTTTGACGCTCCCCGGCTTCGGTGACGTGCAGGAGCGGCCCCCGGTGGTGCCCAAGCTGGATGATGTGGTGGATGCCCTGGTCGCGGTGATTCAAACCGTGAGCCCCGGCGCACCGGTCACCTTGATGCTCCATGACTGGGGTTGCATTTTTGGCTACGAACTGGCGATGCGACACCCCCAGCGGGTGGAGGCCGTAGTCGCCATCGACATTGGGGACCACAATGCGCGGGCGTATCTCCAGTCCTTGTCGCTGAAACAGAAATTGGCGGTGGCAGCCTACCAGCTCTGGCTGGCCAAAGCCTGGATGGTGGGGCGCTACTTGCACCCCGGCCTTGGTAACCGGATGACGCGCTGGATGGCAGGCCTGATGCGCTGCCCCGTGCCGGCTCCACAGCTCAGCTGGACCATGAACTTTCCCTATGTGATGCAGTGGTTCGGCATGCGGGGGGGCTCCGCACCCGCCCGGTGAAGCTGACCTGTCCGGTGTTGTATGTGTTCGGGGAGCGCAAACCCTTCATGTTCCATTCTCCGCGCTGGCTGCATACCTTGCGCGCCTCAGAGGATGGCGCAGCCCACGCGCTGCGCTGCGGGCATTGGGTGATGCTTGAACAACCGGAGGCCTTTCACGCCCTGGTGCTGCGATGGCTGGCCGGCCGTGAGCGGCGCAAGAGCCATCGCTCTGTTCAGGAATTGCAGGTTTTAAGAGCCAAATAGGGCCATGGCGCATGTAAATATTGCGCTAGATGCTACTATTTTTGTAGCAAATCATTTCAGATCTTGAGCGGGCTGGCATAGCCCGTCATCTCCAGATAGCCGCGGCCCACCAGCTCTGCGCTGGTGTTAAACACTTCACACAGGCCTTCCCAGTAGATCGCGCCGGTCGAATTGCGACTGTCGAGTTCCTGGTCGTCCAGCAGGGCTTTGACCGTAAAGCTGCCCGCAGGCGTGCGCACCAGCCACTCCACGGGGTAGCTCGCGCGGCTGGCCGGGCTGGTCCATCGGCGCTGTGGGGTGAATGCAAGCTCTCCCTGTGCAAACACCTGGCGCACGCCTTGGCCACTGCGGTAGGAGCCGCCGTCCCACAGGGCCGTGTCTTCGGCCGTCCGCAGGCGAAAGGCTGTCAGCGCACCCCCATCCAGCATGTTGATACCGATCCAGTCCCAGCCTACGGCGTTCGGGTGCAGCACCTCTTGGCTCCATTCGTGGTCCAGCCAAGCGGTGCTGCCGGTTGCCAAGCGGTACTTCTGATCCTTGAGCGTCACGCTGCCGCGCGCCTGCAACTGGGGCACGCTGTAGTAGTAGCTGGCTTGCTGCGCCTGCGGGCCTTTGCGGGAGAGGCCGTCCACCCCCTGCAGCAGCACCGGCTGGCTGGCCTGCAACTCCAAGTCCAGCACAAAGTCAGTCGCAAGGACACGCGCCTGCAGATGCGGCCCCGACCGCTGCAAAAACCAGTCGCGAATAACTACCGCTGTGTCTTTGGTGCTGGCATGGGCCACATCGGCCGGGTTACTGCCTGCGGGCTCGCCCGACCAGCGGGCAATCCGCTGGTCATGCCAGAGCTTGCGGCCCTGCACATCGGTGACGGCTGCATGGGCAAAGAGCAGGTGCCGCGCTGCCAGGCGGGATTGCATGCCCTGTGTGGCCTCCACCCGGCTGCGAAAAAAAGTCACTTGAAAGCCCAGCAGGCGGGAGGCCTCACCTCGGTCGCTTGGTACCCGCGCATAACCCGTCACATACCACCACTCGGTTTTGAACGCGTTGTGCGAGCCCGCATCGCGCGGAAAGCGCAGGGTCGCCGGTGGCAATGCCTGTGCACCGGGCGGCAGTGACGCCAACATCGGCGCCAGTAACAGCTGTCGCCTGAGAGGGCTGAAGCGGCCGGGCGCAGAGAGGGGAAAGCGGTTCGGGGCGGACATGCGGTGGGGGAGGGTAGAGGTTTAGCGTGCAAGGGTTTGCGAGGCGGTGTGTGGATCTTCGCCGGTGGCTTGCCGGGTGATGGCGGCCTGGGCCAACAGCCAGTCGCAAAACGCCTGGATCTCCGGCCGGCTGCTATTGCGGGCGCCCACCAGCAGCCAATACACCATGGGGGTATCGATGCGCCCGCCGGGCAACACCTCTACCAGGTCGCCGCTGGCCAGGCTGTCGGCCACTAGCGGCATGCGGGCCAGCGCAATACCCTGGCCGGTGAGTGCGGCCTGAGCAATTTGGTGGGCGTAGTTGAAGTACATCCAACGCTTGGGTTCCAGTCTCGGTTGTTGGTTCAACTCCAACCACCGCCGCCAGGTTAGCCACTCTATGTGCTGCACCCGGTGGGTATCGCTGGCTTCCAGCAAGGCGAATCGGGCCAGGTCCGCGGGCTTGCGCAGGGGCGCGCCACTTTTGAGCAACCAGGGGCTTGCCACGGGGGTGAGCTGTTCGCCGAACAGGCGCACCGCATCGGCCCGCACACTGCCGGGCTGGGTGTAGCGGATGGCCAGGTCCACATCGCTGGTGTCGAGGTCGACCGGGTTGTCGGTCGCATCAATCCGGATATCGATATCGGGGTACTCGGCCTGAAAGGCCTCCAGCCGCGGAATCAGCCACATCGAGGCAAACGACGCCCAGGTCGAAATCGCCACACTCTTGCGCCCCGCCGTGCGGCGAATCTGGCGCACTGCCGCATCAATCCGCTCCAGCGAGGGCATGGCCGCACGCAGCAGTTGCCCTCCAGCGCCGGTGAGCTCGACTGCACGGGTGTGCCGCAAAAACAGGGGCACGCCGACTTCTTCTTCCAGCGACTGGATCTGCCGGCTGACGGCGCTTTGGGTCAATGCCAGCTCCTCGGCGGCCGCCCGAAAATTGAGGTGCCGCGCTACCGCCTCCAAGGCACGCAAATGGCCCATGGAGATCGGGCGGGTGCGCAAGCGTATTTCAGTATTTGGGGCGATGGCATCAGACATGGGGCAGCCTCATGGCGGGATTGATTCATGCGGTATCGGAATGAATAGCATAGCCCGAAATCATTGGACGGTACAGCAGGCCGGGCGGATCATTCAAGTGCCTGTTCACCCCTTAAGGAGTTTTTTATGCCATCCCGCGAGTCCTTGTCTTCATCGCCCGCCTTGCAATCCTTGAAGTTGCCGCACGGCCATGCGGTCACCCTGAAGCCGCGCACCGCCGGTGTGTTGCAGGTGGTCAGCGGGCGGGCGTGGGCAACGCTGGATGTGGCGCGCCACACACCGCTGGCGGACGCGGGGGACCATTTCGTTGCCTTGGGGCACGATCTGCCGCTGCGCGCCGGGCAGCGGGTGGTGGTGGAGGCGTGGCCCTACCACGGGCAAGACAGCGTCCGCCTGAAATGGGTGCCTTTGCCCGAGAGCGGCGCGGCCAGCCGCTGGCAAGCCACGGTGGTGGAGCCAGCCCGCGACATCGGCGATGGGCTGGCACTGGTGGCTCGCTCCATGTTGCGCCTACTCGCCGGTTTGGCGGGTTTTGGCGACTACTTGGTGGCCGGCCGTGGCCGGGTGCTGCGGGGCTTGGAGTCCAACGCGCCCTGAGGCATCGGGCCCACAGCGGCTCAGGTGCTGTGGCGTATCTGCAGGGTGTAGCCCAGGTCGATAGCGCTGCTGTCAGATGGCTCGCCCTGCATCAGCCCCATCAACATGCGGGCTGCGGCATGGCCGATCTCGGCGCGCGGGGTGCGCACCGTGGTGAGCGGGGGCACCATCTGGTCGCTGCCTGTCAGGTCGTTGAAGCCGGCAATCGCAACCCGCTGCGGCACCGGGACACCGGTTCGCATTGCTGCCAGCAGTGCGCCTTGGGCCAAGTCGTCGTTGCAAAAAAAGATGGCATCCACCGGTGGTGTCTGCCCCATGATCTGCTCGAACATGCGGGCCCCCAGGGCCAGTGACGAGGGCGCCGGGTTAAGCCACTCCAAAACCTCGTCATACAGCCCCGCATCCACCAGCGCACTGCGCCAGCCCGCCAAACGCTGCAGGGTGCGCGGGTCGAGTTGCGCAGCGGCAAACGCAATCCGCCGGTAACCCTGCGCGATCAGGTGGCGCGCCATGTCCCGCCCCGCATCCCGCTGCGAAAAGCCCACACAGTGGGAGCCGGCGGGCGCATCAGTGGTCATCAAGTGCACACACGGGACACCGCTTTGCGCAATCAGGAGCCTGGTGGCCTCGGTGCGCTCCAAGCCGGTCACCACCAGGCCCGCTGGGCGGTGGAGCAGCTGCTCGCGCAGCAGGGTTTCCTCTTCGCTGGGGTCGTAGTGGGTGATGCCGATCAAAGTTTGAAACCCCGCTTGCCGCAAGGTGTGTTGCAGCGCCTCCAGCAGGTCCACAAACAAGGCGTTTGACAACATCGGGATCAGCACCGCCACATGGCTGCTCTGCCCGGAAGCGAGCGCCCGCGCTGCAGGGTTGGGCACATACCCCAGCGTATCGGCCGCTGCACGCACTTTCGCCACCAGATCCGGCGCAACCGCACGCTCACCCCGCAGCGCCCGCGACACGGTGATCGGGCTGACGCCTGCCAGTTGGGCAACATCGGACAGGGTCACACGACCAGTGGCCCGCGGGCGGAGGGGGGAGTTCATGGGCTAGGGAAACTACTGAATGGGTTTTTAAAATCTTCTCATAGGATAGCGCTATCCGACGACACGGGGTGAAGGTAGTTACCCGTATCGTCCAGAGCCGCTGGGTGCATTGCTTTGCACATTAGATGCGGCATTTTTTTGATTCGAATTGGATAGCGCTATCCAAAAAATACAGAGTGATATGAATTCGATTGTCATCATGGGAGTCGCCGGTTGCGGCAAATCCAGCGTAGGGGCCCGGGTGGCCCAGGCCATGGCTTGGCCGCTGGTGGAGGGCGATGACCACCACAGCGAAGCCAACCGCCACAAAATGCAGTCCGGCATTGCGCTGACGGATGCCGACCGCCAGGGCTGGCTCGCGACCTTGGCTACGCAGATCACCTTGCAGCCCTGGGGCGTGGTGGTGACCTGTAGCGCCCTCAAGCGCAGCTACCGCGAGCGCCTGCGGCAGGCGAGCCCGGGCTTGCGCTTCGCCTTTTTGCAGATTTCACAAACGGAGGCCCAGGCCCGGGTCACCGCCCGTGCGGCCCAACATTTTTTCAACACCGCACTCGTGGACAACCAGTTCGCCACGCTGGAGTCGCCTGAGGGCGAAGCCGGGGTCTTGACGCTGGACGCCACCCGCTCGCTGGATGCCTTGCAAACCGAAATCTGCACGTGGCTCTTGCCTGCCAAGGAGCTTGCATGAGTCAGCACTCCGAAACTGCGGCCCCCGAGTCCACCCTGTCTGCACCGCGCCCGAGCGCCTTTGCGCGCATCACCCAAGTGCTGATGGCCACGTGCCTTGGCGTGATGGCGCTCTCGGTGTTTGTGAATGTGGTGCTCCGCTATGGCTTTGGTAGCGGAGTGGCCGCCAGCGAAGAGCTTTCCCGCTTGTTGTTTGTCTGGATGGTGTTCATCGGCGCGGCAGCCGCTTACCCGGCAGGGGAGCACATGGCATTCACCAGCCTGGTGGCCATGCTGAAGGCGCATCCGGTGCGCCTGGCCTTGGCCACTGCTTTCATTCGCGTGTTGGTTTTGTTGGCGTGCGGCATGTTGGCGCACGGAGCCTGGCAGCAGATCGTGGTGGGGTTGGACAGCTACTCGGTGGTCTTGGGCTACCCGACGGCTTTGCTGCCGATGCCCGCATTTTTGTGTTCCTTGTCGATCGGTGCGATGGCATTGTGGGAATTGATTCAACGCACACCGCTCGACCTCGGTCATGCGGCAGAGGTGGAGTAAGGCCATGAGCAACGAAGCATTGGCGTTTGTGGTGTTCTCGGTCGGTATGCTGACCCTGATGGGCATTGGCATGAACATGGGCTTGGCACTGGTCCTGACCGGCGCCGGCATGGCCTGGGTGCTGGACTTCTGGGACACCCAGTTGCTCGCCCAGAACCTGGTGGCAGGGGTGGACAGCTTTCCGCTGCTGGCGGTGCCGTTTTTCATTCTGGCCGGTGAGCTGATGAACAGCGGGGGCATCAGCCGCCGCATCATCACCATGGCGCAAGCATGGGTGGGGCACATTCGCGGTGGGCTGGGCTTTGTGGCCATCGGTGCTGCGGTGCTCATGGCGAGCATGAGCGGGTCGGCGTTGGCAGACACCGCCGCTTTGGCCACTATTTTGATGCCCATGATGCGCCAGCAGGGCTACCCGATGCACACCTCGGCCGGCTTGATCGCCTCGGGCGGCATCATCGCGCCCATCATTCCGCCGAGCATGCCGTTTGTGATTTACGGCGTGACGACCAACACCTCGATATCGTCCTTGTTCCTTTCGGGCATCGTTCCGGGGCTGATCATGGGGGCCGGATTGATCGTCGCCTGGAAGCTGGTGCTGCGCAATCTGGACCTGCCCGAGGGGCAGCCGCTGCCCCTGCGTGAGCGCTTGCAGGCCACCCTCAAGGCGTTCTGGGCGCTGTTGATGCCGATCATCATCATCGGAGGCATGAAAACCGGCGTTTTCACGCCCACCGAAGCGGCTGTGGTGGCCGCGTTTTACGCCCTGGTGGTAGCGCTGTTTGTTCACCGCGAAATGCAGGTGTCAGCGGTGTACGGCGTGTTGGTGCGTGCTGCCAAAACCACCGCCATCGTCATGTTCTTGTGCGCCGGTGCCCAAGTGGCCAGCTACATGATCACGCTGGCCGATTTGCCCAGCGTGCTGACCGGATGGCTGGGGCCGCTGGTGGAGAGCCCGCGCTTGCTGATGCTGGTCATGATGCTGGTCCTGGTGCTGGTGGGCACTGCCCTGGACCTGACACCGACCATCCTGATTTTTGCGCCGGTGATGCTGCCGATTGCGGTGAAAGCCGGCATTGACCCGGTCTATTTCGGCCTGATGTTTGTGCTCAATGGCGCCATCGGCCTGATCACGCCGCCGGTGGGCACGGTGCTCAATGTGGTGGCCGGCGTCGGGCGCTTGCCGCTGCACCGGGTGATCCAAGGGGTGAATCCCTTTTTGATCACCTATGTGCTGATTCTGCTGCTCTTCGTGCTGTTCCCGCAGATCGTGACCGCACCGGTCGCGTGGATGCGCTGAGTCCCCCCTTTTTTTCTTGTAACAACAACACCCACCCTGGAGACACACCATGAAAACATCCACAACCCTCATCCGTCGTGCCGTTCTGGCACTGGCTGGCGCCGCCGTGTTCAGCGCAGCGCTGCCTGCGCTTGCGCAAGACATCAAGCCCCGCCTGATCCGCTTCGGCTACGGGCTCAACGAGCAAAGCAACCAGGGCCGCGCTGCCAAGGTGTTTGCCGAGGCGGTCGAAAAAGCCTCGGGCGGCAAAATGAAAGTGCGCGCCATCGGTGCCGCAGCACTCGGCCCCGATACCCAAATGCAGCAGTCGTTGATCGGCGGCGCGCAGGAAATGATGGTCGGCTCCACCGCCACCCTGGTCGGCATCACCAAAGAAATGGCACTGTGGGATGCGCCCTTTTTGATCAGCAACACCAAAGAGGCTGACGCCATGTTGGATGGCCCTGTGGGCGACAAAATCCGCAACAAATTGCAAGACAAAGGCCTGGTCGGGCTGGTGTATTGGGAAAACGGTTTCCGCAACCTGACCAATAGCAAGCGCGCGATCAACAAAGTCGAAGACTTGGAGGGCATCAAGCTGCGCGTGATGCAAAACAATGTGTACCTGAATAGCTTCAAGACCCTGGGCGCGAACGCCGTTCCCATGGCGTTTTCAGAGTTGTTCAGCGCGCTGGAAACCAACACAGTAGACGGCCAGGAGAACCCCTTCAACACCATTCTGTCGAGCAAGTTTTACGAAGTGCAGAAATATGTCACCGTAACCAACCACGTCTATGCGCCGTGGATTGTGTTGGTGAGCAAAAAATGGTGGGACCAGCTCTCCAAGGACGAGCAAAAAATCCTGAGCGACGCCGCCAAACTGAGCCGAGACTTTGAGCGCAAAGACACCCGCGAAGAAGCCGCCAAGGCAGTCGCCGACCTTAAAGCCAAGGGTATGCAGATCAACGAGTTGCCCCCCGCAGAGGCCGCACGCATGCGCGACAAGCTGACCCGGGTGTACGCCACCATCGGTGCTGATATCGGCATGGACTTGTGGAACGAAGCCCAGGCCGAGCTGGCCAAAATCCGCGGCAAAAAATAAGCACTGCGGCGATATTGGGGCCGCTGGAGGGACGCGCTTGCAAAGGCCCTGACTTACCAGTCCTCTTTGACGGCCATCACGGCATCCCGCCCCGCCGCCGCCCGCCCGGCCAGCCAGGCGGTGGCGGTGCCGGCCAGCACGACGGCCCCAGCCAGGGCCGCCAGCCGCGCCCAAGGCAGGGCCAGCTCCATGGTCCAGTGAAAGCTCTGCGGGTTGACCACGTGCACCAACACTACCGCGACTGCCAGGCCCAGCGTCACCCCCGCCAGCGCTCCCATGCTGGTCCAGGCGGCGCCCTCCAAGGCCACCACCCGCAATATTTGCTGCCGTGTCAGCCCCAGGTGCACCAGCAGCCCGAACTCCTTGCGCCGCGCCAGCACCTGCGCACTGAAGCTGGCAGCCACCCCGAACAAACCGATGCCGATGGCCACGGCCTGCAGCCAATAAGTCACCGCAAAACTGCGGTCAAAAATCTTCAAACTGATGGTCCGTATCTCGCGGGCGGAGCTGAACTCCAGCAATTCACCGGCCTCGCCAGCCGGCGTGCCGGCCAGCTGGTCGGCCAGCGCACGCATGCGGGCCTGCAGTGCGCCGGCATCGGTGCCATCGTCGAGCCAGAACGCCATGTCGTTGACCCGTGTGTCTTGGCTCAGGCGGGCAAAGTCTGCCTGATCGAGGGTGATCGCCCCGGTTTGGCGGGCATAGTCCCGCCAAATGCCTGCTACAAAAAAAGGAGCTACTCCCGCAGTTTCTGCTTGGGCTACAGCCTTACTTGATACGAAGGCGGGCTGCAGGACCGGAAACGGTTGCCCCAACTGCGCGCCATACAGGTCCACCATGGCCTCACTCACATAGATCGCAATGTGACCGGCCGGCACTGCACGCACATCGCCCACCAGCGGCAGATTCAGGTTGCCGCTTTGCGGGTCCCGCAAAGGGCGCGAGATCAGGGCGACAGGTGGCTGTGTGGCACTGAGCGACACGTTTAGCGTGCGTTGGGTGGTGGCGCGGGCCACGCCGGGCAGGGCGGTGGCTTGTGCCACAAAGGCCGGGTCCAGAAAAGCGGTTTCTGTGGCGCTGCCGCTGCCGGCGGTGCGCACGTATAGGTCGGCGGGCAGTACCTGGTCCAGCCAATCCGTCACCGAGCCGCGAAAGCTCGCCACCATCACCGTGAGCGCCACCGCCAGGCTCAGCGCGGCGACCACGCCACTCACGGCGACCGCTGCACTCTCCCGCACCCGCCGGGCGCGCTCGACCGCCAGCAAGGGCAGCAAGTGGCGCGCAAACAGGGGCGCGATGCGGTCCAGCACCAAGCCCACGGCGGCCGGCAGGCTCAAGATGCCGCCCAGCAGCAGGGCTGCCACACTCAGGTAAGCGGCCAGCGGCATGTCCCACACCGGAGGCAGCAGCGCCAATACGCCGCCTGCGCCCATGAGGGCCAGGCCCCAGCGGGTGGCGTGGCTACGGGTGTGCGCATGGCCCAGGCCCTTAAGGGTTTGGGCGGGGGGGAGTTGTTGGGCCAACCGGGCCGGGCCCCAAGCCCCCAGGAGTGCCGCAGCGGTACAGAGGGCGCCAAAAATCACCGCGGCCACCGGGCTCCACTGCAGCGCAGGTGCTGCACCGCTGAAGTAACCGCCACCCAGGTCGCCCCCCAGCAGCCGCAAGGCCAAAGCCGCCAAGCCAGTGCCCAGTGCCAGACCCAAGGCGCTACCCAATATTCCCATTGCGGCAGCCTCCAGCACCACCAAGCGCAGCCGCTGTGCGCCCGTGAGGCCCAGCACCGCCAGCAGGGCAAATTGCTGTGAGCGCCGGCTCACGCTGAGAGCCAACACCGAATAGACCAAAAAGCCACCGGTGAACAGCGCCACCAGGGCCAGCACCGTCAGGTTCACCCGGTAGGCGCGCGACAGGTTGCTGATGCGGCTCACCGCGTCGCCTGGCTCGCGCAGGCTCAGGCCCTGCGGCCAATCTGCAGCGCTTTGCAGGCGCTGTTGCACCGCCTGGCGGTTGGCTCCGGCGCGCAGCCTCAGGTCGAGGCGGCTGATGCGCTCACCCACCCCAAACAAGTCTTGCACCGCGGCAATGTCCATCACCGCCAAGGGGCCGCCCCCGGCAGCCACACTGCCGGCCACCCGCACGGTGCGTAGTTGCAGGCCCACTTGCAAGCGCAATGTGTTGCCCTGCAACTGTTGGCGTGCCATTGGGTTCAAAAACACGGTGTCGGGCGCAAAAAAAGCGAGCCGATCCGGGGCAGCGCCGTCCGCATTGGTTGTGTCGTCACTTGGCAGTGGCGTCAGTGGCCGGGGCAGCAAATCCGGGGCCACCGCTGCCACTTGCAGGGTGTCGATGCCCACCACCCGCAGCAACACCCGTTTACCGCCGGCATCGGCGGGCAGGGCGTAGGTGCTGAGCTCCAGGACCGGGGAGGCCAGCGCAATATCCGGGTCCTGTTGTAAGCGGCCCCACAGATCCAGCGGCACACCTTGCTGGGGGTTGGCCGGGCGCAGCTCCAGGTCGGGCTGCCCGCCCACTGAGCGCACCGCTTGCGAGAACTCATCCAGCGCGGAGGCATTGATCAGGTGCACCGAAAACGCCAGCGCCACCCCCAGCATCACCGACATCACCGCCGCTGCATTGCGCCACGGGTGGTGGCGCAGCTCTTGCCACGAGAAAGTGCGAAGCAAGGGCCAAAGTGGGGTCCGGTGGGTCAGTTGCATAGGGCGATTGTGCGTCTGTGCCTCGCGGTTCGCCGGCGCGCCCTACAATCACGGCTTCCACCGGGGGTGTCCTTCACAGGACTGAGAAATACCCCATGTACCTGATCTGGGTTATGCCAGCGTAGGAAGCGTGCGAAGCCTGATCCCCCTTTGCGGGTGCCGGTTTTTGAATGCGACCCCCGCCGGCGCATTGAAAAGAGAGCACACCATGCCACACGGGATTTTTTCGTTTCTGAAGACTACTTTGGGCGCCGCATTGCTGACGGCGGGCCTCACTGCCGCCAACGCCGCTGACCTGCGGGTTCTGACCCACAGCTCCTTCACCGTGCCCAAGCCTTTGCTGGCCCAGTTTGAAAAAGACAACGGCGTCAAGCTGCGCATCACCAAAGGCGGCGACGCCGGTGAAATGCTCAACAAGCTGATCCTGACCAAGGCCAACCCGATTGCTGATGTGGTCTACGGCATTGACAATGCGTTTGCCCCCAAGGCCCTGGCTGCCGGCGTGCTGGACACCAGCACAGCTGCCGCCGCCGGGCGCAAACCCGCCGCCGAGTTGCCGGCCCCGCTGGTGCCTGTGGACTACGGTTACGTGACCCTGAACTACGACAAAGCCTGGTTCGCCAAAAACGGCGTGGCCGTGCCCAAAACGTTGGATGACCTGACCCAACCCGCCTACGCCAAATTGTTGGTGGTGCAAAACCCGGCCACCAGCAGCCCCGGCTATGCATTTTTGCTCTCCACCATCGGCGCCATGGGCGAGGACAAAGCGTTTGATTTCTGGGCCAAGTTGCGCGCTAACGGCCTGAAAGTGGCCAAGGGCTGGACCGAGGCTTACTACACCGAGTTCAGCCAGAATGGTGGCAAACACCCCATCGTGGTGAGCTACGCCACCAGCCCGGCGGCTGAAGTGTTCTACAGCAAGACCAAGTTGAGCGAGCCGCCGACAGCCTCCCTGAGCTTGCCGGGCGCTGTGTTCCGCCAAGTGGAGGGTGTTGCCTTGGTCAAGGGCGGCAAACAGCGCGCTGCGGCCGAAAAGTTTGTCGAGTTCATGCGGTCCCCCGCCGTACAGACCGCGATGCAGACCGACATGTGGATGTACCCCGCCGAAGCCGGTGTCGCCAAGGCCGACGCCTTCCGCTTCGCGCCTGAGCCCACCGCGTTCAACGCACCATCTGACGCTGATATTGCCGCCAAGGGCAGCGACTGGGTCGCCCGCTGGACCAAGGTGGTGTTGAAGTAAGCCTGCAGCGTCCGCTGTGGCGTTTGAGACTCCGCGCCTGAAACAGCCCCGCCCCTGGGCGTGGCACCGTTGGGCGCTGGCTGCGGTGCCGCTGCTGTTTTTGGCGGTCGTGCTGGTAGCACCCGCCGTGCGCCTGATGCTGGAGGGCGGCAGCGCCGACCTGTGGGCCCCGTGGCAAGACTCGTATCTGCGCGGGCGGCTGTTGTGGTCGCTGGCGCAAGCGGCGATGACCTGCGGCCTGGTGTTGCTGATTGGCCTGCCCATGGGTTGGGTACTGGCGCGACTGGATTTCCCCGGGCGCGGCTTGTTGTTGCGCGGGTTGATGATGCCCTTTGTGGTTCCTACCCTGGTTGCGGCCATGGGTGTGTTGGCCTTGATGGGGCCGCGTGGTTTGCTGGCGCAGTGGGGCGGGCCGGACTTGCAGGGAACGCCGTGGCTGCTGCTATTTGGCAATTTGTTTTTTAACCTCTGTGTGCTGGTGCGCGCTGCGGTGGATGCGCTCTCGCAGGTAAGCGCCGCCCGGGTGGCTGCAGCCCGCAGCTTGGGGGCTACGCCATGGCGCGCCTTCTGGCGCGTGGAGTGGCCGGCGATTGCACCCTGGTTGGCCTCGGCCTTGTGCCTGGTGTTCTTGTATTGCTTTTCAGGTTTCGGACTGGCGCTGGTCTTGGGCGGGCAGGCCTACGCCACGGCGGAGGTCGAGATTTACACCCTGGTGGCCCATGAACTGCAACTGGGGCAGGCCAGTGTGTTGTCGGTCTGGATGTTGTTGCTGACAGGCGCGGTTGCCCTGGGTTACGCCGCGGTAGAGCGCCGTTTGGCTACCCCTGCCCGGGCGGATGGGGTATCGCGCCGGCCCGCCCGGGGCGTTGCGCAGTGGAGTGCGGTCATGGTCACTGTCAGTGTTTGGATGCTTGTTTGTGCTGCACCCCTTATAGCCATTGCGCACGGCGCTATGTTTTCAGGAGCGGATGCATGGGGTGTGCTGCGGGAGGACGACACCTTGCTGGCCCTCTACAACACGGTGCAGTTCTCGCTGTTGGCACTGGTGCTGGCGACTGTGCTGGGTGTTGCCCACGCCTTGGCGGCCCGCCGGGTGCTGTGGCTGCGCACTTTGGTGTTTTTGCCGTTTATTGTGTCACCGGCCATGGTGGCGTTTGGCCTGTTGTTGTTGTACCCCGAGGCCAGCGGCAGTTTCGGCGTGTTGGTGGCGGCCTATGCCTTGCTGGCGTATCCCTTCGTGGCCAAAAGTGTGGCCTCGCGCTTGGATAGCTTGCCCGCCCACTATATGGAGGCCGCCCGCAGCCTGGGCGCCAGCCCGTGGCGCTGTTTCTGGCGGGTCACGCTGCCCTTGTTGGCACCGGCTTTGCGCCGGGGCATGGCCTTTGCGGCTGCCACCGCCGTGGGCGAGTTTGCAGTGAGCTTGTTTTTGTCGCGCCCCGAGTGGGCCACACTCACCACCTTGATTTATCAGCACCTCGGCAAGCCCGGTGCGGTGAACCTGGGTGCTGCGCAGGTGCTCGCCTGTGTGCTCATGGGGCTGGCACTGCTGGCGTTTGTGTTGATTGAATGGCCCGATAAGGAAGGTGACGCGCGTGCTTGAGTTGCAATCGATCGTGAAGGAGTGGCAGCCCCCTCAAGGAGTGGCCCGGCCTTTGCTGCGCGGGGTTTCTGTCAGCGTGGCTGCGGGCGAGACGGTCGCCTTGCTCGGCTCCAGCGGCAGTGGCAAGAGCACCCTGCTGCGGATTGCGGCGGGCCTGGAGGCGGCGGATGTCGGCAGCGTCCGCATGGACGGCCAAGACATCACCGCGCTGCCACCGGAGCGCCGGGGCTTTGCCCTGATGTTCCAGGACTTTGCGCTGTTCCCCCACCTGAATGTGCAAGACAACGTGGCCTTCGGCCTGGTGGAGCAGCGGGTGCCCCGCAAAGCGGCCCGGGACCAGGCGGTGGCGATGTTGGCTAGGTTCGGTTTGTCGGCATACACCCATTCCAAGGTCTGGCAACTCTCGGGCGGGGAGCAGCAGCGGGTGGCGCTGGCCCGGGCCTTGATCACGCGGCCGCGTGCCTTGTTGCTCGATGAGCCTTTTTCCGCTTTGGACGCCGACCTGCGCCTGCAATTGCGCGCCGAATTCAAGGCCCATATTGCCGAGCACCGCATGGCCACGCTTTGGGTGACCCACGATGAAGCCGAGGCCCGTGCGATGGCGGTGCGGGGTTACCGGCTGCAAGATGGTGTTTTTTGCCCGATTTGGTGAAAAAAGTCCGGGCAACAGTCCATTCGGCTCATCGAAAAAATAGCGTAGAGCCGGTATCCTCGCGTCATATTTGAAAAGGTCCTTACCATGTTCACTCCCTACCTGAAGCGTGTCGCGGTAGTTACCGGTCTTGCCGTGGCTGCTTTGTCAGCGCAAGCAACCGTGTCGCCAGCGAATACGTTCAACACCATTTACGGCGCCAATTTCACCAATTTGAGCAGCAGCTACAGCACCACTTTCTTGGGTGGCACAGTGGCCAGCTTTGCGGCTAAAAACGACGGCGCAAACGCGCGTTTCAGCTTCAAACCGGGACAAGACGGCTTCTTGGGCGTCGGGGTGTCTCCGAGCCACGGAAACGGCCGTACCCCTGGCGAAATCGATATTGGTGAAACCATTACCGGTTCTTTCTCCCGCGGTGTGCTGGTCAAAAACTTCAGTGTTGGCCTGTTGTTTAACGGCCCCGAATATCACGATGTGCAAGAGAAAGCCATTGTCTCGGTCTTGTATGCCGATCACACCACCGCCAATTTCAGCTTGATTGCCACCGGCAACACCGTGGCACTGTGGAATGGCTCCAGCACGCAAGTGACCAATTTGAGCCCGGCTACTCTGAATAAAGGTGGCGCTTGGTCGGTGGCCAATCCGTTTGGCAACAAGCTGGTAAGTCAGGTGACATTCGGCGCAGCACTGGGTGCCCGCGGCGACGGCAAGGGTACTAACCAGTCGGACTACACTCTCTTGAGCATCACCGCTGCGGTTCCCGAGCCGGAAACCTATGCGATGTTGCTGGCCGGTTTGCTCGCGATTGGCGCAGCAGCGCGTCGCAAGAAATCCTCCTGATTCGCTTCGGCCAACAAAAAACCACCGCTTGCGGTGGTTTTTTTTGGTCTGTACTTGGGGAAGCCGTGGGGTGCTGACCCTAGCGGTCCCTTCTTTGACGATTAACGGACCAGGGGCATCACACTGCCTTTGAGTACGAACGGGGGATAAATTGCGCTGAACTTTTTGTACAGGTAATCGCTGCGGGTTTCCCGCTGAATGGCGGTCCTCAGGTATTTCAAGGTTCCAGCCGGCATTGAGGTGCGGGAGAGGTAGATGCCGCTTTCCCCCCAGGGCATATCGTCCATGGGCTCGACGCGCATCGTGTCGAGCATGTCTTTCATGCGCTCGTCATCCATCAGCGCGCCATACATGGTGATCGGGGCCATGAGGGTGACGTCGTTCGGATTACTGCGGAGCCAACGGGCCACCCCTATCGGGTCCGGCTCCAGCACCAGCCGGCCTTCTGCCTGCATAGCGTCGAGCAATCCCGAATAGTGGGGGCCAAAGTTAAACCCCCGCACGGCCACTAATTTGACGTTGCTTTGCTTGAGCAATTCAGGGCTGTTGGTGAACGCCTTTCTTTCCGCGCTGCCGAAAGAAATGATAGTGGCGCGGTTGCGCACCATGGGGATGAAGATACCGGCGGCATCGCGCTCCGGCGACTGTGTGACAGCGAGCATCACATCCGCTTGGCCCACCTCAAACAAGCGCTCCTGTCGGGCCCGTGGTACGGGGCTGAATACAAAAGTGCATTTGCTTTTGCTGGAAATCGCGTCGAGCAGGTCTTTGTAAATTCCCCCGACCTTTTCGCCGTTGACCGTCAGGCTCTGCCCGGTCGGGGACACGGGGACTTGCAGCTTGCGCTCGCATGCGGCCAAGGCCACGGTGCTTGCCATGAAGCCGAGGGCAACCATCAGCGAGCTACGAATCCTGGGGGTGGGCAAGTTCACAGAGGTGCGTCTGGCGACGTAGGGCAATTTGTAACAAACAGTTTAGCGCAGGCGCTCAGGTTTGTCAGCCGTGGGGGTGGCGAATCCCGTCGTGGTGCAGGTGCAAAACCCGGTCTGCATGTTCGGTGGCCGCCAATGAGTGCGTGACCAGCACCAAAGCGCTGCCGTGTTGGCGGCACTGGGTGACCAGGGCCTGCATGACTTTGGCAGCGGTAACGGGATCCAGGTTGCCGGTGGGCTCATCGGCCAGAATTAATGCGGGCTGGTGCACCAGCGCGCGAGCGATGGCCACCCGTTGCAACTGCCCGCCGCTGAGCTGTTGGGGCAAACGCGCACCCAGCTCGCCCAGCCCGACCGCGTCAAGCAAGGCCTGCACCCGTTCGGGCTCCTGGCGACCGAGCAGCATCAGCGGCAAAGCCACGTTTTGCGTGACATCCAGATGCGGCAGCACGTGGAAGGCCTGGAACACAAAGCCCACCTTGTCCCGCCGGAGCAGGGCCCGTTGGTCGTCATTCAGGCGCCCCAGGTCTTGCCCGGCCAGGTGCACGGTGCCTTGGTCCCAGCTGTCGAGCCCGGCCATGCAGTTCAGCAGGGTGGATTTGCCAACCCCGGACTCGCCCACAATGGCCACAAACTCGCCGGGTGCGACATCCAGGTTCACATGGGCAAACACCGGGGTGCTGCCGTAGTGTTTGCCGACATCACGCAGTTGCAAAGTCATAGAGCGGCCCGCTGTTGAAGGGTGGTGCGCACGGCGTGCAGCAAGGCGTCTTGGGCGCCGGCTTGGTCGCAGGCGATGACGTGGCGGCGCGGCATGGAGCGCAGCCACGTCATTTGCCGCTTGGCGAGTTGGCGGGTGGCGAATATGCCTTTGTCACGCAGCTCCGCCATGGGGGAGACGCCGGTCAGTGCCTCCCAAGCCTGGCGGTAGCCTACACAGCGCATGCTGGGCAGGTCGGGGTGCAGGTCGCCGCGCGCCATGAGGGTTTTGACCTCGTCCAGAAAGCCGCCTTGCAGCATCAGGTCAAACCGCTGGGCAATGCGGCCATGCAACCAGGTGCGGTCGGTGGGTTCTAAGGAAAAAAGGGTGTTAGTGCCCGTATTGTCTGCGCGAGCTGCTTCTTTTTTGATAGCGTCTTGCTGGGCGTGAAAGTACGACAAGGGGTGCCCCGATACCCGGTAGACCTCCAGCGCACGCTGGATGCGCTGGCTGTCGGCCGGTGCGAGCCGGGCAGCGGTTATCGGGTCCACGGCGGCCAGTTGGGCGTGCATGGCCGGCCAGCCCAAGGCAGCGGCTTCGGCCTCTAGCGCGGCACGGATCTCGGGGCTGGCAGCAGGCATGTCATCGAGCCCGTCAAACAAGGCCTTGAAGTACAGCATGGTGCCGCCCACCAGCAGCGGCAGCTTGCCGCGGGCGCTGATGTCGGTGATCAGCGTCTTGGCGTCTTTCACGAACTCGGCCGCGCTGTAGGTGTGCAACGGGTCGCGGATGTTGATCAGGTGGTGCGGCACCGCGGCCAGCTCATGGGCCTCGGGTTTGGCGGTGCCGATGTCCATTCCCTGATAGACCAAGGCCGAATCCACGCTGATGATCTCGGCCGGATGCTCTGCAGCAATCGCCAGCGCGGCAGCTGTTTTGCCGGCCGCGGTGGGGCCGGCTAGGCACAGGTAGAAGGGCAAAGGGTTGCTCATGCTTGGCCTCCAGTCAGCAGGCGCGCACGGGTGACCTGGCGCAGCAGGATCAGCAGCCCGACGGCGGCCACCGTCAAGCCCACTACCAGTGCAATCCAGAAACCCTGCGCACCCATGCCCTGGGCTGGCCGCCATGGCAGCCACTCCGGGGCCAGGCCCAGCACGCAACCCAGCGGCAGCGAAAAGCCCCAAAACGCCGTGAGGTGAATCACCATGGGGCTGCGGGTGACCTTGTAGCCACGGATGGCGCTGCTGATGACCACTTGGGCCGAGTCCGACAACTGGAACACCGCCGCCAGAAACAGCAGCTGTGCAGCCACTGCCGCCACGGCGGCATCGTTGGTGTAAAGCCAAGCAATCTGGTGCGCCCCGGCGGCCATGCCGATGGCAGAGACCACGCCGAAAGCAAACCCGGCTTTCACACCCACCCAAGCCCTGAAGCGCGCGGCCACCGGGTCGCCGGCCCCGAGGCTCTGGCCCACCCGGGTGAGCAGGGCAATGCCCATGCTCAGGGGAATCATGAACACCAGCGAGGTGAAGTTGAGTGCAATCTGGTGTGCGGCCACTTCGCGGCTGCCAAAGCCTGCAATCAACAGAGCAATCAGCCCGAAGGCACTGGTTTCTGCGAAATAGGTCACCCCTATCGGAAAGCCCAGCTTCCACAGCGCCCACAGCTTGGCGGGGTGCGGACCTTCCCATTCGGCAAACGGCCAGGTGCTGCGGTAGGCCGGTGCGAGGCGCATCCACAGCAATAGCCCGCCGAAGTTGAACCACACGCACAGCAAGGTCGCCCAGGCACACCCCAGGCCGCCCAGCCGCGGGAAGGGGCCCACGCCAAACACCAGCAGCCAATTCACCACGATGTTGAGCAGCAACGCTGCCACCGACATCACCATCAGCGGTTTGGTCTGGTTCAGGCTGGCGCTGTATCCGTACAGCACCCGGTAACAGGCAAAGGCCGGCAGGGCAAAGCTAATGATCATCACGAAGCCGGTGGCGACTTCGTGCACATGGGGCTCGATGTCCATGTGGTCAAACACCTTGGTAGACAACTGGGCGAGCACCATGGCCACCAAGCCCACGCCCAATGCCTTCCACATGCCTTGGCGTACTAGGTGGGGCACTTGGGTGAACTCGCGGGCGCCTACATGGTGGGCGACCATTGGGGCTACCGACATCATCAACCCCATGAGGGTGATGATGATGATGTTCCAGATCGACACCCCGAGCGAAATGCCCGCCAGGTCGTGCGCCGAGGCGTGACCGGCCATGGCCACATCGACCACCGACATGCCCACGTTGGCCAGTTGGCCGATCAGGATGGGCCATGCCAACGCCCACAGGGCGGCCAGTTCAGTGCGGGTGTTGGTGCGGGGAAGGGCCGAAGGTGGCGGAAGGGGGCTTGCAGCGGGAGCGGTCATGTGGCGCCCATTTTACGGGGCACCCCCTATTGATCGGTGACCTGCAAGAGTGGCCCTGCAGTACGCTCGACCCGCGTGCGGCACCGCCAAAAAAAACAGCGCCGAAGCGCTGTTTGTATAAGGGTCGGGGCCCTTTATTTGCTGTCGCGGGCGGTAACGGCGGTGTCAGGGAAGTCGCTAAACAAGCCATCCACACCCAGGGCGTAGAAGCGCTTGTATTCGGCCTTGGGGTCGCCCTTGTAGTCGGACAGCAGGCCGGGGGCTTCGCTGCGGAAGGTGTAGGCGTGCACAAACAGGCCGGCGGCGTGGGCGTTTTTCACCACGTCGGTCGGGGGCAGGGCCACGCGGTCGTTGTCGGTGATCTTGCCATCGCCGTTCAGGTCACGCGGCTTGCCGTCAGCACCCAGCACATGGGCGGCGCTGGCCAGGTAGGGCTTCCAGGGGCCGATGCCGTCGGCGTAGGTTTTGACCTCCGCCAAGCCCTTGGGTGTCAGCAGGTCGGGGAAGGTGCGGCTGTCTTTGGCCACAGCAAAGTCATACGGCTTGTCGAACGGAGCGACCAGGGTCACATTGCCTTTGGAGTCCACATCGTCGGCATCCACCAACTGCACGAGGCGGACCTGGGTGAGTTTGCGCAGGGCTTTGAGGTTGGAGACTTCAAACGATTGAATGATGACCGGGGAGTCTTTTTTGGTGTAACCGTACTCGGCCAGCAGGGCCAGCAAGCGTGGCTCGATAGGCAGGCCGGCATCCACGTGGTAAGTGGGGTGCTTGGTTTCGGGGTACACGCCGATGGTGCGGCCGGTGCGGGCAGACTCCGACTTGGCGAGCTCCAGGATTTCGCGGAAAGTGGGGATCTGGAATTGGCCGTCAAACGACTTGTCGCGCGCAGCGTTGGGCTGTTTGGCGCGCAGGGTGCGTAGCTCGGCCAAGGTGAAGTCGGTGGCAAACCAGCCGGTCTCGTTCACACCGTCCACCTTGCGGGTGGTCTTGCGGCTGGCGAACTCGGGGCGTGCCGACACATCGGTGGTGGCGGTGATGTTGGGTTCGTGGCGGGCAATCAACTCGCCGTCTTTGGTGACCACCAAATCGGGCTCAATGAAATCGGCACCCATGTCGACGGCCTTTTTGTAGGCGGCCAAGGTGTGCTCGGGCAAATAGCCGCTGGCGCCGCGGTGGCCGATAACCAAAGGCTTGGCGCCATTCAAGGTGGGGTAGGCGGAGCTTGGTGTGCCGAGAGTGCTGCAAGCAGCCAACAAAGTAGCGATCGAAACGGCGACTGCCGTGGATGCAAAACGCATGGTTTTCATGGGGTCCCTCATTGTGAAAATAAGCAACCCGTGATCATGGTGCGCCCGGATGACTGTTGCGTGACAAAACTCAGGGTTTGGCGTTGGCCAGGTCCAGCCACCGTTGCAGCGGGTTGAATCCGGTGATGAGCGCACTGGCCAGCAGCACCAGGCTGCCCCCCACCAGCAGTCCATGACCCAACTGTTCGCCCAGGAACAGATGCCCCCACAGCACCCCGAACACCGGCACCATGAAGATGGGGCTCATGGCTGCTACCGGTGTCACATGCCGCAAGATGCGCAAATGCGCCCAATAGGCCAAGCCCGAGGTCACGATGCCCATGGCGGCCACGGCTGCGAGCGCCCCCCAGGTGAAATGTGCCGAGGGCATGCTGTAAGCCGCCCCCGGCAGCACCATCAAGAGCGACATCGCGTGGATGCCGGCGGCAATTTGCACCGGTTGCAACTGGCCCACCGCCCGCTTGGTGATGGGTGCCGACAAGCCATAACAGGCCGAGGCCGCCACGCAGGCCAAAACCGCTATCACCACCTTGAAAGAGGGCTCCACCGGCCCCAGGCTCACAATAAGGGCCACCCCGGCAAACCCGCATGCACAGCCCAGCAGCTTTTTGAAGGTGATGGTGTCTTCCCCCATGCGGGCCGACGCAAACATGCCAAAGATCACGGCGGTCGAGTTGAGCAGCGCGCTGTAACCCGCAGGCAACTGCAGGCCGGCCCACGCGAACAACAAAAATGGCATGGCTACTGACAGGGCCCCGATGACCACCAGGGTGCGCCACTGGCGCCATGCCCAGCTTTGGCCCAAGACACGCATCAACAGGGTCAAAGTCAGGGTCGCGAGGGTCACCCGCAAAAAGGCCAGCACGTTGGGCCCGAACACCGGACTGGCAATGCGGATGAACAAAAAGGACGCGCCCCACAAAGCGGAGAGTCCGACCAGTTGAATGAAATAAGTGGCTCGCATGGGTGCAAGGATTGTGGATTGGTTGATGTGGGTCAAATGCGCTGTCTGTGACACCTCGCCTACCGCCGAGATAATTTCTGCATGACGCTTGCTGCCCCTGTATCCCCCCATCATCGCACCCCTGAATTGCTGGCCCCTGCGGGCTCGCTCGCCATGCTGCAAACCGCGCTCGCCTTCGGTGCAACTGCGGTGTACGCCGGTCAGCCGCGCTACAGCTTGCGGGTGCGCAATAACGATTTCGGCAGCTTGGATGTGTTGCGCGCCGGCATTGAGCACACGCACGCGCAGGGCAAGAAGTTCTACTTGGTGTCCAACATCTTCCCGCATGGCAACAAGACGCAGAGCTATGTGAAGAACATGCAGCCGGTGATAGCCCTGAAGCCGGACGCGATGATCATGTCCGACCCCGGCCTCATCATGCTGGCGCGCGAGGCCTGGCCGGAGATGGAGATTCACCTCTCGGTGCAAGCCAACACGGTGAATGCTGCGGCGGTGAAGTTCTGGAGCAAAGTCGGTATCAGCCGCGTGATCTTGTCGCGCGAGTTGTCGTTGGACCAGGTGGCGCAGATCCGGCAGGACTGCCCGGACACCGAGCTGGAAGTGTTTGTGCACGGTGCGCTGTGCATTGCCTACTCGGGCCGCTGCCTGCTCTCGGGTTACTTCAACCACCGCGATGCCAACCAGGGCAGCTGCACCAACTCCTGCCGCTGGGACTACAAGACGCATGCGGCGCAGGTGGATGTGAGTGGCGATGTGCTGAGCCCTCAGCGCAGCGGCCATGACTACGGACAGGGCAGCACGGTCCCTGCCGAGGCGCAACAAAGCATTGCTTACTTGCTCGAAGAAAGCCAACGCCCCGGCCAGTACATGCCCATCGAGGAGGACGAGCACGGCACCTATGTGATGAACTCCAAAGACCTGCGCGCCATCGAGCATGTGCAGCGCCTGGTGGAAATCGGGGTGGACTCACTCAAGATTGAAGGCCGCACCAAGAGCCCGTATTACGTGGCTCGCACTGCGCAGGCCTACCGCGCGGCCATTGACGACGCCGTGGCCGGCCGCGCGCTCAACCCCGAACTGCTGGGCCAGCTTGAAGGCCTGGCCAACCGGGGCTACACCAGCGGTTTCTTCCAGCGCCACACGCCAGAGGCCACCCAAAACTACCTGCGTGGCTACTCCGAGAGCGGGCGCAGTCTGTACGTGGGCGATGTGCTGGCTTTTGATACGAAGCGGGGGCTTGCGCAGGTGAATGTGCGCAACAAATTTGCGGTGGGTGACCGGCTGGAAATCATCCACCCTGCGGGCAACGTGGATGCCATGCTGACCCGCATGGAAAACGCCGACGGCACCTCTATGGACGTGGCTCCTGGCAGTGGACACACCGTGTGGGTAGATTTGCCGGAGGCCGCAGTGGGCGCGTTTGTGGCGCGCTACCTGGCAGACGAACCGGTCGCAGCCCCTTCCACCACCGTGTTTGACATGGCCTAGAGGTGTGGGGGCAGATGGGTGTTCTGCGCAGGTCAAGGAGGAGCCCGCACAGCGGGCGGGGGACACGGAGCAGAGCGCCCAGCTGACCACGCACCTCGGTTGCCCAAAAATGCTATCAAAAAAATAGCAACTTCCGCAATATCGACGGCCTGAAGTGCCGATTTGGTACCCACATGGTTTTAAGCGGGCACTCGTGTGTGAAGCAACCCCGCCCGGAGGTCTTTCGCGGGCACGGGTTTGCCGAAGTAGTAGCCCTGGTACGCGTCGCAACCCATGCCCGCCAGAGCTTGGCGCTGGCCTTCGTTCTCCACCCCCTCGGCAATCACCTTCAATCCCAGGCTATGGCCCAAAGAGACGATGGTGCTGGCGATGGTGGCATCGTTGGGATCGGTCAAAAGGTCGCGCACAAAGCCTTGGTCAATTTTGAGTTGCTGCAGTGGCAGGCGTTTCAGGTAGGCGAGGGACGAATAGCCGGTGCCGAAGTCGTCCAGTGAAAAGCTCACTCCGCGCTGGCGCAAGGCGGTCATTTTCAGCACCAGGTCTTCCACATTGGCGGCCAAGGTGCTTTCGGTTAATTCCAGCTTCAGCCGCTCCGGCGGTGCCTTGGAAAGGGTCAACGCCTGCTCTACCTTGGCTACAAAGTCTGTTTGTGCAAACTGGGCAGCGCTCACATTGACTGCGATGGTGAGGTGGGCTGCCTCGGGGTCGTTTGCCCAGTGGGCCAGTTGCTGGCATGCGGTCTCCAGCACCCATTGGCCCAAAGGCAATATCAAGCCGGTCTCCTCCGCCAATGGAATGAAGTGCGCAGGCGACACCAAACCGCGTTGCGGGTGCTGCCACCGGATCAGTGCCTCCACCCCCAGACTGTTGCCTTGTCGGTCCACCTGCAGTTGGTAGAACAGCACAAACTCATGTCTTGAGAGCCCACCGCGAATCTCTTCTTCCATCTGGCTGCGCTCCACCGCTTTGGCCTGCATGGCGGGGTCGAAAAAGCAAAAGGTGTTGCGTCCAGCGGCCTTGGCCTGGTACAGCGCGGCATCGGCTTCCTTGAGCAAGTCGTCATAGCTCTTGCTGTTTTCAATAAACAAGGCGATGCCCACGCTGGTGGTGGCCACGTGGGGCTTGTCTTGGAGCCTGCAGGGCTCGGCCAACAGTTGCAAGACCTTGTTGGCCACCACTTCCGCGCGGGCTGCGGCCTCGTGGTGGTGTGCACTGAGGTTTTCCAGCACCAGCACAAATTCATCACCGCCCAGGCGCGCTACGGTATCGCCCTCGCGCACGGCCATTTGCAGACGTGCGGCCACTTGCCGGAGCAGGTCATCGCCCACCGGATGGCCCCGGGTGTCGTTGACCTGTTTGAAATGGTCCAAGTCGAGAAACATCACGGCGCCGTAAAGCCCGCTGCGGCTGGATGCCGCGAGCGCGTGGCGCAGGTGATCGGCGAGCAGGCGGCGGTTGGGTAGGCCGGTTAGACCATCGTAAAACGCGAGTCTGCGGATTTCTTCTTCATCGGAGCGTCGCTGGGTAATGTCTCGCACCAATCCGATGAACGTGGCTTGCCCGAGGTGGGTGGTTTGAGAGACCGACAGGCTCAAGGGGAAGGTGCTGCCGTCTTTGCGCTTGCCCTCTAGCTCGCGGGGCTTGCCCAAAATCCTTTCTTCACCGGTGCTGCGGTAGTGTTCCAGGTAGCTGTCATGCTGGCTGCGGTGGGGCTCGGGCATCAAGAGGGACACGTTGTGTCCCACTACTTCTTCGGCGGTGTAGCCAAACATGGCGCTCGCCGCCTTGTTGAAGGTTCTGACCAAACCGTCCGGGCCGATGGTGACCACGCCGTCTGCCATGTTGTCAAGAATGGCTTGCGTGTGTTGCAGCGACGCCTGCAAGGCATTTTTGGCGAGAACCCGCTCTGTCACGTCGCGCTGCACTGACACCCAGTGCGTGAACCAGCCGGTACTGTCGGCGATGGGCGCAATGGTGAGTTCTACCCAAAACTCCTCGCCGCTCTTGCTGTAGTTGATCAGCTCGGCATGGATCGGCTTCCATTGCTTCAGGCGCTGCCGGATCTGGTTTAACACTTCGCGGTCGGTATGGGGGCCCTGCAAAATGCGTGGTGTTTTGCCCAAGACCTCCTCGCGGGTGTAGCCGGTCCTGCGTTCAAACGCATCGTTCACAAACACAATGCGCGGCCCCTCATCCTGCTGTGGTTCAGCTTCTGTAATGAGCACAATGTCATTGAGGTCTGCCATGGCGGTGCCCAGCAGTTTGAGCTGCTGTTCTGACTCCATGCGTTCGGTGATGTCCCGTGTCAGCACAATGATTCGCGGCTCTGCGTCGCCCTCAACCGCTTTGCGGGCGGCAGAGAGTTCAAACCATCGCCATCCATCACGCAGGCGCAGTTTGACCAGGTAACCGCTGGAGCGGCCCTTGTCCATGGCCTCTTGCAGTGCGGCCAGCACCGTGTTGGTAGACGCTTCGGGCATGACGTCCCGGACGTTCTTACCAATTAGCGTGCTGACGGGTATGCCCAACTGGTCAATTTGGGGGGTGTGGTAGCTGTAGTAGGTGCCGTTGAGCTCCATCTCAAAAACCATGTCGGGTATGGCGTCGAGCGTGGCTTTGAGGCTGTTTTGCACCGCATCTAGCGCTTGGTAGGGGCGCTGTACCGTCGCCACGAAAATGCTTTGGTACAGGAACAGATACGCGATGACCTTGTACACATGGCCCGCCAGGTTGAACAGGTCGGCCACGTTGGCGTACATCGTGAAAAACAGCTCGCTCATGGCCATCGTCAGCACCGCACCTAGCAGCCCGGTGGCGTGGGGGCCGAGCGCGCTCTGTTGGCGCCATATCAAGAATCCGGCAGCCAACAGGTGCAGCCCGATCAAGCCGTATTCCATGTGCACTTTGAGGGCCGTCAGCCCGGTGCCTGCAATGAAAGTGCGCGGTATTGCGGTGGGGTAGAACAAGAAGAGCCCGTGGGCCAACCCCACGAAGGACATCACCCCGAGTAATAGAAGGTAGCGGTGCGTGGGCCGCCGCAACGGTTTCCAGGGCAGGGCGGCGACCAGCAGCAGACTCACTGCTGCCAGCAGGCGGGCTGCCAGCCAGAAATTGATGGCCTTTTCCGGGTCGCTGGGCGTGACATAGTCGGGCATGCCCTTGAAAGACATCAGGTGTGAGAAGTCCAGCAGGGCGACACCCAGAAAGGTGTACGCCAGCAGCAAGAGGCTGCCCGATGCTTTGTGGGCCTGCGCATTCCATGCGGTCGCAAAAATGAGGCCTGAGACCACAATGGCGAAGATCTCAAGCAAGGAGTGCAAGGGCTCGTAGCCTGCGATGCCGCGCAGACTCTCGGGCACTTCGACCCATAACAAAAACAGCATGATTGCCGCCAGTGCCAGCAACTGGCCGCGCATTTTGCGCAATTCCCCCCATAAGCGTGGGTGGGTAGCAACAGCGTTCAAAGGCAATCTCCTGGAGCCGGAGGCAACCATGCCTCGATGCAGTTCACCGACGATAAGGGCTAGCGGCTATTTCGTACAGGTTTTGGGCTTGACGCAAGTCAATGTGGAGAGGAATAGCGCTCGCCAACTCCGCCGCCTATCCAAACGCACTCGGCTCCTTTGGTGCGGAACCCGTCTAGCGACCGCGCAAAAACAGCGAGTCCAGCTCTTTGAGCGTGAGCTGGCGCCAGGTGGGGCGGCCGTGGTTGCACTGGTCGCTGCGCTCAGTGGCTTCCATGTCGCGCAGCAGGGCGTTCATTTCTTCGAGTGTGAGCTTGCGGTTGGCGCGCACTGCGCCGTGGCAGGCCATGGTGCCCAGAATTTCGTTTTGTGCGCGTTGGATGACGGTGCTGGCGTCGTGCTGGGCCAATTCGGCCAGCACGCTGCGCGCCAGCTCAACGGCGTCGCCTTGCGCCAAGGTGGTGGGCACGGCGCGCACGGCCAGTGTTTTGGGGGAGAAGGGGCTGATCTCCAGGCCGAGGGTGTTGAGCGTGGCTACGTGGGCCTCTGCCGTGGCTACTTCGTCGGGGGTGGCGGCGAAGGTGGCGGGGATGAGCAGGGGTTGGCTGGCCAACGGGTGCACGCTGCCGTCGGGGGCGGTGAGGCTGATTTGTGTTTTCAGCCGTTCGTAGACGATGCGTTCGTGGGCGGCGTGCATGTCGACGATGACCAAGCCTTGGTTGTTTTCAGCGAGGATGTAGACGCCTTGGAGTTGGGCAATCGCACGGCCCAAAGGCCAAGCTTCTTGGTTGCCGTCGCGGTTCTGGGGCCAGGCTTCTTTGCTCGCTGGAAGGCGGGATGGCTGAGTGCTTTGCTCCCCATACTCCAAGTTTTGCCCCGCCCGCGGTGCGGGCTCCTCCTGGACCTGCGCAGAGCCCCCAGCCACCCAGCCATCTTGGGTGGCTGGGTTACGTTGCCAAAGCAGGCTGATGTCGTTGACGCGGTGACCAATCAGGCCTTCTTCTGCTTCGAATTTGATAGCTGGCTGCGCGCTGTACATGGGCGCTACAGGCCTGTTGGGCACATAAGTTCCCGGCGCGGGCAGGGTGCTGGCCTCGCTGGTGATGCCAAACAGGCTGGGCGGTTGGGGCTGGCCGGCTACCGTGCCAGCAGCTGCCGCAGCGCGTGGGGCGGCGAGGGTGTCTTCTACGGCGTGGCGCACGGCTTGGTGGACTTCGCGGCTGTCGCGGAAGCGCACTTCGATCTTGGTGGGGTGTACGTTCACATCCACGCGCGTCGGGTCCATGGCGACATACAGGGCGTACACCGGCTGGCGGTTGCCGTGCAGCACGTCTTCATACGCACTGCGGGCAGCGTGGGTGAGGACTTTGTCTCGCACAAAGCGGCCATTCACGTAGCAGAACTGCTGGTCACCGCGCGAGCGGGCGGCGTCGGGCACACCGGCACGGCCCCACACGCGCAGGGCGGGTTGGCCGGCTTCGTTGGTTTGCTTGCTGTGCCAATCGACGCGCACGCTCTGCGCCAAAAACTCGGGGCCTAGCACGTCAGAGAGGCGTTGGTCCAGGGCGGCGAGTGCGGCGTCTAGGGCGGCATCCGCCAGCGGCACATCCAGGCAGCGGCGCCATTGCTCGACCAGCTTGCCTTCATGCCAAATGGCAAAGCCCACATCGGGGCGGGCCAGGGCGTGGCGGCGCACGGACTCTATGCAGTGCGCGAGTTCGGTGGCGTCGGTTTTCAGGAACTTACGGCGCGCGGGCGTGCTGTAAAACAGCTCTTTGACTTCGACGGTGGTGCCCTGGCCCCGCGCGACTGGGCGCAACTCCCCGGTGCGGCCGTCGAGCAAATAGGCATCATTCAGGCCGCTAGCCCTCGACAATATTGCGCAATCAGCTATGGAGTTGATAGCGGCCAGTGCCTCGCCGCGGAAGCCCATGGTCGCCACGCTCTCCAGGTCGTGCAGGTTGCCGATCTTGCTGGTGGCGTGGCGCTTGAAGGCGATGGGCAACTCGTCGCGCAATATGCCCTGGCCGTCGTCTTCCACGCTGATCAGGCGCACACCACCGGCCAGCAGCCGCAGGGTGACTTGGGTGGCGCCGGCGTCCAGCGCGTTGTCCACCAATTCACGCACCACGCTGGCGGGTCGCTCTACGACTTCACCCGCCGCAATCTGGCTGATAAGTTCGTCCGGGAGTTCGCGGATGGGGCGGCGGGGTGCGGGAGTCAGAGGTGCGTTCACATTTGTATTTTAGGCGGGCAGCATAATCCCACCTATGGAACTTATTGCTGTACTCATCGACTTCATTCTTCATGTCGACAAGCACCTTGAGGTGTTTGTCCAGACCTACGGGGCTTGGGTGTATGCCCTGCTATTCATGATCATTTTTGTGGAAACTGGCGTAGTGGTCATGCCGTTTTTACCGGGTGACTCTTTGCTCTTTGTAGTGGGCGCCATGTGCGGTGCAGGCTTGATGAGCTACCCGTTGGCCGTTGGACTGCTGCTGGTCGCGGCCGTTTTGGGCGATCAGTGCAACTACAGCATCGGGCGCTATTTCGGGCCCAAGGTCTTTCAGTGGGAGCAGAGCCGGTTTTTCAACAAAGCGGCTTTTGACAAAGCGCACAACTTCTACGAGACCTACGGTGGTTTCACCATCATCGCCGCACGCTTCATGCCGTTTTTGCGCACCTTCGTGCCCTTTGTGGGCGGAGTGGCAGAAATGAACCGCGCCAAATTCACCTTCTTCAATATCGTGGGCGCGGTGCTGTGGGTGGTGGGAATTTGCACCGCAGGTTACTTCTTGGGCAGCATTCCGTGGGTGAAAATGAATTTGGACAAGATTATTTGGGCGATGATATTGATCCCCGGATTGATCGTGATTGTGGGAGCACTCAAGAGCCGAACCAAACGGCCAGCTTAATCATTGACCCCTGTGCAAAAAATTGTTGCAACTTTGCTGGAGCGGCTGACGACCTATGTGTTTCCGGCCATCGCGCTGACGCTCACGCTTGGTTTGTTTGTTTGGGGGAAAGATGGAAGCTCTGTAGAGGAAGGGCGGCTTCTCAATATCAAGGTCTGGGAGCAGACGGACGCAGTCCCGATAGAAAGTCCTGTTCTCCAGATGGACCGCTTGGTCTTCAGGGGGGAGTCAACCTCCATAGACACACGACGTTCCACCGCGCCTTTTTGGTTCGAATTCGTGATTCCTGAAGGCAGTCGCGATCAAGGGACCCTGATTGACTTTCCTTCACGACACTCCATGGGAGTGACATGTTGGGATACTGCGACCGGCCAGCAGCTTGGCAGTAGCGATCACCGGGAGGCGCAGGGCTCCATTGCGGGCAGCCGCGCTGGGTTTTCACTCGAAATAGCGCCAGTAATGCTTCGCGCGGTTGTGCTATGCCGATCGAGCTTCAGAGGTCCTGCAAAAATCTCTGCTCGATCGTGGAGTGCCGATGCTCTGAGCCGCGCTCAGCTCTCGCATCGCAACACGGGGGTAATGATCGAGGCGGCGATCGGTGTGTTGGCCGTTTTCATGCTCCTCACCGCATTCGTTAATTCCAGCGCCCTCTATCTTGCATTTGTTGGCGGATTGGTCCTCAACATGAGGATGGCATCGCTTTCCGTGGGGACCGATTTCTACTTCCTGGGTATGGAGGTTCCGATTGAGTACTTGATCCCCATGCGGCAATGGACGCTTTGCTTGTACTTCGCCAACACGGTGGGTTTGTTCTACGTGTTGTTCAAGCAAGAGCTCAAAACGGTCAAAGTAAAGTGGCCTCTGACATTGCTCTATCTTCAGTCGCTCGCCTTTTTAATATTGGCGCCGGTGGTGCCCTACGAGAGTTTGCTGCCGCCACTATGGGCTGCGACCTTTGCCGGGATCGTGGTGATATCGGCCTATGTTTTCCTGATATTGCGCAAGACGCATTCAAGAGTGGCTGCCTGGTATGGCGCATCCATTTTCTTGACCTTGATCGCAACACTGAACGAGGTCTTTATTGCCGCCACCGGGCAGCGCATTTTTGAGTACGGCCTCAACAGCGTGACCGCAGCGATAGGGTCTGCGCTCCTTGCGTCTGCCGCTGTAGCCGAGCATATGCGGACCCATCGGCTACAAAATTTGCGCGCCCAACGGTTGCTTGAGGCGGCGTACCAAGACTCTCCGATTGGGTTGTTTTCGGTAACCCATGGGACGCATATTTCGAAAACCAATCCTGCGTTTGAGTCGATGGTTGCTGCTCTGGGAGCGGTACGCAAAGCAGATCTTTCAGACTTGTTTGATCGCGAAGTGCAGACACGTATCGCATCTTTGCGATGCGCGAGTGGAGGCGGGGTGCTGGAGTTGCAAACCTGCATTAAGTCCAAGGACCTCGCCGACAGCAAGTGGTTCTCATTGAGAGCATCCACGGCAGACGGAGCCATTGTCGAATGCTCTTTGCAAGATATAACGACCCAAGTCTCAGCTACCGAGCGCCTTGAGTATCTGGCTGGACACGACCCCTTGACCGGTTGTTTGAATCTGCGGGGACTGATTCAAGAGACGGAGCGCATTACTCAGCGCCCATGTGGTTTGGCTTACTTTGACTTGGATCGATTTAAGCTGATCAACGATTTGTACGGGCACAGCGCCGGAGATCAAGTGCTCACCCAAGTGACTGAGCGCATGCGCGGCGTTCTACATCACACAGATGTGCTGGCCCGTATTGGCGGGGATGAGTTTGTGATTGTCTTTTTTGAAGGCACGATCAATACATGCGAGGCGAAATGCAACACGATCGCAACGTTGATAGCAGCGTCTCCCTTTCAGATCGAAACGCAGAGCTTTGAACTGGATATTTCTGCGGGATTGGTGGGCACAGACCAGTTCAAGTCGACTGATTTGAAAGGATTGGTTTCTGCAGCTGACATGTTGTGTCGTATGGCGAAGAAGCGCCCCCGGCAGCACATGGTGGTGATGAAGTCGGATGACCGCTTCTTGCAACAGCATCAAGATGAATTGGATTTGATCAATTGCCTGGAGCGTGGAGAAACCCCCGAGGGTCTATTTCTGGTGATGCAGCCGGAAATTTCTCTCAGTCGGCCTTTTGATTCCTTGAATTTCGAAGTGCTTGTTCGTCTGCGTAAATCCAACGGCGATGTAGTCCCGGCCGGCACGATCATCGAAGCGGCGGAGGCCCATGGCAAGACCGCCATCATTGATCGATGGGTCGTGGGAACGACCGTGCGATGGATCGAGGCGCATGCGCATCAATTGTTGACCACGCGTTTTGTCGGTGTGAATCTGTCGGGTGGCTCACTGAACGACGAAGCTTTTACGCAAGAGCTTTTTGCCTTGTTTGAGCAACATCCTGTGGCGCTCGAAAAGCTCTGTATCGAGATCACTGAAACGGTGGCGATTACCGACATGAGGAAGATGCAACATTTCATCGATCGCGTCCGGGCTATGGGTGGCAAAGTAGCCCTCGATGATTTTGGAGCGGGGTATTCGTCCTTCGGCTATTTGAAGGAGTTGTCCGTAGACTCTTTAAAGCTCGATGGCTCCTTAGTGCGTGATGCAGTGCGCATCCATGCCGGTCAGGCCATCATTGTGGCGATTGGTGGATTGGTTCGGAATCTAGGTATGAAATCGGTCGGAGAGTTCGCGGAGGATCTCCCCACCATCAAAGTTCTTTTTGATGCTGGAATCGACTATGCACAAGGTTACGGGATCAGTAGGCCCGTGTCGCCAGAGGAAATCCTCGCAGCTTCCAGTGGCGCAGATTTCATTCAAGACGAAGCAATCCGGGCCTTCTTTGAGTCGATTCAAGACAACGAATCAGCTTCGATGCCTTTGTTTCGCGATTCGCGCCGTGACTGATCAAAAGCCTGTCACTGCCCCTTGGCTGAATACTCACGCGGCCAGTTGACGGCTTTTAATCTTCATTGACTGAGGCTGTTTGCAGTGCCTGCAACGGTCGCGACATGCGATCTGTGGGAGGGTGGGATCACTTGCGGGTCCGGGCACATCCACAGCTTGTCTGATAAATCTTTGGCGCCGGTGATATCAATATCAGGATGGATTTGCTCAAAGAAAAAGTCCGTGTGTGGCTGCTGCGCCGCTACGTAGATTTCGCGGGCCCGCTCTGGCGCGAGGTACATCACTCGATGCGGTACCCCACCAGTGAAAGTCATGGGGTAAAACACACCTGTTTGCCCCACGTCTGTAAAGAGTAGGCTTTCGTAAATGCGGTTGACCGGCCGCCGCCCCGTTGCCATCATTAAATCTACTTTTTGAGCGAGGCAGTATCGGTGGAAGGCCTTAAACAGCGCAGCCCGGACCAAGGATGATCCTGCGGTCCCCTTGATGCAAAGTCGTGTGGACTCAACCATTCGCTGGCCGCGGAAATCAGCAGACAAACGCAAAGACATTTGCAACGGCAACGGCTCCATCACATTGGAGTGCGTCCGCAAAGTACCCAGAACGGAGCCATCGAGTTTGGAGGTGGCCACAAACACTTCGCACCCGTAGGCAAAGTCGGCGGCTTCAGGCTCTCGCAGTTTGGCGCCCAATTCGGGCAGGTGTTTGCCGTAGGAGGCTGCGCGCAGTTGGATGACGCCATCCAGCTGCGCCTCGGTGGCAATTTCTACCTTGAAGGGCAACAATTCGGTTCGTGCAACCGCTGCTTGAATTCTCTCTACCAGAGCCATAACAACCTCCTTCCAATGAGTGACTGAAAGGTTCAGTCTAGGGTTGCTACCTAGTTCCATCCGGTGAATGAAGCAGGGTTTAGCCCGCTATCTCCGCGCCAAAAACACATAAACCATTAAATTAAATGGTGATTTTTGTGTTTTAGCTGGTAGTGCGGTTGCGTGCGAGGGGCGGGTTTTTGGCGAAGTAGCCTTCAATGCCGCGCATCAAGGCGTCAGCCAGGCGGTTTTGGTATTCGTCGCTATTGAGCTTGATCTCTTCGCTGGGGTTGCTGATGAACGCAGCCTCGACCAGCACACTCGGAATGTCTGGCGCCTTGAGCACCGCAAACGCGGCCTGTTCAACTTTGGGTTTGTGCAGCTTGCCGACCCGTTTGATCTCGCCCAACAGGTTGCCACCGAGTTTCAAGCTGTCATTGATTTGTGCAGTGGTGCTCATGTCGAGCAAGGCGCGCTGCACCGTGGCGTCTTTGGCTTTGACGTTGAGGCCGCCAATCAAATCCGCCTTGTTTTCTTTGGCAGCCATCCACCGCGCAGCGCTGCTCGACGCGCCGCCCTGGCTCAAAGCGAACACGCTGGCTCCCTGCGGGTCCGGGGTGAAAAACGCATCGGCATGGATGCTGATGAACAAGTCTGCCTGCACCCGCCGGGCTTTTTGCACCCGGGTGCTCAGGGGCACAAAGAAGTCGGCATCGCGGGTCAGAAACGCGCGCATTGCGTTGCCGTTGACGCTGGCGGCGTTGATCCGTTCGCGCAGCAGGTGCGCGAGTTTGAGCACGACATCTTTTTCCCGGGTACCGCCGGGGCCGATGGCGCCAGGGTCTTCGCCACCATGCCCGGGGTCCAGGGCAATGATGATCAGCCGGTCGGTCGGGGTGCTGGCCTTTTCCGCAGTTTGGGGGTCTTTTGTGCCTCCAGCGCTCGTGGAGTCTGCGCGGGCAGCTCCTGTTTTGATAGCGTCTACCGGTCGCAGGGTGCCGCTGGCAGCAGTAGCCGGCACAGGCGGGCGCTGGGTGTGCTGGGCAATCAGGGCATCCAAGGGGTCTTGCGCTGCTGCCTTGGTCTGCTGAACGGCCTTGGCCTCGTTGGCACGGTCGGTGATCAGGGCATCGAGCGGATCGACCTCGGCCAGCGGGTACAGGTCCAGCACCAAGCGGTGCTGGTAAGCCGCCACAGGCGCCAGGCTGAACACTTGCGGCCGTATCGGGTGCTTCAAGTCGACCACCAGGCGCACGATGTCCGGGGTGAACTGCCCGACGCGGATGCCCGCGATGTTCGGGTCATCCGCCTTCACCTTGGCGACCAGCTCTTTGAGCGCCGGGTTCAAACTGATGCCCTGGATATCCACCGCCAGCCGTGGCGGGTTGGGCACAAATAGCTGCTTGGCGCTGAGTGCAGAGTCGGACTCGATGGTGACGCGCGAATACTCCGGTGCAGGCCATACCCGCACGGTCATGATGGCGGCACCCTTGGCGAGCTCGGCGGTGCCCAGTGTCAAGACCAGACTGCCGGCTTGCAGCAGGGTGCGGCGCCTCAAGCTCGGGCTCCTTGGGCTGCTTGGATGAGTAGCAGGCCCGCAGGGGTGCCTGCAGTCAGGCGCACCTCGCGGCGGCTGTCATCCAAGGTGTGCAAATGCAGGGTGACATCAGCCACCGGCAGCATGCTGGCCGCCTTGTTTGGCCACTCGGCAAGTTTGAGGCCGGGGCTGGCAAAAATATCGCGGAAACCGGCTTCCTCCCACTCCCGCGGGTCATTGAATCGGTAAAAGTCAAAGTGCCAGATGTTCAGCTCAGGCAACTCGTAGGGCTCCACTACCGCATAGGTCGGGCTTTTGATGCGGCCAGTCACCCCCAGTGCTTGCAGCAGGTGGCGCACCAGGGTGGTTTTACCGGCACCCAAGTCACCGTGCAGTGCAATAAATGCGTTGGCGAGGGATGGCGCGCGGACCCACTGCTGCGCAAAGGCGACGGTGTCGGCTTCATCAGCCCATTCCAAGACGATGCTCGGGGCCGCGCTTTCTACAATCGGGTGGTGACGATCAACAGCACTCAAATCAAGGCTCAATTCGATGGCGACGAAATGGTCGCTCAGATACAGGGCTGGGCCCGGGAACTCGGATTCTCCCAAATTGGCGTGGCCGGTGTGGATTTGTCCTCTGCGGAGGCCGGATTATTAGCATGGTTGTCGCACGGTTTCCACGGTGGCATGGGCTACATGGCGCACCACGGGCTGAAACGCGCCCGTCCTGCCGAATTGGTGCCCGGCACGGTGAGTGTGATTACTGCGCGCATGGACTACCTGCCGCGCGGCACAGAAGACGGCTGGGCCGACGCCGAGCTGGCCCGCTTGCAACGCCCGGGTGAGGGCATTGTGTCGGTCTACGCGCGCGGCCGTGACTATCACAAGGTTTTGCGCAACCGCCTCCAACAATTGGCCGACCGCATGGCGGCCCATATGGGCCCCTTGGGTTACCGGGTGTTCACCGACAGCGCGCCGGTGCTGGAAGCTGAGCTTGCCAGCCGCAGCGGGCAGGGCTGGCGCGGCAAGCACACCTTGCTGCTCAACCGCGAAGCGGGCTCTATGTTTTTTCTAGGCGAGGTGTATTTGGATGTGGCGCTCCCGCCAAGTGCGCCGGTCGAGGCGCACTGTGGCAGTTGCAGCGCCTGTATCAGTGCCTGCCCGACGCAGGCCATCGTGGCTCCCCACCGTTTGGATGCGCGGCGCTGTGTGTCTTACCTGACCATCGAACACGATGGCCCGATTCCGCTCGAGATGCGCCCCCTTATTGGCAACCGCATTTACGGTTGTGACGACTGCCAGGTGGTGTGCCCCTGGAACAAGTTTGCCAAGCGCAGCACTTTGCCCGACTTTGATGCCCGGCACGGCCTCACCGGCAGTGCACTAGCCACGCTGATGGACTGGACCGAAGACACCTTTTTGCGCAACACCGAGGGCAGCCCGATTCGGCGCATCGGCCATGTGCGCTGGCTGCGCAATGTGGCCGTGGCCATGGGCAATGCCTTGCAGGGCAGTGCGCTTTCGACACCTGAGCGCGCGGTGCTGGTCCAGTCCTTACAGCGCCGCATCAGCCACCCAGACCCTCTGGTGCAAGAACATGTCCTCTGGGCGCTTCAGTTACCGGCCTTAACCCCAACACCCTCCTAAGCCTTGTCATGACTACCTACGACCTGCTCATCATCGATCCGCAAAACGACTTTCTAGACATTGCTGGAGCCGCTTTGCCGGTGCCGGGTGCTGGCGCGGACATGCAGCGCCTGGCCGATTGGTTGGTGGCTCACGCCGCCCGGGTACGCAGCATCACCGTCACCTTGGACTCTCACGCCAGCGTGGGCGTTGAGCGCACTACGTTTTGGCTGCAGTCCAACGGCGAGCCGGTCGCGCCGTTCACGGTAATCACCGCCGCAGACCTGGCCCGCGGCCAATTCAAGCCGCGCAATCCGGCGCTGCAGGCCGAGGTGCAGGCCTATCTGCACGCCCTGGAGGCCACCGGTCAACGCCAGCTGGTGGTCTGGCCGGTGCACTGCGTGCTGGGTACCTGGGGCCACAACATTCACGCCGGCTTGAGCGAAGCTTTGGCCGCTTGGGAGCTGGCGACCGGCCAGATGGTGCACAAGGTGCTCAAGGGCCAGAACCCGCTGACCGAGCAGTACAGCGCCTTCAAGGCAGAGGTTCCGCGGGCAGATGACGCATGCACCTTGCTGAATCGGCCTTTGGTCCAGTCACTGTCTGCGCAGGGCGCTACGCTTTTGATAGCGGGTGAAGCCATGAGCCACTGTGTTGCCGCATCGGTGTCCGACTTGATGGCGGTCCTGCCCGTTGAGCGTTTGGCGGAGTTGGTGCTGTTGACCGATTGCATGAGCCCGGTGGCCGGCTTTGAGGCGGCAGCGCAAGATTTTTTAGCCCGCGCCACCGCGGCAGGCCTGCAGGCAACGACGCTCAGCGCCTTGGCTTGACTCAGCGCGGCAGGCCGTCAAATACGTCCATGGGTGTCCAAGCGGCTGGCAAGCGAATGTTGACGCCTTCCGCTGCGCCTCGTTGCTCAAGGAACGCCATGGACGCCTCAAAGTCGTCCAGAGGGCGGGGCATGGGCTGCATGGGTTGTGTGGAGGGAATCCAGAAATCGTCCCAATGGATGGGGATGACCCGGCGGGCACCCACGGTGCGCACGGTTTCATTCCAATAGGCGAGTTTGTGCTCGGCACTGCGCGGGCCCATGGCACCAATTCCGAGCAGCACCACATCGGCGCGCACACCTTGTAGCGCGCCGGGTACAAAGCCTGCGGTGCCTGTGATCAGCAAAGTGCGGCCATCGTGCGCTATGTGCATGGCGTAACTTTGGCCTTCCAGGTAGTCGGTGGCCCGCACCGGAGGCTTTAAGGGCTGCTCAATCACGCCCCCGGTAAAGCCGGTGGGGGTGTGCAACGCAGGGTAGAGCGTGACCGTGAACCGGCCGAAGCGGTAAGGTGTGCCGAGCTGTACCAGCTTCATGCGATCAGGTGGCAGCCCCCAGCCTTGGCCCACCATGAGGGTAGAGCCTGAACCCATCAATAGGGCGCCGGTTTGGCGCGCCACTTCGGGCGCGTCCATGGCATGGTCGTAGTGCGAGTGCAGGGGAATCACAGCGGCCAAGCGACTCGCACTCCCGGTAATGCCGGCGCGTTGCAAGCCCTCGGTGATGGCCTGCACGTCGGGCTCCACCTTGCGCAAGAAAACAGTGAGTTTGTCGGGGCGCGAGAAAAATCCGTCCGTCAACAGAGCCGTCTCGCCGTCGTCCAGCAACACGGTGGCAACGCCCAAAAACCGGACTTTGAGTGGCGCAAGCGGTGCGGGGGCGGTGGGCCAACGTAAAGACTGCAGGCCTTCCATGCCAGGTGGGTGGCTCAGCAGCCAAGCCAGTGTGCCGGCTCCGATTACCAAGCACAGCAACAAGGTGCCGAGGATCCATTTGATACGCATACGCCCAGTCTAGGCGCTACGCGCGGGTCCGGCTATCGGGTGTTGCGCTGCAAAGCCCACCATTCCAACGCGCCTTGTAAAACAGCCATCGTCAGCGCTAACCCTTGGAGGGCCCGGCGACGCATCGCCGGGGTACCGCGCCGCGTCATACCTCGATCAACGCGATGGGGGCTAACCACTCATCGTCGAACAATTCATCCAACAGTCGTTGCAAGCCCAGCAGTTTGAGGATCATGACAGCTCCCGGTTACGTTTTGCTGAAATGAATTTAGGTCTTTTGTGTGACGCTTTGATGGCAGTGTGGTGGACGCGCCGCAGGGCTTTGAAAGCGTGACTTGGGCCGCTAAGCTCGTGAATAACAGGAGACTTTGTGCCATCCACCAACTTGCCCGCGCTGGCAGAACTCGACCGGATATTGCAGCTTGCAGGTGACCGCGTGGAGGTGCGTGTGATGCACCAAGTCGCATCCGAGAGTGGGGCCTTGCCGGTCTATGCGATTGCTATGGGGAACCCGTCCCCCGAGGTGCCCGCCATCGGTTTTTTTGGCGGGGTGCATGGGCTGGAGCGTATTGGTACCGAGGTGGTGCTCGCCTTTCTGGCCAGTTTGGTCCAGCGCATGGCGTGGGACCATACCTTGCACCAGCAATTGCAAACCATGCGTATGGTGTTCATGCCCTTGGTCAATCCGGGGGGCATGTTGCGTGGCACGCGGGCCAACCCCGCAGGTGTAGATCTGATGCGCAATGCCCCGATCGACGCCCTAGAGCCGGTGCCCGCCTGGGTTGGTGGCCAGCGTGTCAGTGCCAAGCTGCCGTGGTACCGCGGTGCACTCTCAGCGCCCATGCAGCCCGAAGCCCAGGCGCTGTGCGATGTCGTGGAGTCGGAGCTGACGCACCGCGCATTCAGCATCTCCATCGACTGCCATTCCGGCTTCGGAGTGCGGGACCGCCTGTGGTTTCCCTATGCGCACACGCGCCAGCCCATCACGCATCTGGCAGAAATGTATGTGCTGCAGCGCATGTACCGGCAGAGTTACAGCCATCACCCCTATGTGTTTGAGCCGCAAAGCCTGCAGTACCTGACCCACGGCGATTTGTGGGACCACTTGCACACCCGGCTGGAAGATCCCGCCCGGCAGGTGTTCCTGCCGCTGACACTCGAGATGGGTTCTTGGCTTTGGATTAAAAAGAATCCCCGGCAACTATTCAGCCGCTATGGGATTTTTAATCCTTTGATCGGACACCGCCAGGAGCGGGTGTTACGGCGCCATATGGCGCTGCTGGATTTCGTCTCGCGGGCCGCCTGCAGCGCGCCGAGCTGGTTGCCCCAAGGCAGCTACCGGCATGCGATGCACGCCGAGGCCTTGCAGCGCTGGTACGAGTAAGGTTACAGCCCGCGCAACACACCTAGCGCAAACGGCAAACTCACTACACCCAGCAGGGTGGAGAGCGTCACCAGGCCCGCCACATAGGCACCGTCATAGCCCATGCGTGCTGCCAACACATAGCAGCTAGAGGCGGTGGGCAAGGCGGAAAACGCCAGCAAAATCGTAGTCTGCGTTGGGTCCAGGCCGAAGAGCTTGGACACTCCCCACGCCATGGCGGGCGTAATGACATGGCGGATGGCCAGCACCGCCACTGCCAAAGTCTTGGCCCGTGCCAAGGCGCCGAATTGCATGCCCGCACCGGCCGCCATCAGGCCCATCGCCAGAGAGGCTGCGCCTAAACGGGTCACCGTGGGCTCCAGCCACACCGGCATTTGAAAGCCCAGCAGGTTACTGATCAGCCCTCCGACCGTCGCAATGATGAGCGGGTTGCGGACCAGCTCACTGAGAAAACTCCGTTGGGCATGCCGCGCCATCGGCCACACAGCCGCCACATTGAACAAAGGCACACAGACCCCGATCAACACCGCAATCAGCTGCAGACCCTGTGGGCCCGCCAAGCGCTCAGCAATTGCCAGGCCGATAAAGGAGTTGAAGCGGAAGGCGATTTGCGCACTCGCGGCGTGGTCCGGGCCGCTGATATGGCGTCGCAACCCGGGCAAGTGGGGCAACACATAAGCCAGGCCGATAGCCGCGATCCCGAGTGCCCAGCCTGCGCCCATCAGCCGCGAGGCGACTTGCAGATCTAGCGGGCTTTTGACGATGGAGTGAAACAACAGAACCGGAAACAGCAGGTAGTACACCAAGGCCTCGACCTTCTCCCACAGAGGGCGGTTGAGCTGGGTGTAGCGGCAGACCAGGTAGCCGAGGAGAATGAGCGAAAAGTCGGGGAAAAGTAGCTGGGCGTAATTCACGCGGGTGAGCATATCAGCAGCCTAATGGTTCCACCGCATAGACCCGCGCCCTTGTGTCGCAGTACCATCGTGGCAGAGCAAACTCGCCGGGTTTGCTTGGCTTCTTTTTATGGAGACTACATGTTGAAACGTCGTTTGATTCTGGCCTGCAGCCTGGTCGCTGCCTCTGGTGTGAGCATGGCCCAGACCTACCCCAATAAATTGATCAAGTTGCAGGTGCCGTTTGCTCCCGGCGGCACAACCGACATCATTGCCCGCATCATCGCCGACCCGCTGGGCAAAGTACTCGGCCAGAGTGTCATTGTGGAAAACAAGGCCGGTGGCGGCGGTGTAGTGGGAGCCAACGAAACCGCCAAATCAACACCCGATGGTTATTCGCTGGGTATTGCCACCGTGTCTACCGTGGCTGCAAACCCTGCCATTAACCCGAAAAACCCCTACAACCCGCTCACCGATTTCTCGCCCATCATCAACATTGCGGCAACGCCCAATGTGATCGCGGTGCACCCCACGTTCCCAGCCAAAGACTACAAAGCGTTTTTGGCTGAGATCAAGAAAAATCCGGGCAAATATTCCTATGCATCCTCGGGCACCGGTGGCATTGGCCACATGCAGACGGAGTTGTTCAAGAGCTTGACCGGCGCTTTCATCACCCACATTCCCTACCGCGGAGCAGGCCCGGCACTGAATGACACCGTGGGAGGGCAAGTGCCCCTGATTTTCGACAATCTGCCATCCGCATTGCCGTTTATCAATTCCAACAAGTTGGTCCCCATTGTGGTGGCTGCGCCCCAGCGCTTGAGCCAGTTGCCCAACGTGCCCACCTTCAAAGAGGTGGGGCTGGAGCCTGTGAACCGCATGGCGTTTTATGGCATCTACGGCCCCAAAGGCCTGCCCAAAGACGTGATCGACAAAATCAATGCTGGCGTGAAAAAAGTGCTAGAGGACCCGGTGGTGCGCAAACGCATTGAGGACACCGGCTCCCTGGTGGTGGGCAATTCACCCGAGCAGTTTGCAGAACAAATCAAAGCGGAGTTTGAGGTCTACAAAAAGGTCGTGGACTCTGCCAAGCTGCGTCTGGATTGATCATGGAGGACACCGCATCGGTGGATGCATTCATCGATGCGTTGTGGCTCGAAGAGGGCCTCTCCAAGAACACCTTGGAGGCCTACCGGCGAGATCTCCGCTTGTTTGCGGCCTCGCTCAAGGGGCGGCCGTTAGTGCAAACCCAAGAGCATGATGTGCAGGCCTATTTTGCGGCCCGGCATGCTGAAACCAAAGCGACTACGGCCAACCGGCGGTTGACTGTTTTCAAGCGCTACTTTCGCTGGGCTTTACGCGAAAAGCATATTGCCCAAGACCCGACCCTCAAGCTGCAGGCTGCCAAGCAGGCTTTGCGGGTTCCCAAAACCCTGAGCGAAGCGCAAGTGGAAGCGCTTTTGAATGCGCCGGACACCGGTGAGGCACTCGGCATCCGGGACAAGACCATGTTGGAGCTGATGTACGCCAGCGGTCTGCGCGTGAGCGAGCTGGTGGCTCTGCGCATGACGCAGCTGGGGCTCAATGAAGGTGTCCTGCGGGTCGTGGGCAAGGGCTCCAAAGAGCGTTTGGTGCCTTTTGGTGAGGTGGCGGGGCTCTGGTTGCAGCGCTACCTGAAAGGGCCGCGCGCAGAGCTTTTGGCCGGACGACAAAGCGAAGATGTGTTTGTGACCGTGCGCGGTGTCAAGGCGGGCAGCGCGATGTCACGCATCATGTTTTGGGGTCTCGTGAAGCGTTATGCGCTGATGGCAGGTATCCGCAGCCCGATGTCACCTCACACCTTGCGGCATGCATTTGCCACCCATTTGCTCAACCATGGGGCGGATCTACGCGCCGTGCAGATGCTTCTGGGCCATGCCGACATCTCCACCACGACCATTTACACCCACGTGGCCCGGGATCGGTTGGCTGCGCTGCACGCCCAGCACCACCCTCGCGGGTAGTGGCACGGGGAGCTTTGGGTGGGCGTGGTCCCGCTCAGGTCTCGCCCAATGTCTCCGCCCACGCCAAGGCTTGCAAATGCGCCCAGTTGATTTGCTTTTCAGTCAGCTGCAAGGCTTGGGCACTCTGGGCAAAGGCCTCGTCATCGCCTGATTCGCAAGCGAGGGTGAGCGTGAGGTAGTGCGCAAGGGGCCCGCTCCGGTGGAGCAAAGCCTGCGTCACACTGTCTGGCAGGGTGAGGTTGGCCAATGCGGTCTCGAGCGGCATACCCAGCATGCTGTCGAGTAAGGAGAAGATACCCACAACAAATGCGTGGTCGCAGTCATCGGCGGGGAGGGCCTCTGCCGCTAGCAATTCCATCAAGCGGCCGCGAACCACCGCGGTGGTTCCGATAGCAGGCGCAGCGCCGCTCAGCGTCGATGTGGTCAGCAACAAGGCAGCCCATTTGAAGAGTCGTTGCAATCCCAGCAGCATGACTGCGTGCTTGAAAGAAGAAACCTCGGTCCGGAGGCCGAACCCTGCAGAGTTGATAAATCGCAGGAGGTTAAAAGACAGGGTTGGGTCACGCTTCAAGACTTCTTCAATCTCTGCGGTACTGGCCTGCTTGCGAACTAGGTTGATCAGTTGCAGGATTGTGGCCTGACCGGGGCGCATGCTATGCCCTTCAACCAGGGTGGCTTGGGAGAACCAGTCGCCCTGAAACAAGCCGACTCCCAGCTCTTTGAGTTGAAGGTACTGCGCTTGGGTCGATACTTTTTCTGCAACGAGATGGGCTTGGGTTTTCGCTTGCGCCAAGCGGATGAAGGAGTTCATGGTCGCGGATTTCAAAACGACCGTGTCGAACTTGATGTAGGCGGCCAAAGGGAGCCAGTCTTCGTAAGGCTGCGTCAACACGGAGTAGTCGAACGCCAGCCGAAAACCGCGCGCGTGCAGGGCTCGCAAGGTCGGGAGTCGCAGCTGGATTTGATCTACTTGGGACAGCGGCACTGCCGGAATTTGCAAAACATAATGCTCCGGCGCAATCAAGTCGACATGGCCTGCCGCGAGGCTGTCGAGTGTGCAATTGACAAACAGGAGGGCATTGCCAACGAGCGTTTCACTCTCGGCCATCGACAGCAAGTTGAACAGCATTTGGGCATCGGATGATGCCGTGTGCGCGCCTTTTTGGACGCTGCGATTGAAAAGTTCATACCCAACCACGGCTTGGTTCTTGTCGACGATGGCTTGCCGGGCAATCGAGATAGAGGCAGCGCCGGGGTTGGCAAAGGCATTTTCGGTGGGGTACATCAAGCAGCCGGAGAGCCGGCACAGAAAATAGTTGATTCGATTCTAGGTGGTGTGTGCTGCGTCGGACGAGGCTATATCGCGCCCAGGTTCGATCCCTGCATCGAGGTCTAGCTTTTGCATTTCTGCAGGGGTAAAGCCTGCTGCTTTGCGGGCTGCGTAATTGAATGGTGGTTTGGGCCGCGGTGCCGCATACCGCACCGCTGCTTGCGCATAAAACGCATCTGCATCCAAATTGTGTTGGGCGCAGAGCCAGTGGTACCAGCGGTTTCCGGTGGCGACGTGGCCCACTTCCTCTGCCAAGATGATGTCCAGAATAGCGCGCGCCTCCAGAGCCGCTGCAGTGCCGACCTTGGCGAGTTTGGATTGAATCAGTGGCGTCGCATCCAGTCCGCGCGCTTCCATGGTGCGCGGCACCAGTGCCATCCGGGCAGCGATGTCAGGGGCGGTGTTGTGGCAGATCGTCCACAGCCCGGTATGTGCGGGAAAGTCGCCATACGCATAGCCCAGTGCCTTCAGGTGTCCGGACAGTAGGGTGAAGTGCTTGGCTTCTTCAGCGGCCACAGTCGCCCAGTCCCGATAGAACGCTTCTGGCATGTGGTCGTAACGCCAAATGCAATCCAAAGCGAGGTTGATGGCATTGAATTCAATGTGCGTGATCGAGTGCATCAACGCTGCATGCCCTGCAGGTGTGAAGGGCGAGCGGCGGGGAACGTCTTTGGGAACCACGAGTTCCGGACGAGGCGGTTGCCCCGGTGCGTCAGGTGGCGCGAAGTAGCGCTTTGCATCCACGACGAATGCCGGATCACCAGACAGCAACTCCAACGCCAGTTGCGCTTTGTGCTCCGGCACACTGGCTTGAAAGGCCTTGAGGGCGTGTTCTCTAAGTTCCATCCTTACAATTCTAGTTTTGCGCTGTGGGGACTCTGATGGCGGTTTATGAACTTGATGGCATCGCGCCTCAGCTTTCTGAGGGTGTTTGGATCGCAGACAGCGCCGAAGTCATGGGCGCTGTTGAAATTGGCGCAGATGCCAATATATGGTTCGGAGCCGTAGTGCGCGGAGACACGGAAACGATCCGCATCGGTGCAGGAACCAATATCCAGGACGCCAGCGTGCTACACGCAGACATGGGTAAGCCTTTGACCATTGGCGACAACGTCACGGTGGGGCATCAAGTCATGTTGCATGGTTGCACCATCGGTGATGGCTCTTTGATCGGTATCGGTGCGGTAGTTCTTAACGGTGCTCGTATCGGCAAAGGCTGTTTGGTGGGGGCAGGTGCTTTGGTGACCGAAGGAAAGGAATTCCCTGACGGCAGCATGATCATCGGCAGTCCTGCCAAAGCCGTGCGGGAGTTGACCGAAGTACAGCAACAAGCGTTGGTGGCCAGTGCCAAGCATTACGTCGAAAACGCGCGACGTTTCAGGTCCAGCCTGAAGAAAATCGCTTAGTTTGTCCGCCCCGCAAGGGGCCTGTTTTTTTTGGAGAAGGTGCATGTCTGAACTGCACAAGTTTTTGTTTGATGGTTTACCGGTTCGGGGTGCCATCGTGCGTCTGACGGACACCTGGCAAGAGATTTTGCGGCGACGCGCTTCCAGCACGGAGCATGGCGCCTACCCGGAGCCCGTGCAAAGCCTGTTAGGTGAGATTACGGCAGCGGCGACCTTGATGCAGTCCAACATCAAGTTTGACGGTGCGCTCGTCCTGCAAATTTTTGGTGATGGCCCGGTCAAGCTGGCGGTCACCGAGATCCAGCCCGATTTCAAGGTTCGCTCGACCGCCACTATTGCGGGAGACATTGCGCCTGACATGCTGTTGAGCCAGATGGTGAATGCGCAAAATGAAGGGCGTTGCGCGATTACCCTGGACCCGACCACCAAGTTCCCTGGTCAACAGCCTTACCAGGGTGTCGTGCCCTTGTTTGATGACAGTGGCAAGCCGCTGGAGCGCATCAGCGAGGTGTTGGAGCACTACATGCTGCAAAGCGAGCAGTTAGATACCACGCTGGTATTGGCCGCCAACGACAAGGTGGCGGCGGGTCTGCTGATCCAGCGCTTGCCGATGCAAGGGGAGGGGAATCTCTCGGGCAGCATGGTGTCCAAAGAGAACGAGGATGAAATCGGTCTGAACGAGCACTACAACCGCATTTCCATCTTGGCCAAGAGCCTGAAAAGTGAAGAGTTGCTGGAGCTGGATGTCGACACGATTCTTCGACGCCTTTTTTGGGAAGAGCCCTTAACCCGGTTTGAACCTTTGGTGGGTGAGACTGCGCCGCGTTTTAGCTGCAATTGCAGTCGCGAGCGCGTGGGCAAAATGATCGTTGGCCTTGGGCGCGAAGAGGCTGCCAGCATTTTGGCGGAACGTAGCGATATCGAAGTCGCTTGCGAGTTCTGCGGTGTGCAGTACCGGTTTGACCCGGTGGATGCTGCTCAGCTGTTCACTGATGCGGTCCAACTGCAGCAGGGGCCTTCCGGCACCCACTAACGGGCTAGCAAAGACCTGAAGAGGCTGTGTTCACAGGCCGCGTCCGAACACTTCTCACATTGGCCAAGCCAACGTGCGTATTGTTCGGCGGCTTGGCGATCGTCTTCCACCTGGTCGGGTAACACGATACGCAAGGCAGCCTTGAGTCGCAAGGAGCCTTTGCCCCACACCATGGAATAGGCAATGTCGTGTTCCTGCAATACCGTTTGCAAGCGCTGATGGACCCGCTGTTGCCCTGCAGGGCTGTCGCGTTGGTAGCCATCTTCCACCCAAGGCAAATCTAAACCCGTGACCAGAACATGCGAGCAGGTGCGCAGGTCCGCGAGAGCTTCGGTGTAAAGGCTCATGTCTTGGAAAAGCACATCGCTATAAATGGCCGTCATCATGGCCGTGGTGTCACAAACCACGGTCATGCCGTGGGGCGCGGCAACACGGCGTGTTTGCTCCATGGCAATGCCGGCTTGTTCGTCGGGGCGGGGAGTTCTTTGGTGCAGATCGCACCATTCGCGCAAATATTCAGAGACAGTAACTGCCTGGGTTCCGGCAGCTTGTAGCGCGAGCGTCAAATCGTGCGCGAGGGTACTTTTGCCGGTCGATTCCGCGCCGAGAATCGCTATTTTCAAGCCCATAGCTATCAAGCTCAGCGGGCAATCTGAACGTAAATCTCGTTCGCCTTCACCATGCCCAATTCAGAGCGTGCTTTTTCTTCGACAATTTCCAGGCCTTCTTTCAGGTCGTGGATTTCAGCTTCGAGACGCTCATTGGCTTGGAGTGCCTGCGCGTTGAGCTGTTTTTGTTCTTCTAGTTGTTTGGACAGTCGGGCGACGTCCGGGATGCTTCCACGACCGAACCACAGCTGACCATGCAGGATCAGCAGCAGTGCAATCAACATGACAGGGACCCAGCGGTTACCCATGGCAGTGGTTCGGTCGATGGAGAGGCTTAACGCAGGTTGTAGAACGCCGCGCGGCCGGGGTACACGGCCACATCACCCAAGTCCTCTTCGATGCGGAGCAACTGGTTGTACTTGGCCATACGGTCGGAACGGCTCAGGGAACCGGTCTTGATCTGGCCGGCGTTGGTGCCCACCGCGATATCAGAGATGGTGGAATCTTCAGTTTCGCCCGAGCGGTGGCTGATGACGGCGGTGTAGCCGGCACGCTTGGCCATTTCGATGGCGGCGAAAGTTTCAGACAAAGTGCCGATCTGGTTGATCTTGATCAGGATCGAGTTGGCTATGCCTTTGTCGATGCCTTCTTTCAGGATCTTGGTGTTGGTCACGAACAAGTCGTCACCCACGATTTGCACCTTGGCACCCAAACGGTCGGTCAATACTTTCCAGCCGTCCCAGTCGCCTTCAGCCATGCCGTCTTCGATGCTGATGATGGGGTACTTGTCGACCCAGGTGGCCAACATGTCGGTCCACTCTTGGGCGGTCAGGCTCAGGCCTTCACCTTCGAGTTCGTATTTGCCGTCTTTGTAGAACTCAGAAGCGGCGCAATCCAAGCCGAGAGCGATTTGCTCGCCTGCGACGTAGCCAGCCTTGTCGATGGCTTGCAGAATCATCTGGATCGCGGCTTCATGGTTTGCCACGTTGGGGGCAAAACCGCCTTCGTCGCCCACTGCCGTGCTGATGCCCTGGTCGTGCAGGATTTTCTTGAGCGCGTGGAACACTTCGGCACCCCAGCGCAGGGCTTCGCGGAAGCTGGGTGCGCCCACGGGGATGATCATCAACTCTTGCAGATCAAGGTTGTTGTTGGCGTGTTCGCCACCGTTCATGACGTTCATCATGGGAACGGGCATTTGCACGCTGCCCATGCCGCCGAAGTAACGGTACAAAGGCAAGCCTGCCTCTTCAGCGGCAGCGCGGGCTACTGCCATGGAGACAGCCAACATCGCGTTGGCGCCCAAGCGGGATTTGTTTTCGGTGCCGTCCAAGTCAATCAATGTCTTGTCCAGAAAGGCTTGTTCGGAAGCGTCGAGGCCCAATACGGCTTCGGAGATTTCAGTGTTGATGTGCTCAACCGCTTTCAACACGCCCTTGCCGAGGTAGCGCTTCTTGTCGCCATCACGCAGCTCAATGGCTTCGCGGGAACCAGTGGATGCGCCGGAGGGCACAGCCGCACGGCCCATGGTGCCGGACTCCAGCAGCACGTCGCATTCAACGGTAGGGTTGCCGCGAGAGTCAAGAATCTCTCGGCCGACGATGTCAACAATTGCGCTCATTAGTTTCTTTCCAGTTCAAAAACACACAAACAAAAAACGTCAAATCCCATCTTGCCGCCGATTACTGGAAGTTGTCTTCCAGCAACGGGGTTTTTTTGGTTACGGAATCCAGCGCGACCAAAGTTTCCAACAACGCTTTCATATGGCGCAGTGGAACGGCATTGGGGCCGTCAGACCAAGCTTCTGCGGGGCGTGGATGAGTCTCCATAAAGAGTCCTGCCACGCCGGCAGCCACACCGGCGCGGGCCAACACAGGCACCATGTCACGCGCGCCACCACTGCTGCCGCCCAAGCCGCCAGGCTTTTGCACAGAGTGGGTTACGTCGAATACCACTGGGGCGCCCGACTTCCGCATCTCGGCCAAGCTGGTCATGTCCGCCACCAGGTTGTTGTAGCCAAAGCTCACACCGCGCTCGCAAGCCAAGAAGCGGTCAGGAGAGAGGCCGACTTCTTCCGCAGCAGCACGGGCTTTGTCGATCACATTCTTCATGTCCCAAGGGGCAAGGAATTGCCCCTTTTTGATGTTCACCGGCTTGCCACATTGGGCAACGGCACGGATGAAGTCAGTTTGGCGGCATAAGAACGCGGGTGTTTGCAACACATCCACCACGCTGGCGACTTCGGCGATATGCGACTCGTCATGCACATCGGTCAGGATGGGCAATTGCAGTTGGCGGCGTACTTCGTCCAGAATTTTCAGTCCGGCATCCAAGCCGACACCACGCTTGCTGGTCCCGGAGGAGCGGTTGGCCTTGTCGAACGAGCCCTTGTAAATCAAGGGGATGCCCAAGCTGGTGCATGCCTCTTTGAGCTGCCCTGCCACTTCGATGGACATTTCCAAGCCCTCGATGGAGCAGGTTCCGGCGATCAGGAAAAAGGGACGATCGAGGCCGATCTCAAAATCGCAAAGCTTCATCAGGCAACCGCTTTCAAACTTTTTCCACCGTTCTGGTGCTCAACGGCCGCTTTGATAAATGCATTGAACAATGGATGGCCGTTCCACGGAGTGGACTTGAACTCCGGGTGGAACTGCACACCCACATACCAAGGGTGAACACTTTCCGGTAGTTCCACGATCTCGGTCAGTTGCTCGCGCTGGGTCAGCGCAGAAATGACGAGACCAGATGCCCGAAGGGTGTCGAGGTAATTCACGTTCGCCTCGTAGCGGTGGCGGTGGCGCTCGGTGACGACATCCCCATAGATCTTGTGGGCCAGCGTGTTTTTGGCTACATCAGAGCTTTGTGCGCCCAAGCGCATGGTGCCGCCAAGATCCGAATTGACATCACGGGTTTTGATCGTGCCGTCCGCATCCTTCCACTCGGTGATCAGGGCGATCACGGGGTTCGGGCTTTCGGGATCAAATTCGGTGCTGTTGGCATCTGTCAAGCCGGCCACATGGCGCGCGAATTCGATGGTGGCAACTTGCATCCCCAAGCAAATTCCCAAATAGGGCACTTTGTTCTCGCGGGCAAAACGGGCGGTGCTGATCTTCCCTTCAATACCCCTCTTGCCGAAACCGCCGGGCACCAGAATGGCGTCGTATTTCGCCAGTTGGTTGGCCGTGCTGGCTTCAATGGTCTCGGAATCCACGTGTTCGATTTTGACGCGTACATGGTTCTTCATGCCGGCATGGCGCAAGGCTTCGTTGACTGATTTGTAGCTGTCAGTCAGGTCCACATACTTGCCGACCATGGCGATAGTGACTTCGCCTTGGGGGTGTTCGGTCGCATACACCAGATCATCCCAGCGCTTAAGGCTTGCAGGTGGTGTGTTCAGGCGCAGCTTGTCGCAAATCAGGCCATCCAGGCCTTGCTCGTGCAACATGCGCGGCACTTTGTAGATGGTGTCCACATCCCACATGGAGATCACGCCCCATTCAGGCACGTTGGAGAACAGCGAAATTTTGGCGCGCTCTTCATCAGGAATCGGGCGATCCGCGCGGCACAAAAGAACATCCGCTTGGATACCGATTTCGCGCAACTGCTTGGCAGTGTGCTGGGTCGGCTTGGTCTTTAGTTCGCCGGCCGCTGCAATCCAGGGGAGGTAGCTCAGGTGGACAAACGCGCTGTTGTTAGGGCCGAGCTTGAGGCTCATTTGGCGAACGGCTTCAAGGAAGGGCAGCGACTCGATGTCGCCCACGGTTCCACCGATTTCGACGATCGCCACGTCCACCGCATCCGGCTCGCCGAACCGCGCACCGCGTTTGACGAACTCTTGGATTTCGTTGGTCACATGGGGAATGACCTGGACTGTTTTGCCCAGGTAGTCACCGCGGCGCTCTTTGTCGAGCACGCTTTTGTAAATTTGACCAGTGGTGAAGTTGTTGGTCTTGCGCATGCGCGTTTCAATGAAACGCTCATAGTGGCCAAGATCCAAGTCAGTTTCTGCGCCGTCGTCGGTGACGAACACCTCGCCGTGCTGCAGGGGAGACATGGTCCCGGGATCAACGTTGAGGTAGGGGTCCAGCTTGATGAGGGTGACTGTCAGGCCCCGCGATTCGAGGATCGCAGCAAGGGAGGCTGAGGCGATTCCCTTTCCAAGGGAAGACACCACACCGCCGGTGACGAAGACAAATTTGGTCATGTCAGGGGCGAACTTGAGGGTTCGATGAGGTGGTAAAGCGAGATTATAGGCGTCTGCTACATTGCGGCGGTCTGCGGCAGCGCCATCGTGCTGTTCGCCATCATGAAATGAGTACGACATGGACCTTTCCGGTAAACATATTGTTCTGGGTTTGACAGGCGGCATTGCCTGCTACAAGGCGGCTGAGCTGTGCCGTGCGTTGATCAAGCAGGGGGCTACCGTGCAGGTCGTGATGACCGAGGCCGCCGCGCAATTCATCACGCCGGTGACCATGCAAGCGCTGAGCAATCGCCCGGTATTTGATTCGCAGTGGGATGCTCGCGAGCACAACAACATGCCGCATATCAACCTGAGTCGCGAGGCCGACGCCATTCTGATTGCGCCCTGCAGCGCCGACTTCATGGCCAAACTGTTGCATGGTCGTGCCGATGATTTGCTGAGCCTGATGTGCCTTGCGCGGCCGATTGAGAGCGTGCCGCTGATCATTGCCCCCGCCATGAACCGGGAGATGTGGGCGCACCCTGCCACCCAGCGCAATCTCGCGCAACTGCGTGCAGATGGCACCCATGTGCTGGGCGTGGGAAATGGAGACCAGGCCTGCGGTGAGACGGGCGACGGGCGCATGCTGGAGCCGGACGAGTTGCTGCAGGAGGTTGTTGCGTTCTTTCAGCCTCAGCGTCTGGCGGGGCAGCATGTCGTGGTCACTGCCGGGCCCACCTTCGAGGCGATTGACCCGGTGCGTGGCATTACCAACCTCTCTAGCGGGAAAATGGGGTTTGCTATTGCCCGTGCCGCGCGGGAAGCTGGCGCTGAGGTGACCTTGATCGCAGGCCCGGTGGCTTTGGCAACGCCTCGCGGCGTTAAGCGGGTCGATGTGAAATCGGCACTCGATATGCACCTAGCCAGCACAGAACATGCGCAAAACGCTACTGTTTTTATAGCAACGGCTGCTGTGGCGGATTGGCGCCCTGCGACTGCGGCCAACCATAAGCTTAAAAAAGACGGCAGCGGTGCAACGCCGAAACTCGAGTTTGTAGAGAATCCCGACATACTGGCCGATGTGGCCCAAACCGAACGTGCGGTGCGTGGCGATCTCTATTGCGTGGGCTTTGCTGCGGAAAGCCATGATTTATTGGCCCACGCGACGGCAAAGCGACTGCGAAAAAAGGTGCCGCTGCTGGTGGGCAACATCGGTCCCGCGACCTTCGGTCAGGACGACAATGCACTTCTGCTCATCGATGCCGCCGGTTCTACCGAACTGCCTCGCAACTCCAAGCTGCATTTGGCCCGGCAACTCGTTGCCGAAATCGCCAAACGCCTGCACGCTACCTCTTAATCTTTCACACGGAACATCATGAAAATCGACGTCAAGATCATCGATCCTCGCTTGCAAAACAATTTGCCGACCTATGCCACCCCGGGCAGTGCTGGCTTGGATTTGCGCGCTTGCCTGGACGCCCCGCTAACCCTGGCTCCCAATGCATGGCAACTGGTACCTACCGGCATGGCAATTTATCTCGAAGACCCTGCGTACGCGGCGTTGATTCTGCCCCGCTCCGGGCTGGGGCACAAACACGGCATCGTGCTGGGCAATCTGGTGGGTTTGATTGACAGCGATTACCAAGGCCAACTCATGGTGAGCGCTTGGAACCGCAGCGAAGTGCCGTTCACCATCGAGCCGATGGAGCGCATTGCGCAGTTGATGATCGTGCCGGTGGTGCAAGCCCAGTTCAATGTGGTGACCGAATTCCCCGCGTCACAGCGCGGGGAGGGCGGCTACGGCTCCACCGGAAAGGCCTGATCGGCTTAGTGCAGGTGATCGCTTCCGGGGGCTTGCTCGTGCAAAGGCTGGACCCGGAAGAACCCGGTACCCAAGGTACCAGAGCCGATTTCGTCTTCAGTGGCTTCCCGGACTGACTCTACTTTGAGTTGAATACGGATGGCGATGCCCGCCAGCGGGTGGTTGCCATCCAGCACCACGTGTTCCGGGTAAATATCTGTGATGGTGTAGAGCGCGTCCTTGGGGGCGTCCGGGTTACAGCCTGCGGGTAATGCATAACCCTCCATGGTCAGGCCTTCTTGCAACTCTGCGGGAAACAGGCCGCGCGGCTCCAAGAAAATCAGCTGGTCATTGAAATCGCCGAAAGCCTCTTCCGGCTCAATTTGCAATTGCACTTTATCTCCGGCTACGTGGCCTTGCAGCGCAGCTTCGATGGGGGGCAACAAGTCGTTGCCGCCCAATAAAAACTCAACCGGCTCGTCCAAAACGTCCAGTTCTTCGCCCAGTGTGTCTTTCAGCGTCCATGTGAGGGCAACGACGCATTGTGTGGTGATTTCCATAAGGCAGAATTCTCCCATGAACATTGAAACTCCACTCCAGCTGCTCGGCGGCATCAGCCCGGAAACCTTCATGCAGCGCTACTGGCAAAAGAAGCCGCTGGTGATCCGTCAAGCCATTCCCGGATTTTCTCCCTTACTGGAGCGCATCGAGCTATTGGAGCTGGCCGCGCAAGAAGACGTGGAGTCGCGTTTGGTGGTGCAGGGGGCCCCCGGCAATGGGGATGCATGGAAATTCAAGCACGGGCCTTTTGCCCGCAAGTCCCTGCCGCCGCTCAAGCAAGCGGGTTGGACCTTGCTAGTGCAGGGGGTAGATTCGCATGATGAGCGGGTGCATGGCTTGATTAATCAGTTCCGTTTTGTGCCGGATGCGCGCCTTGACGATTTGATGATCAGCTACGCCACAGACCAAGGCGGCGTGGGCCCCCATTTTGATAGCTATGACGTTTTTCTGTTGCAGGCGCATGGTCGTCGTCGTTGGCGCATAGGGCGGCAGAAAGACTTGTCGTTGGTGCCTGACATGCCGCTCAAAATCCTAGCCAATTTCGAGCCGGAAGAAGAATTCGTGCTCGAACCCGGCGATATGTTGTACCTCCCGCCCAGATACGCCCACGATGGTGTTGCAGAGGGGGAATGCATGACCTATTCGATCGGCTTCCGTTCTCCTTCTCAGGCAGAGTTGGCGCAAGAGGTTTTGCAACGCATTGCTGAGCAAGCGATGGATGACTTGCCGGCAACCCTTTACACCGACCCCAAACAAGCGGCCGTTGAAGCACACGCTGAGTTGCCATCCGCCATGCTGGAGTTCGCTCAGGCTGCAGTGCAGTCAGCGCTGAAGGACCCTAAAGCCATCGCCCGTGCACTGGGCGAATATTTGAGTGAACCGAAGGCCAACGTATGGTTCGATGGCGAGGGCCAAGACGTCGCGGGTGCCATCCGCTTGGATCGCCGCACCCGTATGCTCTACGACGCGCATCATGTTTTTATCAATGGTGAAAGTTTTAATGCCGCAGGTCGCGACGCGCAATTGATGCGGCAGTTGGCCGATATGCGCCAGTTGGACGCGAAAGAAGTACGTCGTTTGAGTGAGGGGGCTATCAGCCTGGTGCAGGACTGGTGCGATGCCGGATGGTTGCATGTCGACCGATGAGGCATCATGGTCAGGTGAGGGGGCGTTTCTAGGCCCCTCTGAGTTCGCAGAGGCCGTCCGGCAAGGCATCGACCTTGCTGGCCTGGAAGGCTGGAGCCAGATGGTATGGGTCGATGTTGATTTTGCGGATTGGCCGTTGCGCGAAAAAGCGGTTATCGAATCTCTCCAGCGATGGGTCAAGCCCGGGCGACGGCTGACCATGATTGCGAAGCGTTACAACCAGGTCACGCTGCTGCACCCCCGCTTTGTTCAGTGGCGCGTGACTTGGGGTCACCTTTTGGATTGCAGGGTGGTTAAGCATCTTGACGACTCTGAAATGCCCAGTGCATTGTTGGGGCCCGCATGGTTCTTGCACCGCCGGGATGCCGAGCGTTCGGTCGGTGTGTGGTCTCGTGAGGCCCGCTCGAAACTGAATTTGAAAGAATCGGTAGACGAGTGTTTCCGTCAAAGCTCCCCCGGTTTTCCGGCCTCCGTTTTGGGACTTTAAGGTTCAAGAGGGTTTACCCGTATGCACTGTTTTGGGTCTTGTATAATTTCAAGCTCTGATGGAAAGAGACCGAATGCTTTACGTCAGGGCTGGGTGGTTCGCTATCCAGACAATTTCCGGAAATTGTTTCGTTAACTCACTGAAGTCTTTAAAAATGAACAAGTCTCTCGTTTTGGCAGCATTGATCGCTGCTGCTGCTCTGGCTGCTTGCGGTAAGAAAGAAGAAGCTCCTGCTGCTGCTCCCGCTGCTGTTGAAGCTCCTGCTGCTGCTGCATCCGCTCCTGAAGCTGCTGCTCCTGCAGCTGCTGCTTCCGAAGCCACTGCTCCTGCAGCTGCTGCTTCCGAGCCAGCCAAGCAATAATCTGCTTGCAGACGAAAAAAAACCACCTTTCGGTGGTTTTTTTTTGCCGGTACATCGCCTCGTGGCGATGCGACTCCGCTTATTTGATGTCGTCAGCGATGACTTTCACAATTTTTTGAGCAACTGCGGTGGTCTCGGGGTTGCCATTGGCATCCAGCACGCTGATCGTTGATTTCTCACCTGCGCTGCGCACCGCAATTTGGTATTTGAGCGCGACGTTGGCTTTGGTGCCACTGAACATCTTGCTGAAAAAGCCGGGCTCGGCCTTGTCGGAGGTCAGTTCTTGGTAGCGAACAAAGTAAACACCTTGTTTGCGGTCACGATCTTCCACCGTGAAGCCGGTTCTGTCCAAGGCGAGTCCCGTGCGGCGCCATGCCCGGTCAAAGCCCTCGTCCAGTTGAACAACCGGCTGTCCATTCAGGCTGGTAACGGTGGCCACTTGTTTGGTAACGCTATTGGCCACCAGTGCCTTGGATTGCTCTTGCGACACTCCCAGCTTGACCATCAAGCGACGCAAAAATTCAGCTTCAAGCTCAGGATCTGCTGCTCGCGGTTGCCACACGGTTTCGTTGGAACGGTCTGCCGTATAGACCTCCACCATGCCCCGGTGGCTGATGAAAATCTCGGTATTCCCATTGCTATCCCGCTCCAAGCGGGTGCGGAACTTGTCTCGCTCAGGGGTCGAATAGAACGAGTCCAGCAACCTGCCTAAGGAGGCGCGCAGGAAGTCTTGTGGAAGCTTGGCGCGGTTTTCCGCCCAATCGGTTTCCATGATGCCCAGTTTGTCTTGGTCGAGCGCCAACAAGAAACCGTTTTCTTGCCAGAAGTCTTTCACCGGCTCCCAAAGCTTTTCAGCCGGGCGGTTTACCACCAGCCAACGCTGGTTGCCTGCGCGCTCGATTCTTACGTCACCCACCGCCAATGCCGCTACGTCGGATTTTTCCGTCACCGCCTGGGTTGTCTTGGTGGCGTTCGCAGAGACTGCGCCACCCACCACGGTGTAGGGGGTGTCTTTGTTCAACTGGGTGAGATCGGGCGGAACGTCCAAGCGAGGGGCTTTTGCTGCAGAGCGGTAGTCCACTTTGTCTGTTTCCAGCGCGGTGCAGGCTCCCAAGCCAATCGTCGCGCTGAGCAAAATAACTTTAGAAATGGAATTCACAAAAATCCTCAAAATGGCAGCGCGCTTAGATCAGACCAGCGGTTTGCATGGCCTTTTCAAGGGCGGGTTGGCTGGCTTCTGTCAGCGGTGTCAAAGGCAAGCGCAGGGCAGGCTTGCTCAGCCCCATGCGCGAAACCGCCCACTTCACAGGAATCGGGTTGGATTCGATGAATAGAGTCTTGTGGACGGGCAAAAGTTTCATCTGGATTTCCATGGCGCGCGCTACATCTCCGGCAATAGCTGCCTTGCACAGCTCATGCATCAGACGCGGTGCCACGTTGGCAGTCACGCTCACGTTACCGTGGCCGCCACACAACATCAGTGCTACCGCAGTCGGGTCGTCGCCGCTGTATATCGAAAACTCTTTCGGTGCATCTTTGATGAGCCATTGGGCGCGCTCAATGTTGCCGGTTGCCTCTTTGATACCCACGATTCCGGGCACCTGTGTCAGGCGCAACACGGTGTCGTGTGCCATATCAGCCACCGAGCGACCGGGCACGTTGTAGAGCACGATAGGCAGGTCGCCAGTAGCTTCTGCAATGGCCTTGAAGTGCTGGAACTGGCCTTCTTGGGTTGGCTTGTTGTAGTAGGGCACGACTTGCAATTGGCAGTCGGCGCCGACTTGCTTGGCAAAGCGGGCCAAGGCAATCGCCTCACGGGTGGAGTTGCCACCACATCCGGCCATGATCGGCACGCGCCCGGCAGATTGCTCGACCGACACGCGGATGATTTCGCAATGTTCTTCAACACTGACGGTGGGGGACTCACCGGTGGTACCCACGACGCCAATGCAATCGGTGCCTTCGGCGATATGCCAATCGATGAGTTTGCGCAGCGCGGGGTAATCCACGGAGCCGTCGTCAAGCATCGGAGTGATAAGGGCTACGATGCTGCCCCGGATTGGACCTTTAGAAGCGTTCATGTCGAGTGTTGAATCTGTAAACAAACATTTTAACTAGAGTGCATAGCGCGCCGGAGCGCCGTTGCGTGCACTTGGGGTAAAGATACGTGTGGCCGCAATACGCTGAACGAAACGGTCGGGTTGTTCTAAAAAACCGTTTTCATAGGCCACGATGTGCAAAACGCTACAAATCTGCAGCAATTCACCGTTTTGCAGCAAAAAATCAGGCCGGGCAGGGCGCCCCACGGTCTCGTTGCCTGCGGCAAAAGTTTCATAGAGCAGGACGCCGCCCGGCGCCAGACTGGCCAATAGCGTGTCCATGAGTGGCCGCCAAAGGTAGTGGGTCACCACAATCGCGTCAAACAACTCAGGCTCGGCGTTGGCCTCGTTCACCAAAGGCCATGGCCCGTTTTCGATGTCGGCTTGTATGAGTCTGGCATTTGGCAGTAACGGCTGTGCGCTTTCAATATCCTGGTCGACGCCGGTCACCTTGCAGCCGCGCCCGGCAAACCAATGAAGGTGGCGCCCACTGCCGCAAGCCACGTCCAAAACGGAGGCCCCCGGGCTGATGAGGTGGCTCCAGCGCTGAATCCAGGGTGACGGTGCAGACAACTGCCGGTGCGGTGTGTGCATCACTTGGGCTTCACTTCATCTTTGAGCGCCGCCATTGCCATGTTCTCCACAACGCCCGGCAACAAGAGTTTGAGAAAGCGCCCGAGCTTGCCTTGGGCGGTCATCACTACTTCGCGCTGGCGTTTTTGCATGCCGGTAGCAATCAGGTAGGCGCACTCGGAGACGGTCATGGCCTTGTCTTCCTTGAGGCCGCTGGAGCCAGCGACCTCGCCCTTGGCGTTCAGGCCGTGCGCGCGGATGTCGGTCAACACCACGCCGGGGAAGGCGGTGGTCACACTCACGCCTGACGGCTTGAGCTCGGCACGCAGCGCCTCAAAAAATCCGGTCATCGCAAACTTGGAGGCGCTGTAGGCCGTGCGTCCGGGCACACCAATCAGGCCTGCCAGCGACGACACCGCCACGATGCGACCTTGGGCTTGCTTGATGTGCGGCAACGCTGCATGGGTGCACCACACACTGCCCCACAGGTTGACGCGCATCAGGTCCTCGTACCAATGCAGGTCTTGGGCATCCACGTCCTGAAACAGCGCTTGGGCAGAGACGCCGGCGTTGTTGACCAGGGTGTCAATCCGCCCGAAGGCGTCAATAGTGGTCTGAATCAGGGCGCGGCATTGGGCTTCCACGGACACATCGGTCGGCACCACCAAAACCTGGCTGCCCTTGGCGCGGCAAATGTCTGCCACCGCGTCCAGCGCCTCGCGCTTGCGGGCGGCCAGCACCAGGCGCAGTCCTGTGCCATAACGTGTGGCCAGCTGCCGCGCGAGTTCGGCGCCTATGCCCTCAGACGCGCCGGTGATGATGGTGACGGTGGTGTTGCTGGTCATGTAAAAAGCGGATCAAAAGCAAGCCCACACCTGATTGGCCATCTGCATCATGAATTCAGGTTGGGTGTACATGGAGAAAACGGCGGTCAGCAGCAGGCACAGGGCCAGTGTGATCGCAGTTTTTTTGAGCATGGCGGCTGTTCTCACGCGGTTTGGGGTGTGCGTCCAATCGGCGCCTCGCGCACCGGCAAATTCACCAGTGCGGCGAACACGCCCAGTCCAATTGCGATATACCAAACGATGTCGTAGCTACCCGTTTTGTCATACAGATAGCCGCCCAGCCACACACCCAGAAAAGAGCCGATCTGGTGGCTGAAGAACACGAATCCGCCCAGCATGGACAGGTGGGCCACACCAAAAATCTGGGCAATGGTGGCATTCGTGGGGGGAATGGTCGACAGCCACAGTACCCCCATGACCGCAGAGAACACATACACGCTCATGGGAGACAAAGGCACCAGCAAAAACACGCTGATGGCTATTGCCCGCGCAAAGTAAATGAACGCCAGGATGTACTTCTTGGGCATCTTCTGGCCCAGCACGCCCGCTGCGTAGGTGCCGAACACGTTAAAGAGGCCAATCAAGGCCAAGGCGTAGCTGGCCACTTGGGGCGAAAGCCCTTGGTCTTTCAGGTAACTCGGCATGTGCACGCCGATAAACACCACCTGAAAGCCGCACACAAAGTAACCTGCCATCAGCAACTGAAAGCTGGGGTACTTGAAGGCCTCGCGCAGCGCCTGCCCTATGCTTTGCTGGCGAGCCGGGGCTGCCGCGCCGCCAAACGCTGGCTCACGCAGTCCACGGGCCAGTGGGATCATCAGCAGAGTGGCCGCAGCCAATGCCAGCAGGGCCTCTTGCCAACCGAGGTGGCTGATCAAAAAGCCTTCGGTGGGCACCATCAAAAACTGCCCGAATGACCCTGCTGCTGCTGCCACGCCCATCGCCCAAGAGCGCTTTTCCGCAGGCACGTTGCGGCCAATCACGCCGTAGATCACCGCATAGGTGGTGCCCGCCTGCGCCATGCCGATCAATGCCCCTGTTGCCAGGGTGAAGGTCAGCGGCGTCGTGGTCAGCGCCATGCCACACAGGCCCAACGCATACAACAAGGCCCCGATGATGATGACGCGAAACGCCCCGAACCGGTCAGCAGCCATGCCCGCAAATATTCCGCTGACGCCCCAGACCAGGTTTTGAATTGCGATCGCAAAGGCAAAGGTTTCGCGCGTCCATCCCTGGGCTTGGGTAATCGGCTGGAGCCAAAGGCCGAAACCGTGGCGTATCCCCATGGACAGGGTCACGATGGTGGCGCCACACACCAGCACCTGGGTGATCGAGAGAGGTTGGGAGGTCGAACTCATCCTGCAAATGTAGCCAGTTTCGAGCCCAAGGTTTACAGCGGGCGGGACAGTGGTTGGGGCGGCGTCAGGGTTGGTGATGGGTATTTGCATGTATGCATATACAGTGGATTGCCGCAGTTCCCCTACAATCCGCCGCTATGGCTGTCAAACCCACCCCCGAATATTCCGAATCGTCGATCCGCGTGCTCAAGGGCCTGGAGCCCGTCAAACAGCGCCCGGGCATGTACACCCGCACCGATAACCCGCTGCACATCATCCAGGAAGTGCTGGACAACGCTGCGGACGAAGCCTTGGCCGGCCACGGCAAAAAAATCAAAGTCACCCTGCACGCCGACGGCTCCGTTAGCGTGGAAGACGATGGCCGCGGTATTCCGTTCGGCATGCACCCCGAAGAAAAAGCGCCGGTGATCGAGCTGGTGTTCACCCGCCTGCACGCGGGCGGCAAGTTCGACAAGGGAAAGGGCGGCGCTTACAGCTTCTCCGGTGGCTTGCACGGCGTGGGTGTGTCGGTGACCAATGCGCTGGGCAAGCGCCTGGAGGCCACCAGCTACCGTGAAGGCTCCGTCGCTCACCTGGTGTTTGAAGGTGGCGACGTGACCGAGGCCCTGCAGGTGCGCAAGGCCGGCGAAGGCGACCGCAAGCAGGGCACCAGCGTGCGCGTGTGGCCCGACGCCAAGTACTTTGAATCCGCCGTTCTGCCCATGGGCGAGCTGACCCACCTGTTGCGCAGCAAAGCGGTGTTGATGCCCGGCGTGAGCGTCACGCTGGTGAACGAAAAAACCAAGGAAAGCCAGAACTGGCTCTACAAGGGCGGCCTGAAAGACTACTTGGGCCAGACCCTGAGCGCCGACCCCGTCATCCCCATGTTTGACGGTGAAGGCTTTGCCGATGGCAACAACGACACCTTTGCCGAAGGCGAGGGCGCGAGCTGGTGTGTGGCGTTTACCGAAGACGGCGCCCCAGTGCGCGAGAGCTATGTGAACCTGATCCCCACCAGCGCAGGCGGCACCCACGAGAGCGGCTTGCGCGATGGTTTGTTCCAGGCCGTCAAAAGCTTTATCGAATTCCACAGCCTGCTGCCCAAGGGCGTGAAGCTCATGCCCGAAGACGTGTTTGCCCGCGCCAGCTATGTGCTGAGCGCCAAGGTGCTGGACCCGCAGTTCCAAGGCCAGATCAAGGAGCGGCTCAACTCGCGTGACGCGGTGCGCCTGGTGAGCAGCTTCGTACGCCCCGCGTTAGAGCTGTGGCTGAACCAGCATGTGGATTACGGCAAAAAGCTGGCAGAGCTGGCTATCAAAGCCGCCCAAACCCGCCAGAAGGCCGGCCAGAAGGTCGAAAAGCGCAAGAGCAGCGGCGTGGCCGTGCTGCCCGGCAAACTCACCGACTGCGAGAGCCGCGACATTGCCTATAACGAAGTGTTTCTGGTCGAGGGCGACTCCGCCGGCGGCAGCGCCAAGATGGGACGCGACAAAGAAAACCAGGCCATCCTGCCCCTGCGCGGCAAAGTGCTCAACACCTGGGAGGTGGACCGCGATCGCCTGTTTGCCAACACCGAAATCCACGACATTTCGGTCGCCATCGGCGTAGACCCGCACGGCCCCAACGACACGCCAGACCTGAGCGGCCTGCGTTACGGCAAGGTTTGCATCTTGAGCGATGCGGACGTGGACGGCTCGCACATCCAGGTGCTGCTGCTCACGCTGTTTTTCCGCCATTTCCCCAAGCTGATCGAGACCGGCCATGTGTATGTGGCTCGCCCCCCGCTGTTCCGGGTGGATGCGCCGGCCCGCGGCAAAAAGCCCGCCAGCAAGGCCTACGCGCTGGATGAAGGCGAACTCACTGCCATCCTCGACAAGCTGCGCAAAGAGGGTGTGCGTGAAGGCGCTTGGTCCATCAGCCGCTTCAAAGGCTTGGGCGAAATGAATGCCGAGCAGCTGTGGGACACCACGCTCAACCCCGACACACGCCGCCTGTTGCCGGTGATGCTGGGCGCTGTCAATTTCGGTGACACCGAGTCGCTGATCACCAAGCTCATGGGTAAAGGCGAAGCGGCCTCCCGCCGCGAGCTGATGGAGCTGCATGGCGACTCGGTAGAGATCGACGTCTGATGCATTTGCGTGCCGCTGTGTCCCGTTTTGCTATGAAAAATGTAGCTGCTTGCGCATTATTTATGTGCGCTACAGCCGCTTTTGATGCCAAAGCCGACGTGTGGGTCTATGTAGACCCGCAGGGGCAGTCGCACTTTTCAGCCGAGCAAACAGACGAGCGCTACACCCTGTTTTTCCGTGCCTCTATCCGTGGCCTGAAGGCAGGGGCCGACGCCACCGCACCGCAGGCGGCAGTACCCCAGACACCCGAGGTTTCGCCCGAGCTGTCGCCCAAGTTGGCGGCTTTTTTTGACAACTCCCCGCGCTACCGCAAAGCCCAGCCCTTGCTGCAAGAGGCCGCGCGCAAGTACCGGCTGGACTACGAGCTGCTCAAGGCGCTGGTCACCACTGAGTCCGGCTTTGAGCCCACTGCGGTGTCACCCAAAGGCGCTATCGGGCTCATGCAGGTAATGCCGGATACGGCGCGCCGCTTCGGGGTGGATAGCGACCGCTGGATGTCGGTGGAGGCCAAGCTGGCCGACCCCAAAATCAACGTCGGCATCGGGGCGCGCTATTTGCGCCTGTTGCTCGACATGTTCCCCGGCCGCACCGATTTGGCCCTCGCCTCGTACAACGCAGGGGAGGGCGCGGTCCAGCGTGCCGGCAACAAAGTGCCCAATTACAAAGAAACCCAGAACTACGTCGCCACCGTGACGGAGCTCTACGCCGCGCTCAAGCCCCCGGCCCCCGCCAAAGCGCCCACGCCGCAAGCGGCGGGCGGTAAGCCGGTGCTCAACCCCTATGGCGACGGCTATGTTCTGTCGGGCTCCCGCACCGCCTATGTGCTGACGCCCGGCACCATGCCCGGTGGCGCCGTCGGGCGCGGCAACATGATGACCCCGGCCTTGCCCGCGGCCCTTGAAGAATCCCGGATTGCAGTGGACTGAACTGAAGAAACATGACTGACCAAACCACGCTCGATTTGATCCCCGAACCCCTTGAACCGGCAGGCCCCGTGCCTCCCGGTGAAGATGGCGAACTGAACCTCGCCACTTACGCCCAGCGCGCTTACCTCGAGTACGCGCTCTCGGTCGTCAAGGGCCGCGCTTTGCCCGACGTGTGCGATGGCCTCAAGCCGGTGCAGCGCCGCATTTTGTACAGCATGGGCCGCATGGGCCTGGGCTTTGGCGGTGCCAACGGCAATGCCGGTGCCAAACCGGTCAAGAGCGCCCGTGTGGTGGGTGATGTGCTGGGCCGCTTTCACCCGCACGGCGACCAGTCGGCCTACGACGCCTTGGTGCGCATGGCGCAAGACTTTTCGCAGCGCTACCCGCTGGTAGATGGCCAAGGCAACTTCGGCTCCCGGGACGGCGACGGTGCCGCTGCCATGCGCTACACCGAAGCCCGTTTGGCCAAAATCACCACGCTGCTGCTCGACGAAATCGACCAGGGCACAGTGGACTTTCAGCCCAACTACGACGGCTCGACCGAAGAGCCCCGCCAGCTGCCTGCGCGCCTGCCGTTCAGCCTGCTCAATGGCGCTAGCGGCATTGCCGTGGGCCTGGCCACCGAAATCCCAAGCCACAACCTGCGCGAAGTGGCCGACGCATGCGTCGCGCTCATCAAGAACGACAAGCTCTCCGACGATGAGCTGTTCACCCTGATCCCCGGCCCGGATTTCCCCGGTGGTGGCCAGATCATCAGCAGCGCCAGCGACATTGCCGATGCCTACCGCAGCGGCCGCGGCAGCCTCAAGGTGCGCGCCCGCTGGAAGATTGAAGACCTGGCCCGCGGCCAATGGCAGCTGGTGGTCACCGAGCTGCCGCCCGGTGTGAGCAGCCAGCGTGTGTTGGAAGAGATTGAAGAACTCACTAACCCCAAGGTCAAGGCCGGCAAAAAAGCCCTGAGCCAAGACCAAACCCAGCTCAAGGCCAGCATCTTGAGCGTGTTGGATGTGGTGCGCGATGAATCCAACAAAGATGCGATGGTGCGCCTGGTGTTCGAGCCCAAGAGTCGCACAGTCGAGCAGCAGGAGCTGATCACCGCACTGCTGGCCCACACCAGCCTGGAAACCTCGTCGCCTATCAACCTCACCATGGTGGGGCTGGATGGCAAGCCGGTTCAAAAGTCACTGCGCCAAATGCTCAACGAGTGGATCAGCTTCCGCCAGACCACGATTGAAAAGCGCAGCCGCCACCGCTTGGGCAAGGTGCTGGACCGCATCCACATCCTTGAGGGTCGTCAGACGGTGTTGCTCAACATCGATGAGGTGATTGCCATCATCCGCAACAGCGACGAGCCCAAGGCCGCGCTGATTGCCCGCTTCAACTTGAGCGACCGCCAGGCTGAAGACATTCTTGAAATCCGCCTGCGCCAATTGGCGCGGCTGGAGGCCATCAAGATCGAGCAAGAGCTCTCCGAGCTCCGCACCGAGCAAGGCAAGCTGGAAGAAATTCTGGGTAGCCCCGCTGCGCTGCGACGCCTGATGATCAAAGAGATTGAGGCGGACGCCAAAGTGTTTGCCGACGCGCGCCGCACGCTCATCCAGGCCGAGAAAAAGGCTGTGGCTGAGGTGAAGGTAGTGGACGAGCCGGTAACGGTGGTGGTGTCTGAAAAAGGCTGGGTGCGCGCCCGCACCGGCCATGGGCACGAGGCGTCTACCTTCGCCTTTAAGGCGGGTGACGGCCTGTACGGCACCTTCGAGTGCCGCACGGTGGATACGCTGCTGGTGTTCGGCTCCAACGGTCGCATCTACACCGTGCCAGTGTCAGCGCTGCCCGGCGGGCGGGGCGATGGCCAGCCGGTCACCACGCTGCTGGAGCTGGAAAGCGGCACACAAATTTTGTATTACTTCGCCGGCCCGGCCAGCGCACAGTTGCTGCTGTCTGGCAGCGGCGGCTACGGCTTTATTGCCAGCGTCGAGAACATGACCTCCCGCCAAAAGGCCGGCAAGGCCTTTGTGGGCGTGGGCGAGGGCGAGACCCTGTGTGCGCCGTCTGTGGTGTCGGGTGCGCAAGGCAAGGTCACCGTGGCGGGCACCCCCGCGACGGTGGTTGCGCCTGCTACCCACGTGGCCTGCGCGTCCACCGGCGGGCGCATCCTGACCTTTGAGATCACCGAACTCAAGACCATGACCAACGGTGGTCGCGGCTTGATGCTGATCGACCTGGAAGACAAAGACACCCTGGCCGGCGCTGCCGCCTACACACGCAGCATCCGCATCGACGGCATAGGCCGCGGCGGAAAAGAGCGCGACGAAACCCTTGAAATCCGCAGCCTCAACAACGCCCGCGCAGCCCGTGGGCGCAAGGGCAAAGCGGCGGACTTGGGTTTCAAGCCAAACCGGATTACGCGGGTGGAGTGATGAGGGAAGTAGCCGGGAAGGCCGGCTGCTTTGCAGCGAAAGCGGTCAGACAAGAGTAAGGCCTGACAGGCTATAGTGACCAGTGCCTACCTATTGCTTTTTCGGTTGACTTCTAAATGAAACTCCTCCGCATTTCAGACCTCAGTTGCGCAGATGTGCGCGCAATTTGGGAACTTGTCGCCAATCCAGAAATGCAAATGACTGGCACTGTCGCGTGGTCTTTCGAAGGCAACGGCATTCGCACCCGGACAACGTTCATTCAGGCTTTTCGTGATCTTGGCCTCACGTTTACTGAGCTTCCAAACCTGCTAAAAACGGGTGAGCGTACATGTGACCTCACCGGATACCTTGATCCGTTCTATGAGATGTACGTGATCCGCGAGTCTAATCACGCACGCCTAGCGGAGTTCGCTGCCTCGACACGGCGGCCTTTGATCAATGCGATGTCAAGTGAAGCGCACCCTTGCGAGGTGCTAACCGATGCGTACTATGTTGAAACAAAGTTGCGACCTCTGGAGGGGGCACGAGTATGCCTCTGGGGTCCGCCGACCAATGTTTTACGTTCTTGGCACGAACTTGCAGGGGTACTTGGCTTCACTGTGATCCACGTCTGCGACGCTCAATTCCATGAGCCTACGGCGAACGTACTTTTTGTAGCTTCTTTTCCGACAGAAATCGACATCGTCATAACCGACTCTTGGCCAACCGGAGTTGAAGACGTAGCTTGGTCTCTAAGCGAAGAGCATCTTGCTCACATGGGCTACCCAAGGTTAATGCCCACGCCACCGTTTTCAATCGGGCGTGAACTGGCGTTCGACCCACTTAGCTATTCGGGCTTTGTGGGCTACCAGCAGAAGGAACTACTACTGCCAGTTCAAAAGGCAATCATGAGCTATGTGTCAGATAGTCGGTCCGTTCGACTCCTCGCTGAAGTTCGGTAAGCAGCAGTGACAGCGCATTTGCAATGCTGAGCGAGGAGACCGAGGCACCGAATTGATAGTCTGCAACGACAGGAATCGGCAAAGTTCAATGACCGGAATCAGCCTAAACCCGACATCCTTGCCTCCCACAACTTGCTCCCAAATCAATAGCTACTAGCGCACATTCCACCTGCGCTAGAGACCAATTTCATTAAGAGCAGACCCCCACCATCCGCCCCGTCCACTTGCCGTAAAGCTTGACGGGGACTGCCTGGCCGCCGGCGGCGGGCGGCATCATGATGGTGCTGGTGGAGACCAGGTCGATGTCGTAACTGCGGTTGTCGTAGCGGCCGTCCACTTTCATCTGCACTTGGGTTTCGGTGGCGCAGCTGATGGTGCCGCTGATCTTGCCCATGCTCACGGTCAGGCTCTGTACCGAGCATTGCGCCGCTGCAATCTGGCGGCGTGCGTTGCTTTCCCAGTCGGTCGCGTCTTCCTTGGTCAGGCAGCCACGTTTGTCGCTCATGGTGCGCCAGTTGGTGCGATCCACTGACAGCTTGGTGACACCCACCCACATGCCGGGGTCGGGGCGAATGTTGTCGCCGGCTTGGGCAAGGGTGCTTAGCAGGAGCAGGGCAAGGGCGGTGGGGGCAATGTGTGTCATGCGTGCAAGGGCTTCCGGCAAAAAGAAAGCCCGCAGTTTATGGACTGCGGGCTTGGGTGCCTATCCCCCAAACGGGTGATTTACGCTTGCTCACAAGTGCTCCTGATTTAGGAGCTACTCGCGCATATTCCACGGGCGCTAGCGCCAATTTTTGCTTTAAGGCTGGGCTGCTTTTTGAGTGTCGGCAGCTTCAGTCCATCCACCACCCAGCACCTTGTACAAGGTCACCAGGTTCTGCAGTTGCTGAGTTTGCACCTGCACTTGTGCCTGTTGGGCTGCGAATAGCGAGCGCTGCGCCTCCAGCACCTCAAACGAACTTGCCGCACCGGCTTTGAAGCGCAGGTCGGTCAGTTGCATGGTGGTCTGGGTGGCGTTGAGCTGCGCGGTCTGGGCTTGCAGTTGCTCGCCCAGGGTGGCGCGGCCGGCCAATGCATCGGCCACTTCCTTGAAGCCACTCTGAATGGCTTTTTCGTACTGGGCGATGGCGATGTCCTTGTTCACTTTAGCGGTCTCGAGGTTGGCCCTGTTGCGGCCCGCATCAAAGATGGGCATCAGCAGCTGGGGCACAAAGGTCCAGGCGCTGGTGCCGTTGCTGAACAAGGTGTCCAGGTCGCTGCTGGCCACGCCGGCGCTGGCAGTGAGCGTGATGCGCGGAAAGAACGCTGCGCGGGCAGCACCGATGTTGGCGTTCAGCGCGAGCAGGTTTTGCTCGGCCTGTCGCACATCGGGGCGGCGCACCAGCAACTCCGACGGCACACCGGCTGGCAGGTCGCTCAAGAAGCCTTGCTCCGCCAAGCCCAAGCCTGCAGGCAGGTCGGCCGGCAAGGGCTGGCCCACCAGCAAGACCAGGGCGCTCTCGTCGGTGGCGCGCTGGCGGGTTTGCTGGGCCAGCGACACTTTGGCAGCTTCCAGCAGGCTCTGCGCGGTGCTCAGGTCCAGCTTGGAGGCGGCTTCGTTGTCGTATTTCAGCTGCATCAGGCGCAGGCTCTCTTGCCGCGTCTTGAGCGTCTCGCGGGTCACGCGCAGCAGCTCGTCGTTGGCCAAGAGCGTGAGATAGGTGTTGGCTACCGACGCAATCAGGCTGATCTGCACCGTCTTGCGGGCTTCTTCGGTGGCCAGCAGTTGCGACTGGGCCGCTTGGCTCAGGGCGCGCACCCGGCCAAAAAAGTCCAGCTCATAGGCGGTCACGCTCAGGCCCGCGGTGTAGCTGCTGCTGATGGCGCCGCTGGCAACTGGGCCGCGGCTGCCGTTGATGCCGGCATTCACCGTGGGCAGCTGGTCGGCGCGCGCCACTTGCAGCTTGGCGCGGGTGGCGTCAATGTTGAGGGCCGCTACGCGCAGGTCGCGGTTGTTCTCCAAAGATAGCTCAATCAGGCGCTTGAGGCGCGCGTCTTTGAAAAAGCTTTGCCACTCAATGTCTGCCGCGGCCTTGGCGCTCGCAGCGGGTGTGCTGGTTGCGGCCACGTGCGGGAAGGCGGGCGCCACCGGCGCCGCCGGGCGGCTGAAGGTGGGGATAAAGCTGCAGCCAGCCAGCCACAGGGCCGCCGACAGGGTGGCCAAGCGCAGGGCAGGGCGCGCAAAAGTGTGCTTACTCATGGGATTCAGCTCCGATCTGGTGTCCGTGTTGTGCGTCGAATTGGCGCTGGCGTTCGCTGCCCTTGAAGATGCTACGTACCACCACAAAGAAGATAGGTACAAAGAACACCGCCAGGATGGTGCCCGCCACCATACCGCCGATCACGCCGGTGCCGATAGCACGTTGGCTGGCAGAGCCCGCGCCGCTGGCGAGGGCCAGAGGCAGCACGCCCAGAATGAAGGCCAGCGAAGTCATGATGATGGGGCGGAAGCGCAGGTGCGCGGCCATCAAGGCAGCCTGGATGGCTGTCTTGCCCTGGGCTTGCAGGTCTTTGGCGAACTCGATAATCAAAATCGCGTTCTTGGCCGACAAGCCGATGATGGTGATCAGGCCCACCTGGAAGTACACGTCGTTCGCATACCCCCGGAACAGCGTGGCCAACACCACACCCAGCACGCCCAAAGGCACCACCAGAATCACCGACAGCGGGATCGACCAGCTCTCGTACAACGCAGCCAGGCACAAGAACACGGCCAGGATCGCAAACGCATACAGGATGGTGGCTTGCGAGCCGGCCAGCTTTTCTTCGCGGGACTGGCCGGTCCACTCAAAGCCAAAGCCTGCGGGCAACTGGCTGGCCAGTTTTTCCATTTCAGCCATGGCCTCGCCGGTGCTGTAGCCGGGGGCTGCACTGCCGCCGATGCGGATGGCCGAGTAGCCGTTGTAGCGCACTGTTTGCATGGCGCCGTTTACCCAGCGGGTAGTGGCAAATGCCGACAAGGGCACGGCCTTGCCGCTGCTGTTGATGACGTTGAACTTCAACAGGTCGTCCGGCTGCATACGGGCTGTCGCATCGGCTTGCACCACGACCCGCTGCAGGCGGCCTGCGTTCGGGAAGTCGTTCACATAGCTGGAGCCCAGGGCCGTAGAGATCGTGCTGTTGATGGCGCTGAAGCTCACGCCCAAGGCGCTGGCTTTGTCACGGTCGATATCGATCTGCAGTTGGGGCGCGTCTTCCAGGCCATCAGGGCGGACCTGGGTGATCACTTTGCTCTTGGAGGCCATACCCAGCAACTGGTTGCGTGCAGCGATCAAGGCTTCGCGGCCCTTGCCTGCACGGTCTTGCAAGCGGAAGGTAAAGCCCGATGCATTGCCCAGCTCAGGGATGGGGGGCGGGCTCAAGGGGAAGATGAAAGCATCGCGAATGCCCATCAGCGCGCCGAACGAACGGCCGGCCAATGCCTGTGCCGATTGGCCGGGACCTTGGCGCTCGGACCAGTCTTTCAGGGTCACAAAACCCAGCGCAGCGTTCTGGCCTTGGCCGGAGAAGCTAAAGCCGATCACACCCACCATGCTCTCCACCTCGGGTTGCTTGAGCATGAAGCCTTCGACCTGCTCCATCACGCTGGTCGTGCGCTGCTGGGTCGCACCCGGCGGTAATTGCACGTTCACGATGATGTTGCCCTGGTCTTCAGCCGGCAAAAACGAGGTGGGCAAGCGCATGTAAACCACTGCTACAGCGCCGATGATGGCAACGTAAATCACCAAGTAACGGCCTGCTTTTTTCAGCAGGCGCTGCACCACGCTTTCATAGCCCTTGGCAGTGCTGGTGAAGCGGCGGTTAAACCAGCCGAAGAAGCCTGTGCTGGCGTGTGCATGGCCGGCCACCACGGGCTTAAGCAGGGTGGCGCAGAGTGCGGGTGTGAGCGACAGCGCCAGGAAGGCCGAGAACGCGATCGATGCCACCATCACGGTCGAGAACTGGCGGTAGATGTTGCCCACCGAGCCCGAGAAAAACGCCAGGGGCACAAACACGGCAATCAGCACCACGGTCACGCCGATGATGGCGCCCGAGATCTGGCCCATCGCCTTTTGGGTGGCTTGCAGCGGTGGCAGGCCTTCTTCGCTCATGATGCGCTCGACGTTTTCCACCACCACGATGGCGTCGTCCACCACGATACCGATCACCAGCACCATGCCGAACATGGTCAGCACGTTGATCGACATGCCCAGCGCCAGCAGCGTGGCAAAGGTACCCAACAGGGCGATTGGCACCACGATGGTCGGGATCACGGTGTAGCGCCAGTTCTGCAAGAACAAGAACATCACCAGGAACACCAGCACCACGGCTTCGACCAGGGTCTGGGCCACTTGTTTGATGGAGATATTGACGAAGCGCGAGCTGTCGTAAGGAATGCTCCACTTCATGCCTTGCGGGAAATAGGTTTCCAGCTCGGTCATGCGAGCGCGCACGGCTTTGGCGGCCGCCATGGCGTTGCCACTGGGTGACAGCTGCACGCCGATACCGATAGCAGGCTTGCCGTTCAGGCGGGCGGAGGTGCTGTAAGCCTGTGCACCCAGCTCAATGCGGGCCACGTCTTTGAGGCGCACCGCAGAGCCGTCTGCATTGGAGCGCAGGGTGATGTTGCCGAATTGCGCCACGCTGCCCAACTGGCCGCTGACCACCACCGTGGCAGCAATGCCCTGGCCGGTGATGTTGGGCAAGTCGCCGATAGCGCCGGCGGATACCTGCGCGTTTTGCGCGCTGATGGCGGCATTTACCTCGGAGGTGGACAGGTTGAACGAGGCCAGCTTGGCCGGGTCCAGCCAGATACGCATAGCGCGCTCGGTACCAAACAGCTGGGCCTGGCCGATGCCGGGCAGGCGCTGCAGTTCGGGCACGATGTTGCGCGAGGCGTAGTCACCCAGTTCGATGGTGCTGGTGTCCGGGTTGTCGGTGGCCAGCATGGTGAACAGCAGGAAGTTCGAGCGCGACTTGTCCACCCGCACGCCTTGCTGCGTTACCGAGGCAGGCAGGCGCGGTGTGGCCCGCGCAAGGCGGTTTTGCACATCGACCTGGGCCATGTCGGCGTCGGTGCCGGTCTCAAACGTCAGGGTCAGGGTGCCGGAGCCATTGGCTTGTGACACCGATTCCATGTAGATCAGGCCGGAGGCGCCGTTCATTTCGCGCTCGATGACGCTCAGCACACTGTCTTCCAGCGTCTGGGCAGAGGCGCCGGGGTAGGCTACGTTGACCACGATGGCCGGAGGCGCCACGGGCGGGTACTGCGAAATCGGCAGCTGGGTAATGGCAACGCCGCCCATCACCATGATGAACAGCGATAGCACCCATGCAAAGATGGGGCGGTTGATAAAAAACTGGGCCATGGGAAAGTGCCTCGTGTGTACTTATTTGCCCGCGGCCGATGCGGCAGCGGCAGGGGCGGATGCAGCGGCTGCAGGCGCACCGGCAGCAGCCGGGGCAGAGCCGGTCCATGGCACCGCCTTCACGGGGGCACCGGGCACCATCATTTTCTGGAATCCATCGACGATGACCTGGTCGCCTTCTTTCAGGCCGTCCAGAATCACCCATTGGCTGTTTTGGGCATTGCCCACCTTGACCGGGCGTGGGCCGGGTTTGCCGTCTTCACCCACCACCAGCACAGTGTCGCCCTGGTTGGTGCGGGTCACTGCTTGCTGCGGCAGCAGAATGCCGGAAGGCAGCTCAGCTTGCGATAGGCGCACACGCACATATTGGCCGGGCAAGAGCAGGCCATCGCCATTGGGCACTTCGGCGCGCAGGGTGATCTGGCCGCTGGTGGCGTCCACCGTCAGGTCGCTGAACAGCAATTTGCCGGCTTTGGGCAGCTCGCTGCCGTCTTCCAGCACGATGCGCACCGGTACCGAGCCATCGCCCGAGGCGCGCAACTGCTTGGAGGCAATCGCTTTGCGCAGGCGCAGCACATCGGTGCTGGACTGGGTGAAGTTCACATACACCGAGCCGGTTTGCTGGATGGTGGCCAGTGCGGTGGCGTCAGCAGCACCCACCAGGGCACCTTCGGTCACCGAGGACTGGCCGATACGGCCGGAAATCGGGGCAGTGATAGTGGCGTAGGCCAGGTTGATACGTGCGGTCTCTGCAGCGGCCTTGGCCACGCCCAGGTCGGCTTCGGCCTGGCGCTGCGTGGTTTGCAGGGTGGTGAATTCTTGTTTGCTGATGGCGTTGGCTTCTACCAAGGCCTTGTTGCGCTCCACTTGTGCAGTAGCTTGGGCCAAAGTAGCCTGTGCTTTCACCACGGTGGCTTGGGCGCTTTCAAACGCCGCGCGATAGGGGCCGGAGTCCAACTGGTACAGCACCTGGCCGGCTTTGACCTCGCTGCCTTCGCGGAACATGCGTTGCAGCACCACACCGCTCACACGGGCGCGCACCTGGGCTACGCGCAATGCGCTCACCCGGCCGGGCAACTCGGATTGCAGTGCAACCGATTGGGGCGCAACAGTGATCACACCCACCTGCGCGGGCGGCATGCCGCCACCGGGGGCACCACCGCCCTGGGCGCTGTCCTTGGCGCCGCAGGCGGCCAGGGCCACTGCAAAGGGAATGGCCATCAAAGCGAGACGACCGGTGGATGATGAGGGTGCATGACCCAGGGTCTGACGGAACAGCGACATACAGATTTCCCTTGTGACAGAAGTAGTTGGGGCGGTAATCGGGGGAGTGGCTTGCCGGTAGTTTGATCTAGGGCAAACCCTCAAGGAATAGCCTAGCAGACCGCAGCAATGAAGGTTAGTATACATACATGCACGAATGTATGTTTCTAAAAAACTACAATACCCGCAGATTTCTATGAGGTCAATCCATGGCCCGCCGCACCAAAGAAGAAGCTTTAGTTACCCGCGAATTGATACTTGACGCTGCTGAACGTGTGTTTCACCAGCGCGGGGTGTCGCGCACGTCCCTGCAGGAAATCGCCAAAGAGGCCGGTCTGACCCGGGGCGCGATTTACTGGCACTTTGAAAACAAAGGCGAGCTCTTTCACGCCATGATGGAGCGCGTGACCCTGCCCATGATGGCGCGCATGACCGAGATCACCCCGGAGGACGAAGCCCGCCCGCTCGACAAAATTCGGCGCAATACGGCCGCCGCCCTCCAGGAGATTGCCCACAACCCGCAGGTGCGCCGCGTGTTCGAGATTGCGACCCAGAAGGTGGAGTACGTGGACGAGTTGCAGAGCGTGCGCGAGCGGCACATTGCCGGGCGCAATGACTGCATGGACGATATGCACCACCTGATGCAGCTGGCGCAAGAGAAGGGCCAGATGCGCCGGGAGATGGATATCCGCACCGCGACGCTGGGGCTGTTTGCGTTGATCGGCGGGCTCAAGTTCAACTGGTTGCTGGATCCGCAGGCCTTCGACCTCGAAGCTGTTGGCCTCGCCACGATTGATGCGTACCTGGCCGGCTTGAAAGCCTCGCCGGTTGCCTGATTGCTACTGATTTGATAGCTGCTCGCGCACATTCTGTGAGCGCCAGGGCCTGATTTCATTCACATGCCACACACACTAGCCGCAGCGGCACACAGCGAACTCACGATCAAAAAGAGCCGTTTCATCGGTTGTGTGCAACCCGTGGCCGACCGCGCGACTGCGCAAAAGGTAGTGGCCGGCTTGTGGGCCGAGCACCCTACGGCCACTCATGTGTGTTGGGCGCTGATGGCGGGTGGCCACTCGGCCGCGGTGGATGACGGCGAGCCCAGCGGCACCGCCGGTCGGCCCATGCTCGATGTGCTGCGCCACCATGACCTGGAGGGGGTGCTGGCCACCGTGGTGCGGTACTACGGCGGGGTGAATCTCGGGGCGGGCGGTTTGGTGCGTGCCTATACCGACGCGGTAGCGCAAGCGCTGCTCAAGGCTGAAAAAGTGCCGATCGTGAAACAACACGCCTTGCTGTGTGCCTTGCCTTACCCCCTGGAGGGGCGGGTGCGCCGGGAACTGGAGGCCGCAGGCGCGGTGCTCGGCGCAGTGCAGCACAGCGTGCGAGTCACCATGGCTTTCACGGTGCCCGCAGGCGCGGTGTCGGGCTTGATGACCCGCCTGAATGAAGCCGGTGGCGGGCAACTGGAGTGGCTGGACGCGACCGAAGTGCCCGCCGCTGCCTGAAGCCCCGCCTTTAGCCTCTCAATCAGCCGGCCATCACGGCGCCCACGAGGGTCGCCGCCAGCAAGCCCATGATCGGGAAAAAGCCCATCACAAAACCCAGTGTGCGGCTCTTGGGGTCGTTCGCATACGCCTTTAGGTAAACAAAGCGCCCGACGATATACGCCACACCCGCGGCTGCACTCCACATTGGCGACCAGAACTGGGCGCTCAAGTACATGGCCGGCAGCAGGGTCACCATTTGCTCCAGCGAGTTCATGTGCACCCGGTACAGGCGCTCAAACATCGGGTGCCCGGTGACTGCGGGTGCGTGTACCTCGTAGCGGCCCCGCGCCCAGCCGACCAGCATCCCGAAGCCCATGTACTGCGCAACCACCAGCACCGTGACCACATGCAACCACACCATGGCAATCTCCCTAGTAAAAAGAGCAGAGCCTACCTTACCCCAGTGTCACTTGCGTCCATAAACCGTAGGCAATGTGGCCCATCATCGCGGCCACCAGCAGGTCCAGCACCCGCCACGCCACTGGGCGCGCAAAGAGGGGGCTGAGCAGCCGTGCGCCAAACCCCAGCGTGACAAACCACAGCGCACTCGCGCCGCCGGCGCCTACCAAAAACCAGCCCTGCAAATCAGGTGCCTGCTTGGCCCCTACGGCGCCCACCAGAATTACGGTGTCCAAGTAGACATGGGGATTCAGGAGGCTGATCCCCAGCACTTGCAACACCGTGGTGCGCAGGCTCTGGGGTTCACCTTGCAATTGCGCTTGCAGTGCCTGCGGGGCCAGCGCCCGGCGCAGGGCCATGGCGCCGTACCAGGCCACCACCGCTGCACCGGCCAGGGCCAACGCGTTCAGCGCGCGCGGGTGTTGGCCCAGCGTTGCCGCCAGCCCGCTGACCCCGAGGGTCATCAGCGCCATGTCGAGCAGGGCGCACACCATGACCACCGCCAGCACATGTTCGCGTCGCAGCCCCTGGCGCAGCACATAGGTGTTTTGCGCGCCAATAGCCACGATGAGTGACAGGCTCAAAGTCAGCCCGGTGGTGATGGTGGGCAGGGCCGCTTGGAGCGTGGATAAAAAAGAGGTCGTGTCTTGCATGCCGGGCAGTATGCAAGTGAACAGAGTGTCGTTTGCATGAAATCTGCTACGCTGGAATTAGCCAAACTTCATCGAGCTTGACCATGTTGGAATCCACACTCCTTGCCACAGTAGCTGCCGTCGTGCGCGAAGGCAGCTTTGAGCGCGCTGCACGGGTGCTGCATATCACGCCCTCGGCCGTGTCGCAGCGCATCCGCCAGATGGAAGAGCGGGTGGGGGCGGTGCTGATCGTGCGGGGCCAGCCGTGCACCGCCACCGAGGCAGGTGCCCGCATCTGCCGCCATGCGGATTCGGTGGCCATGCTGGAGCACGATTTGCGACGCGACCTGCCGGCCTTGGCCCCGGAGGACGCGCAGGCGGTGCACACCACCATCCGCATTGCCATCAACGCCGACAGCCTGAGCACCTGGTTCGTGACCGCCATGCGCGACTTCTGCGCGCAGAGCCGGGTGCTGCTCGATGTGGCTGTGGACGACCAAGACCAGACCAACGAATGGCTGCGCCGTGGCCATGTGTTGGCCGCGGTGACCTCGCACGCCAAGGCGGTGCAGGGCTGCAAGGTGCGCAAGCTGGGTACCTTGCGCTATTGCGCCACCGCCTCGCCGGCCTTCATGCAGCAGCACTTTGCTAGTGGGGTGAACGCAGACACCCTGGCCCGCGCACCCAGCATCGTGTTTGACCGCAATGACCGTCTGCAGGAGCGCTGGGTGCGCCGCCAGCTGCGCCGTGATGTGATGCTTCCGGCCCACCGGCTGCCGTCCTCGCAGGCCTTTGTGGATGCCGCGCTGGCCGATGTGGGCTGGGGCATGAACCCGCTGCTCTCGGTGCAAGAGCACCTGGACAAGCGCCGTTTGGTGGAGCTGGTGCCTGGCCGCGCGCTGGATGTGCCCTTGTATTGGCAGGTAGCCCAGCAACCCCTGCCCGAGCTGGAGCGCCTCACTCGCAGTGTGGTGGCTGCGGCAGGGGAGGCGCTGCTCTAGCGCCTGCCTGCGCTGGATAGTGGGGGCGTGTGTTTACGCCGCTTCCATGGTGATGGCCACGCCGCCTAGCACCGCGTTGCCCGAGAGCGGGTCGCGCAACTGGTCGTCCAGCAAGGCATTGAGGTTGGCGCCCGGGCGCTCCGCCGCCACCCGCAGCTTTGCGCCCGGCAGGTTGTGGCCCCAGCCGTGCGGCAGGCTCACCACGCCGGGCATCATGTCGGTGCTGAACTGCACTTGCGCTTGCACACTGCGGTGACCGTTGCGCAGTGTGGCCATGCCGCCGTCTTGCACTCCATGGCGTGCAGCATCGTCTGGGTGGACCAGCGCGGTGCAGCGGAAAGGGCCCTTGGCCAGCGTGGGCAGGTTGTGCATCCAGCTGTTGTTGGTGCGCACATCGCGCCGGCCAATAATGACTAAATCGGGCGCTAGCCCAGACAGATCCCGCGCAGCACGCTCTAAATCTTGTAGCAAAAGCGGGGGTGCAAGCTCCACCTTGCCGCTGGGGGTGCGCAGCATTTCGGGAATGCGGGGCTGCAGTTCGCCCAGGTCAATGCCGCCGCTGTCGCTGGCGGCCATCACCTTTTGCAGATTCAAACCTTCAGGTTTCAGACCAAAGTTGTCGCCGTAGGGGCCACTGCGCAGCGCCACATCCAGCCCGCGCTGAGGGCCGCGCAAGCTGCCGGTCGCTGCGATGACGGCAGTGGCATGGGGGCCAAACAAGCGGTTGGCGTCGTCGGCAAACTGCTGGTCGTCGAGCAGGTTGGCGTCCTGCTGTGCACCTTGGCCTTGCACGATGGCGGTCAGCTTGAGCAGGGTTTGCCACTCTTCAGGCTGGCCATCGGGGCGGGGTAGCACCGGCGCGCTGTAGCGCGCATGGTTGCGCCACGAGAGCTGGGGGAAGGCCACGTCGTAGTGCAAGTCTTCGAGCGGCGAGAGGCCTGGCAGGATCACATCTGCATGGCGGGTGGTTTCATTCAGGTAGATGTCCAGGCTGACCATGAAGTCCAGCGAGTCCAGCGCTTTGGCAAGGCGCGGGCCATCCGGGCTGGAGAGCACCGGGTTGGTGGCCACGGTGATTAGCGCACGCACCTGGCCTTCGCCGGGTGTTTCGATTTCTTCTGCCATGCAGGTAATGGGCAGTTCGCCATACACCTCGGGCGCGCCGCTCACGCGGGCATGGTGGCGGCCGGTGCTCACGCCTTTACCAATACCGGGCTTGCCCACGGTGTTGCTGGCAAAGGCGGCAGATTTGGCAAACAGCATGCCGCCTTCCATGTCCAAGTGGCCGGTCAGGGTGTTGAGCACATCCACCAACCAGCTTGCCAGCGTGCCGTATTGCTGGGTGCAAGTGCCGATGCGGGCATACACCGCCGCTTTGGGCGTGCTGGCAATCTGGCGCGCCAGGCTGCGAATGGTGTCGGCCGGCATGCCGCAACGGGCGGCTGCGGCTTCAGGCGTGAAACCGGCTACCGCTGCGCGCACTTCCTCAGCGCCCTGCACCCATGGCGCCACCCGACCCAGGTTCACTCGATTTTCCGCAAACAGCACCTGCACCATGGCCGCCAGCAAAAACACGTCGGCCCCCGGGCGGATGAAGTGGTGCGCGTCGGCCACGGCGGCTGTTTCTGTGCGGCGCGGGTCGATCACGATGAGCTGGCCACCCCGGGCCTGCAGCGCTTTGGCCTTGCCCTTGAAGTCGGGCACGGTCCACATGCTGCCATTGCTGGCCAGCGGGTTGGCGCCAATCACCACCAGCAAATCGGTGCGGCTGATGTCGGGCAGGGCGGTGGAGAGCCAGTGGCCGAACATCAGGCCGCTGGCTAGCTGCTTGGGCATCTGGTCCAGGGTAGAGGCGGAAAACACATTGCGGCTGCCGATGGCGCGCGCCAGCTTTCCGAAATAGGTGAGCAGGCCGATCTTGTGGGCCGACGGGTTGCCCACGGCCATGGCGACCGCGTGCTTGCCGTGAGCGGCCATGAGCGGCGGCAGGCGCTTCTCAATCTCGGCAAAGGCCTCGTCCCAAGTCGCGGGTTCGTGTTTGCCGTTGCGCTTGATCAGCGGGGTGCGCAGGCGGTCCGGGTCTTCGTGCAGGTCTTTGAGTGCAATCGCCTTGGGGCAGATGTAGCCGCGGCTCAGCACATCGGCCTCATGCCCGCGGATGCTGATGACCTTCTGGTCCTGGACCTTGATTTCCAGCCCGCAGCAGGCCTCGCACAGGGGGCAGATACGGTGATGGGTGTGCACGGGTTGGCTTGTCTCGCTCATGGTTCTGGTGCTTTCGGTTGCGAATGAAGCTTTATTGCTGCACTGCGCCTGCTTGTCCAGAACCCACGCGACAGGAGGCGTGCCCTCGTGGGGTGGCAACAGTCAGGTGCCCTACAAGGCGGGAGTGCTAGGATGCGATACGCTGCTTAAACAGTTTTTGTGTTTCTTGGGGAAAAGTATGAATAACGAGTTATTGGCTTTTGATACTCCCGGACTCTGCGCCCTGTTGAGCGATGTGCCGGCGGAGGACCTCGACGCCTTGCCCTTCGGTGTGATCGGCTTCGACGCCAGCGGACATATCCAGCGCTACAACGCCTATGAATCCAAGGCGGCCATGTTCGACCCCAAGACCGTCATCGGCCAGCATGTGTTCGTGGAACTTGCTCCCTGCTTCAACAACTACCTGGTCGCCACCCGCTTCGAGGATGCTGCCGCCGCCAGTGAGGCCCTCGACGAAACCATGCCCTATGTGCTGACCTTCCGGATGCGGCCTACACGGGTGCAGATCCGTCTATTGGCGCAGCCGGACCAGGGTTTGCGGTTTATTTTGGTGTTGCGCACGCCGGCACCTGCCAAGGCCTGAGCCATGGAACTCGGCCAAGACCCCGACAGCGGCTTGGACGCCGCCCAACTGCAGCTTGAATACAGCGCGCTGCTGCAGTTTTTGCACCTCGCACCGATCGGCCTGGTGCGGGCCCGCTTTTCAGGCGAAATTGTCTTGATGAACCCCATGGCTTCGCAGCTGCTGAATGCCATCGGCATGCATGATGTGGAGTTCAACATCTTTGACATCTTCGACAAGGTGTCCAAAGACCTGCGCATGCTGGTGCAGGAGTTTCCGGACTCCAAAGACGTCATCCTGTGTGAAGACTTCCAGATGCTGCTGCCTGAAAACAAGGCCGCCAAAGACGCCCCGATTGCCCTCGGCGTCACCGTCATGCGGCTGCCGGCCGACCCGGATACCTTGATGGTGGTGATCACCGACGCCTCCGGCGCCTGGCGGCTCAAGCGCTTGCAAGCCGCCTGGATCCGCTAGAACCCATGGCCCCCGGCGACGCACTCTTATGGTGGCGTGAGCCTGCGGTGGTTCAGCGCTTTGTGGCTGACCTGCTGCAGTCCGAAATGGCGTTGCTCCGCCCCTCTGGCTGGGCATGGCCAGCCGCCGCACAAGGCGATATCCATCTGGTGCGCGACCTGCAGGCGGATTCGCTGGAAATGATGTCGCTCTTTGCCGCGTTTGCCGATGCCTTGCCCGCGCAAACGCCCGACATGGTCGACACCCTGCACGAGCACACCACCTGGCACGGCTGGGCACAGGTGCTCGCCAGCGCCATGGATGCTGCATATGCCCACAGCGGTGCCCGCATGCCCGTGCGCTTTCGTACCTCGGGGAGCACCGGCACCCCCAAGAGTTGTGTGCATGCGCTCAGTGACTTGGTGCAGGAAATGCAGGCCATGGCCGCAGTGCTGGCGAAGTTGCAGCTGCCGATTCAGCGCGTGGTCTCTGCGGTGCGCAGCCACCACATTTACGGTTTTTTATTCACGGTGCTGTTGCCGCGCATCGTGCAACCGCAGCTGGTGCCAGTATTGAGCATGCAGGGGCGCGCACCGCTGGGGCTGGAGAGGTCGTTGCAGCCGGGGGATCTGGTAGTGGCTTTCCCCGACTGGTGGCGCGCTGCGCTGCGGTCGTCGGTTCGCTTTCCTGAGGGCGTGGTGGGGGTCAGCTCCACCGCACCGTGCCCCGAAGACGTAGAGCAGGCTGCGCTGGCGGCCGGCCTGCAAGAGTTTTTGCAGATTTACGGTAGCAGCGAGACAGCGGGCATAGGCTGGCGGGCCTCGGGTGCTGGCATGGCCGCGTTTCAGCTCCACGGGTTCTGGCAGCGTGTGGCGGACGCACCGCACCACCTGCAGCGCACCCATGCCGATGGCAGCACCGCCCGAGTCGCCCTGCAGGACGCATTGACCTGGCAGGCGGATGGCTGCTTTGTTCCCGGCCCGCGGCTCGATGCCACGGTGCAAGTGGGCGGGGTGAATGTGGATTTGGCGCAGCTGCAAATTAAGCTGCAGGGGCACCCGGCGGTGCAGGCGGTGGCGCTGCGTTTGCGCCCGTTTGCGGGCACACCGCGTATCAAAGCCTTTGTGGTTCCGGCGGACCCGGCCTCGGCAGATGCTGCCTTGCGGGAAGCGCTTGCAGTTTGGTGCCGCCAGCATCTGGCTCCTGCTGCGCGGCCGGTGCATTGGGCCTTCGGACCCGCATTGCCAGTGAATGCGCACGGCAAGCCCGCAGACTGGCCGGTGGACCTTGACGCGGCGTAGTCAAAGCCACTTGTCATTGAAGAGTCATTGGGCTACTGCCAGAATGGACTTTTCATGTCCATGGGGAGCCCTTAGTGCCACACGCATTCGCATCCACCCTCCGGCCTTTTGAAACGGCTTCCGGCAAAGCCGGGCAGCTTTACTCCTTGCCGCATCTGGCGCGGCAGTTTCCCAACATACGCCGCCTGCCACTGTCCTTGCGTATCGTGCTGGAGAGCGTGCTGCGCAACTGCGATGGCCGCAAGCTCACACCCTCGCACGTGGCCCAGTTGGCCAACTGGCAGCCCCAGGCCGAGCGCACCGCAGAAATTCCGTTTGTGGTGAGCCGCGTGGTGCTGCAGGACTTTACCGGCGTGCCCCTGCTGGCCGACCTGGCCGCCATGCGCAGCACTGCCGCCGCGCTGGGCGCGGACCCGGCTCGGATTGAGCCGCTGGTGCCGGTGGACTTGGTGGTGGACCACTCCATCATGGTGGACGAATACGGTCACAAGAACTCGCTGGACCTGAACATGAAGCTGGAATTCCAGCGCAACCGCGAGCGCTACGAATTCATGAAGTGGGGCATGCAGGCCTTTGACACCTTTGGTGTGGTGCCGCCGGGCTTCGGCATCGTACACCAGGTGAACCTGGAGTTTCTGGCGCGCGGCGTGCACAAGGCCAAGCAGCCTCGCGCAGCGGACGGCAGCAAGCAAGCCGCCATCTACTACCCCGACACCCTAGTGGGTACCGACAGCCACACCACCATGATCAACGGCATCGGTGTGGTGGGCTGGGGCGTGGGCGGCATCGAAGCCGAGGCCGCCATGCTGGGCCAGCCCGTGTACTTTTTGACGCCGGATGTAGTGGGCTTTGAGCTCACCGGCGCGCTGTGCGAAGGCGTGACCGCCACTGACCTGGTGTTGCGGGTGACCGAGATGCTGCGCGCTGAAAAAGTGGTGGGCAGCTTTGTGGAGTTTTTTGGCGAAGGCACCGAAAACCTGGCCCTGCCGGACCGCGCCACCATCGCCAACATGGCGCCCGAGTATGGCGCCACCATGGGCTTCTTCCCTGTCGATGAGCGCACCTTGGACTATTTCAAGGGCACGGGCCGCACCAAAGCAGAGATTGAGGCGTTTGAAGCCTACTTCCGCGCCCAAGGGCTCTTTGGCTTGCCGGGCGGCAAGAGCGCGTCTTCGGAGATGAAAGACATCGCTTACACCCGTGTGGTCAAGCTGGACCTGCGGGACGTGACGCCCAGCCTGGCCGGCCCCAAGCGTCCGCAAGACCGGATCGAGCTGGGCCATGTGGCGGACAAGTTCACCGAGTTGTTCAGCCTGCCGGGCACGGCCAACGGCTTCAACAAAGACGCCGCCACCCTGCACACGCTGTACCCCGCGCCTTTGGCTGTGGCTGCAGACAAACCCGCCAAAAATGGCAAGGCGGAGCCCACGCCGCTGCTGGTGCAAAACGGTGATGTGCTGATTGCCGCCATCACCAGCTGCACCAACACCAGCAACCCCAGCGTCTTGCTGGCCGCTGGCCTGCTCGCCAAAAAGGCGGTCAAGGCAGGGCTGACGGTGGCGCCGCACATCAAAACCAGCCTGGCTCCCGGCTCGCGCATCGTGACCGAATATCTGCAGGAAACTGGCCTCTTGCCTTACTTGGAGAAGCTGGGTTTTTCGCTGGCGGGCTACGGCTGTACCACTTGCATCGGCAATGCCGGCGACCTAGCGCCCGAGCTTAATGCGGTGATTACTGAGAACGACCTCGTCTGCGCTGCGGTGCTGTCGGGCAACCGCAACTTCGAGGCGCGCATTCACCCCAACCTCAAGGCCAACTTCCTGGCCAGCCCGCCGCTGGTGGTGGCCTATGCGATTGCCGGCAACGTGACCCGCGACCTGATGACCCAGCCGGTGGGGCAAGGCAAAGGCGGTAAGGACGTGTACCTCGGCGACATCTGGCCCAGCAGCGACGAAATCTACAAGTTGCTCAAATTTGCCATGAACGGCAAAGCCTTCCGCGCCAACTACGCCAAGGTGAAGTCAGAACCCGGCAAGCTGTGGGAAAAAATCAAGGGCGTGAGCGGCCAGACCTACACCTGGCCGGCCAGCACCTATATCGCCAAGCCGCCGTTCTTTGATACGTTTGCTATGGAAAAAGGAGCTGCTCGCGCAGATTCCACGGGCGCCAAGGCCTCAAAAGGTTCCAAAGTATCCGCAGAGGCGGTACAGGGCGCCCGCATCATGGCGCTGTTCGGGGATTCGATCACCACCGACCACATTTCGCCTGCGGGCAATATCAAAGAGAGCTCGCCCGCCGGCCAGTGGCTGGTGGCCAATGGGGTGCAGAAAGCAGACTTCAACTCCTACGGTGCGCGCCGTGGCAACCACGAGGTGATGGTGCGTGGCACCTTCGCCAATGTGCGCATCAAGAACCTGATGGTGCCGCCCAAAGAAGATGGCTCGAGGGAAGAGGGCGGTGTCACCGTGTATCAGGGGCCTTCAGGTGAAGTGGAAAAGCTCTCCATCTTTGATGCCGCCACCCGCTACCAAACCGCCGGCATCCCCACCTTGGTGTTCGCAGGCGAGGAATACGGCACCGGCTCCAGCCGGGACTGGGCGGCCAAGGGCACGCAGTTGCTGGGCATCAAGGCGGTGGTGGCGCAGAGCTTTGAGCGCATTCACCGCTCCAACCTCGTGGGCATGGGCGTGCTGCCGCTGCAGTTCAAGGCCGGCGAGAGCTGGAAGAGCCTGGGGCTGACGGGTAACGAGACCATCAGCATCGTTCCGGATGCCGACCTCACCCCACAAAGCGAGGCGCAGCTGCTGGTTACGCGAGCAGACGGCACCCAAACCCGCCACACCTTGCTGCTGCGCATAGACACCCCGGTGGAGGTGGACTACTACCGCGCCGGTGGCATCCTGCCGTTTGTGTTGCGGCAGTTGCTGGGCCCTCAGCCGGTGAGCTTGCCGAAGTAATCCGCTAGCAGGGTGAGCGCATGCCGCACTTTGGCAGGCTGCTCGCCCCGCCGCGGGGTGACGGCATAGATCACGAATTCGGGCAACTTCCAGTCGGGCAGCACCTGCACCAGGCGTCCGTCGGCCATGGCACGGCGGTCGTCCTCGGTCACCGTGACGCTGATGCCCCAGCCCGCCACGCACAAGGAGTGCAGCACGGTCACTTGCGAGGCGCGTACGCGGCCCGTTACTTGCACGCGCTCTGTCTCTCCACCCGGTCCATGCAGCACCAAGGTTTCTTCGCCATTGCCTGACGGGCGCCCGCCCAGCCAGGCATGGTGTGCAAGGTCACGCGGGTGTTGGGGCCAGCCGTGCTGGGCCAGGTAGGCGGGTGATGCGCACATCTGGGCTTCCATCACCCCCAGCCGGCGCGAGATCATGCTGGAGTCCGGCAGGCTGCCGGTGCGCAGCGCAATGTCCACCCGGTCTTCAATCAGGTCCAGCACTGCATCGTCCAGCAAGAGGCTGATGTGCAACTTGGCATGGTCCTTCAGCGGCAACAAGACTTGCGCCAGCAGGGCCCCCATGCCGATGGGGGCGGTGATGCGCAGCTCACCCTCAGGTTCGTCCCGGTGCAGCACCAGCGCCTGGTCTGCAGCGCGGGCCGCAGCCACCATGGCGGTGCAGCCCTCTACATAGCGGGCTCCGGCCTCTGTCAGCGTCAGCTTGCGGGTGGATCGATGGAGCAGCGCCAGGCCCAACGCGTCTTCCAGCTGGCGCAGGTGCTGGCTTACGGCCGAGGGCGTCATGCCCAGCTGGCGGGCTGCGCCGCTGAGGCTGCCGGCAGCGACCACTTCGGCAAATACGGCCATGCGTTTGAGTTGGTCCATATCTAATTATTAAGTTTTACTTCACGGTAAAAGCGAAATTTACCGTCTATTCAGGTTTTCGTGAAGCAATCACACTCACGCCATTGCTTAACCACCTTGAAACAGGAGTTTTTATGAAGATTGCATTGATTGGCGCCACGGGTTTTGTTGGCACCCCTTTGTTGGCCGAGTTGCTGAGTCGTGGTCACCACGTCACCGTGCTGGCCCGCAATCCCGGCAAGTTGCCGGCCCAACCCGGTTTGACTGTGGTGGCTGCCGACGCATTGGATGCTGCCCAAGTCGCCCAGGCCGCTGCCGGCCATGACGCGGTGGTCAGCGCTTACAACCCCGGCTGGACCGAGCCGCGCATCGGCGAAATCTTTTTGCAAGCCACCCGCGCCATTTTTGATGGCGTCAAGCAGTCCAGCGTGAAGCGCTTTTTGATGGTGGGCGGCGCGGGTAGCCTGTATGTGGCGCCCGGCGTGCAGCTGGTGGATACCCCTGAGTTCCCCGCCGAGATCAAAGTGGCGGCCTCTGCCGCCCGCGACGCGTTGAATCTGATCCAACAGGAATCTGCGCTGGATTGGTCTTTCGTGTCGCCCCCCATCTTGCTGAACCCCGGCGTGCGCACTGGCCAATACCGCGTGGGTGCCGATGAGCCCCTGTGGGCTGAAGGCGGAGCGCCCGGCAGCATTTCCGTGGACGACCTGGCGGTGGCCATCGTGGACGAGCTCGAAACGCCTAAGCACATTCAAAAGCGTTTTACGGTCGCCAACTAAGGCGATGCAAGGGCGGCACATTTGCCGCGCAAGGCCGCCCTTGATATTCAGTGCGAGTGACCGTGGTGGTTGTCGCCACAGCTCGTTGCGGCAGCCGCCGGTTGACCCGTAAGTTCTTGCCGGGCCTGGCGCATCACCTGCCAGCCACCGTGCAGGGCCAGCGCAGCCATGCCGGAGGCCACGATTAAGTCCGGCCAGCCGCTGCCGGTACCGAGTACCCCTGCCGCAGCCAGCATGACCAGCACATTGCCGATGGCGTCATTGCGGGAGCACAGCCACACGCTGCGCATATTGGCGTCGCCTTCGCGAAAGGCATAGAGCATCCAGGCCACCGCTACGTTGGCCACCAGTGCCAGCAGGCCGATCACCCCCATGGTGGTGGCATCGGGCACGGTGCCGGTGTACAGGCTCCAGATTGCGCGGCCCAATATCAGGGCGCCAAAGCCCATCATGCACAGCGCCTTGACCACGGCCGCGCGTGCACGCCAGGCTAGGGCGGCAGACAGCACTGCGAGTGATACGCCGTAGTTCAGCGCGTCGCCCGCAAAGTCAATCGAGTCTGCCAAAAGGGACAGCGAGCCTGAGTGCCAGCCGCTGAACAGCTCCACGCCGAACATGGCGGCGTTGATCCACAAGGCCACCCACAAGACCCGGCGGTAGCGGGGCAGGTTGAGAATGCTGCCGGCAGCAGGGGTGTGGTGTTCGCAAGCGTGAGACATGGTGTTTCCTTTCAATGTTGTTATTGGAAACCCTGTAGCCACTTCAGGGTCAAGCGCTACACTGCAACAAAGTTATTACGAGGCGCACCATGAAAATCGGCGATCTGGCCAAGGCCACCTCCACCCCGGTGGAAACCATCCGCTACTACGAGCGCGAGGGTTTGCTGCCCGCTGCTGCCCGCACCGATGCCAACTACCGCCATTACTCCGACGCCCACACCCAGCGGCTGCAGTTTGTGCGCCACTGCCGAAGCTTGGACATGAGCCTCGACGAGATCCGCGCGCTGCTGGCTTTTCAAGATGCGCCGGGCGATAACTGCGCCAGCGTCAACGCCTTGCTGGACGCCCACATCGGCCATGTGGCCCAGCGTATCCGCGAACTGCGGGCGCTGGAAAAGCAGCTCAAGGCGTTGCGGGCCCAGTGCATCGGGGTTCTGGACACTGCGCACTGTGGGATTTTGGAAGGGCTCGCGGTGCAGTCGGCAGGCGCTCCACCCTCGGGGCATCTGCATGGCACCCATCGCAAGGTGCCGGCGCGAAGTGAGGGGTAATTTGCGCTGGCGCAGTCTTGGTGCATGGGCCGCACGGCAGAATTCAGGCCTATGAAGCACAACATGGTGATCGTGGGGGGAGGCATAGGCGGCTTGGCTGTGGCATTGGCGTGCAGCCGGCAAGGCGTTTTCTCAGGGCAGGGGCAGGGAGGGCTGCGGCTGCTTGAGCAGGCCCCAGCGTTTGGCGAAGTCGGGGCTGGTGTGCAGCTGGGGCCGAATGTCACCCGCGTGTTGCATGGCTGGGGCTTGCAACAAGAGCTGTCTCAGGTGGCTGTTTTCCCGGAGCGGCTGGAGGTGCGTAGCGCCATGAGCGCCCGCTTGTTGGGTACCCTGCCGCTGGGGACTCAGGCGTTGGCACGTTATGGCGCCCCTTATGCCACCATCGCCCGGCAGGATTTGCATGGTTTGTTGCGCGAGGCGGTTGTGCGCACCGGTGCGGTTGATATTGCGCTCAACACCCGGGTTGCCAGCCTGGCTCGCCATGAAGAGCAGGTGCGCTTGATTACTCAGGAGGGTCAGGAGCTGGAGGCCGGTTGTGTGGTGGGGGCCGATGGTGTGTGGAGCGCGCTGCGCCGCCAACTGATGGGGGATGGTGCACCGCGTGTCACGGGGCATTTGGCGTTCCGGGCGATGGTGTTGCAAAGTTCGCTGCCCCCGGCGATCCGCTCCCAGGTTGTTACCGCGTGGATGGGGCCGCAATTCCACGCCGTCCAATATCCGGTCCGTGGGGGTGAGTGGCTGAATGTGGTGGTGATCGTGCACGGTGCGTTGGCTGGCGACCCCACGGCATGGGATCACACCGCCAATGCCGGCGAACTGCGGGTGCGTTTGGCCAACGCAGGTGGCCCGCTGCTGGATCTGGTGCACGCGATTGATGACTGGCGCTTGTGGGCGCTCAGTGACCGCCTTCCGATGCGCAGTGCCCGTGAGATGGCGCTCGGCCGCTGTGCTTTGCTGGGGGATGCAGCCCATCCGATGCGCCCCTACCTCGCCCAAGGCGCCGGAATGGCGATTGAAGACGCCCAGCAGCTCGCCGCATCGTTACAAGCTCTGCTGGGTGATACACCGGGTGCACTGGCGCACTATGCTGCGGCGCGCTGGCAGCGTAACGCGCGGGTGCAAGCGCGGGCCATACGCAATGGGCAGGTTTTTCACCTCACGGGGCCTATGCGCATGGCGCGCGATGCGGCGATGGGTTTGTTGGGTGAAAAACTCCTGGATTTGCCGTGGCTGTACGGCTACACGTTAGCATCCCGGCCATGAAAACGAGCTTTATCTTTATCGCCATTCTGGTGCTGAGCATTGCCGGCGCACTGTCGAGCAGCCGCGCTGTTAAAACGGGCATGCTCGCGGTGTGCGGCGCTTTGTCCCTCTATGGGATGCTGCGTTTCCTGGGCTAGTACTGCAGTGCCAGCATGCCGGGGCTTGCGGCATGGCCGATGGACAGGCTCCGTGCGTCGAGCGGGTTGAGCTTGAAGCGGGCGACGACTTGCACCAAATCGCGGGATTGGCTGCTCAGGCTGCTGGCAGCGGCGGCCATTTCTTCAACCAAGGCGGCATTCTGTTGCGTGACCTGGTCCATTTGCTGAATCGCCACATCAATTTGGGCAACTCCGTCACTTTGCTCGCGGCTGGCCATCGAAATCTCGGTAATCACGGTGTTGAGGCCACTGATGCTGCTGACCACCTCAGACATGATGGTGCCCGCGCGCTCGGCCTGAACCCCGCCTTGCTCGATACGCTGCACGTTGTCGCCAATGAGCTTTTTGATTTCTTTGGCCGCTTCTGCTGACCTGCTGGCCAAGGTGCGCACCTCGCTGGCCACCACCGCAAAGCCCCGACCTTGTTCGCCCGCCCGGGCCGCTTCAACCGCAGCATTGAGCGCGAGGATGTTGGTCTGGAAGGCAATGCCGTCAATGATGCTGGTGATGTCTGAAATCCGCTTGGAGCTGTCACTGATGCCGCGCATGGTGCTGACCACATCGGTCACCGTGCTGCCGCCCTGCGAGGCAATTTGAGAGGCATCTGCCACCAGTTGTCTGGCTTGTTGGGAGTTATCGGCGTTCTGGCGGATGGAGGAATTCACCTCTTCCATGCTTGCCGATGTTTGCTCCAAGGCGCTGGCCTGGTTCTCGGTGCGGCCAGACAAGTCGTGGTTACCAGTGGCGATCTCCGCACTCGCGTTGGAGACGGTTTCGGCACTGTGACGCACTGCAGCCACGATGCCGGACAGCTCCAGCCGCATCGCTTCCAGCGCCTGTACGAGTTGTGCGATTTCGTCTTTGCCCTCTGCTACGAGTGCGGTGCTCAGGTCGCCATGGGCAAAGGATTTAGCTGCCGTACGGGCAGTGAGCAGGGGGCGTGTGATAGAGCGGGTGGTGCTCACACCCATCGTGATGGCGATGGTCAAGCCCAGAAGAGTGAGCACGATCAAGGTGTTGCGCAGCACTACAAAATCATGGGCCGCCTCGACCACATTGGCCTGGCCCGCAGCCTCGGTGAGTTTGCCGAATGCGTGGAGGTCAGCCAGCAGCTGGTCTAGCAAGGGACGGCATTTGGCGTTGATGCCTGCAATCGCCTCTTCACGTTTGCCGGCCACGCCCAATGCGGTGATCTCCAGCGCGACTGGGCCGTATACCGCCTCGGTTTTCTTCACGGCTTCAAAGGTACGGGCGAGTTCACTGCCCTTGAAGTTGTCTTGGGCGAGCATGCTGTCAATGTCCGCAATATGCTTTTGGACGTCTGCATGCGCCTTCTCAATCGCCGCCTTGTCACGCTCAATACCGGCTTGCGGCGTGCTGATCACCAGGTTGCGCGCACCTACTGCGCGGGCATTGGTCGCATCGAGGGTTTGGTTGCTGAGCTGGGTGAGCTTGTTGAGCTGGAATACCTGTCGCTCGAAGTCTGACTTGGCATTGGAGAGGGCAATCAGGCCCTCTACTGCAATCAAGACCACGATGAGGGTCATGACCGCGTAACCGAAACTTAGCCGCGCTTTGACGCTCCACCGGTTCAAAAAACCCATGTTGACTCCTACGTTAGATTTGCTGAAGCTCCCGACCCAACGAAGTCACTGATTATTGTTATCTCAACAGCTCCAGCATAGTGGATTTGAAGTTTTCTGCAATCACTGATTGTTCATGGTGCACGCCACGGCTGACCTGCCGCTTACCCGCCACATAGACCTCATCGATTGCCGCGTGATTGCAGGCAAACACCAAGGCATCCAGCGTGTGTGTGTGCGGAATACCCAGCAAGCCCGGGGTTTTCATATTAAGCACGACCATGTCTGCTCTTGCACCTGGCTGCAGGCCCCATTGCTTGAAGCCTGCTGCTGCTGCGCCGCTGCTGATCGCCTGGTTCAACAAGCGTGCGGCTGTGGAGGGCTGATGCCCGGGGAGGGCGGCTACGTTGCGCTGTTGCAGGCGCAGGCGTTGGCCGTATTCGAGCCAGCGCAATTCCTCCGCCCATTGGCGGCTCACATGGCTGTCTGAGCCCACTGCCATGGGCACCCCGGCTGAGAGCCACGCGGGCAGATCGGCAAAGCCATCGCCGAGGTTGCCCTCGGTGCTGGGGCAAATCACAATGCCTGCGCCAGTGCGGGCTACCGCATCGATTTCGGCTTGCTCGGTGTGGGTGGCGTGTACCAGTTGCCAGCGGGCATCCATTTTTTGGTGCTCCGCCAGCCAGGCGATGGGGCGCAAACCGGTGGCCGACACACAGTCGCGCACCTCTTGCATTTGCTCCGCAACATGGATGTGGATGGGCACATCTGCATCACCGACCTGGGCCAACAGTGCCGCGATGGATTCGGCCGATGCCGCGCGCAGCGAGTGAATGGAAACCCCTGCATTCACCAGCGGGCGCCCCGCCGCCTGCACTTTGCGATGAAGGCGTGCGATGAACTCGGGGGTGCCGGCAAAGCGGCGCTGGTCAGGCCGTAGTGCGGGTTGTGCAAAGCCGGCGCGTTCGTACAGCACGGGCAATACGGTGAGGCCCATGCCCGCATCGTGGGCTGCATCGGCCACCGCCCACGCCATAGTGGCCTCGTCGGCATAGGGTTGGCCGTTTTCTTGGTGGTGCAGGTAATGAAACTCACACACCTGCGTGTAGCCGCCTTGCAGCAGCTCTACATAGAGCTGAGCCGCCACGGCGCGCAGCTGGGCCGGGGTGATGCGCAGGGCCACACCGTACATGCGGTCACGCCAGGACCAGAAGTCATCCGCCGCGGATTCGCGCCGCTCGGCGAGCCCGGCAAATGCGCGCTGGAAAGCGTGGCTGTGTGCATTGACCATACCCGGCAACACCGGGCCCCTGAGCACGGTGGCGTGGGCCGGTGGCGGAGTGATGCCGGCGGTGATGGCTGCCCAGTGGCCGCGTGCATCAACTTCCAGGCAAACTTCGTTTTCCCAGCGGCCATTCACCCAAGCCTGCGGCGCCCAAAATACGTGCTCGCTCATGCGGGCCTCCAGTCGGTCATGGTGCGCACCAGCGCTTTCAAAACGGGTAGTACCCGGGCGGCGCGATCAGGTACCAGGGTGTAGGGCGGCTCCTCAGCCATGTAGCAGCGCCAGCACATTTCCAGCTGGATGGCGTGCACCTGTTCTGCGGGGCGGCCGTAGTTGCGGGTGATGTAGCCGCCTTTGAAGCGGCCATCCACCACCTGCGTGAACTCTGATTGGCCTTGCAATACTTTTGATAGCAGCTCGCGCAAATCTGGTGAGGCGCTACTGCCATTCACGGTGCCAAGGTTCAGGTCCGGCAGGCGGCCTTCAAACAGCCAGGGCAGCACTGAGCAAATGCTGTGCGCATCAAACAGCACCGCATGGCCATGCAGCGTGCGTAGGCGCTGCAGCTCGCCGCTTAGCGCGTCGTGATAAGGGCTCCAATAGTCCGTCACGCGCTGGGCGACTTCGGATTCGGTGGGCTCTTGACCCGACAGGTACAGCGGCTCTCCATTAAAGAAGCGGGTGGGGCACAGCTCGGTGTTATTCACGCCGAGGTACATGGGCGCGTTTTCGGGCGGACGGTTCAGGTCCACCACATAGCGTGCATGGCGCGGGACGAGGGTGCCAGCACCCATGTCCCGCACAAAGGCGTAAAGGGCCTCGAGGTGCCAGTCGGTGTCTTCTACCGCATGAGCGCGGGGCACCAGGCGGCTGCGAATGGCGTCGGGAATCTCGGTACCCACATGTGGAAAACTCACCAGCAGCGGGCTGCTGCCGGGCGTGAGAGTAAAGGTGGGGTGGTGGATAGGTTGGGGGTTAGCTTGTGTCACAGGGTGCGCTCCAGTCCGCCCACGATGGTGCGGCGGCAAGGGTTGTGGCCGAACCAGTAGGCCAGTTCGCGGGGGTGGTCCAGGTTCCACACACAGAAGTCGGCCCGCTGGCCGGCGGCCAGGGTGCCCCGGTCGTGCAGGCCCAGAGCTCGCGCACCGTTCACCGTAGCGCCACGCAGAGCTTCTTCGGGCGTCAGGCGGAACAAGGTGCAGGCCATATTGAGCATGAGCAGCATCGACAAGCCGGGCGAGGTGCCGGGGTTGTGGTCGGTGGCAATCGCCATGGGCACGCCGTGGGCGCGCAGGGCGTCCATCGGCGGGAGCTTGGTTTCACGCAAAAAGTAATAGGCGCCGGGCAGAAGCACACCCACCGTGCCGGCCGCTTGCATGGCGCGTATGCCGTCAACGCTGAGGTGCTCCAGGTGGTCGCAGGACAGGGCACCGAACTCGGCCGCCAGTGCCGCGCCGCCCTGGTCACTGAGCTGCTCGGCATGCAGTTTGACGGGCAGGCCCAAGGCGCGAGCCGCCTCAAACACGCGGCGCGTTTGGGCGGGGGTGAAGCCTATGGTTTCGCAAAACGCGTCCACCGCATCGACCAGCCCTCGGGAATACAGCTCGGGCATCCAGGCGCAAACGGCATCCACATAGTCGTCGCTGCGGCCGGCAAATTCGGAGGGCACAGCGTGGGCGCCCAGGTAGGTGGTGCGCACGCTCAAGGGCAGGCGCTCGCCCAAGGTGCGCGCAACGCGCAGGCAGCGGGCTTCGTCCTCCAGACTCAGGCCGTAGCCGGACTTGATCTCAATCGTGGTGACCCCCTCGGCCATCAGGCTGCGCGCGCGGCGGGTGGCGTTTGCCAGCAAGGTGGCCTCGCTGGCGGCACGGGTGGCGGCCACGCTGGAGCGTATGCCGCCGCCGGCCTGCGCAATCTGCTCGTAGCTGGCGCCTTGCAAGCGCATCTCGAACTCGGCTGCGCGGTCGCCGCCGTAAACCAAGTGGGTGTGGCAGTCCACCAGGCCAGGAGTGACCAAGGCACCATCCAAATCTACCTCTTGCGTGATGCTTTGCTTGTGTTCGGCAGGCAAGTCAGATTGCGGGCCGCACCAGACGATGTGTTCCCCACGGGTCAGCAGTGCGCCGTCTTCCTGCCACCCCCAGGGTGCGCGGCCATGCAGGCTGGCGATGCGGGCGTGGTGCCAAAGTGTGGTGCCGGTGTGGGTAAGGCTCATGGTGTGGCTCCATCCGATATGTGTGGGGTAAAGCCCAGCCAGTAGGCCGGTGCGCCGTGCGTGGACTTTGTGCTGGCGTCTGGCGTAAACGTCCACGGGGCGGTGTCGGGCGACTCGTCCCACAGCAGGGTGTGGGCGCTAATTTGCACTTGGCGTGCGCCGTTGCTCCATGTGCCGGCGCCGGTGCTGTACAGGCCGCGCATAGCTAGCAGGCTATGCCAAGGTTGCCCCTCAATGACTCCCTGCATGTAGCCTCGGCCTTGCCGCGTCATCAGGTTCAGGTCTTGGGTGGGGCCGTCCAGCAGGCGGCAGTCGGGTGCAGCGGCACCGTCAAATTCCAGCGGCGCATCGCCGGCACGCAAAGTCTGCGGCACGGGTAGCGCCAACGCAACTCCTGGGCCCTCCAAAACGGCGAACCAGCGTTGCACACCGGGGAAGGGAGAGAAAGGGCCATCAGCTGCAATGTCGGCACGGCTGATACGCAGTTGCCAGTCGGCCTCGGGCGGCCACACCAGCAGCTCGCGGGTCTGGCCGCCACCGTTGCGCCAGGGTTGGGGTGCGCATTCCTGTGCGTGGATGAGGCGCAGCGTCATGGCTTGAACTGGCCTTGAATCTGGTAGCGGGTGCCTGGGTGCACCAGGCGCGCCAAGGTGATGGGTACATCGCGGTTCATGGTGCGACGAACGATGATGAGGCAGGGGTCCTGCGGGGTGATGCCCAGCAACTCCGCTTCTTGCGGGCTGGGTGGGCCGGCCTCAATGGAGTACTGCGCCTCCCACAAGGGGGCGACTTCCAGCAAGTAGTGGGTGGGCGTGGTCTGGCTGAAGTCCACACCCAAATAGTCGGGCGCGCAGGCGGGGTTCACATAGCGGTCTTCGCACTGCAGCGGCACGCCGTTCTCAGAGTGCACGATCAGGGTGTGGAACACCGGCCCCCCCAGCGGCAGGCCCAGTTGCTGGGCCAAGCCCTCCACCGCCAGCTCCTCGCGTGACAGCACGACCCGTGCCTGGTGCTGGTGGCCACGGGCGGCAATTTCTTCATGCAAGTCTTTGATGGTGAGGGTGGACGACACCCGCGCCAGGTGCGCCGCAAAGGTGCCCACGCCTTGTACCCGGGTCACAAAGCCTTCGGCTTGCAACTCGCGGATGGCGCGGCCCACCGTCATGCGGCTGACCTTGAACTGCTGCACCAGCTCGGACTCGGAGGGCATCTGGCTGCCCGGCGTCCAGCGGCCTTGAGACAGGCCTTCCATCAAATAGTTTTTGACGTGGGTGTAGGGCGCTGAGGCGCCTGAAGGAGTGGAGTTGGTAGAAACCATCAGCAAATTGTAGTTGCATAGGCATGTCTAGACAAGTAGACTCCGCGACATTGAATTTTTGTTGAAAGCGAGTTCGACCATGTCTGCACCCTCCCAAGCCCGGCCTGTGCGCGCGCCCCACGGCACCACCCTGCATTGCAAGAACTGGCTCACCGAAGCCGCCTACCGCATGCTGCAAAACAACCTGGATCCTGAGGTGGCAGAAGACCCGGATGCGCTGGTGGTCTACGGCGGTATCGGAAAAGCGGCACGTAACTGGGAATGCTTTGATGCCATCCTGGAGAGCCTGCGCAACTTGAATGAAGACGAAACCCTGCTGGTGCAAAGCGGCAAGCCGGTGGGCGTGTTCCGCAGTCATGCGGATGCGCCGCGTGTGTTGATTGCCAACTCCAACCTGGTGCCCAAGTGGGCGACCTGGGAGCACTTTCACGAACTGGATAAAAAGGGCCTGATGATGTACGGCCAGATGACAGCCGGCAGCTGGATTTACATCGGCAGTCAGGGCATCGTGCAAGGCACTTATGAGACGTTTGTGGAAGCCGGCAAGCAGCACTTTGGTGGCAATCTGCAGGGCAAATGGATTTTGACGGCCGGTCTGGGCGGCATGGGCGGTGCGCAGCCGCTGGCGGCCAGCTTTGCCGGGGCCTCGTCCCTCAACATCGAGTGCCAGCAAAGCCGCATCGACTTCCGCCTCAAGACCCGCTATGTGGACGAGCAAGCCACCGATCTGGACGACGCGCTGCAACGCATGGCCCGCTATGCGGCTGAAGGCAAGGCCGTGTCGGTAGCCCTGCTGGGCAATGCCGCCGAGCTGCTGCCCGAGATGGTGCGCCGCGCACGCGCCGGCGGCACGCGCCCCGATATGGTCACCGATCAGACCTCCGCACACGACCTGGTGCACGGCTACCTGCCACCCGGTTGGTCTGTAGAGCAGTGGCGCGCCGCGCAGGCGGACGACACCCAACACGCCGCATTGCGTCAAGCGGCTGCACAGGGCTGCGCGGTGCACGTGCAGGCCATGCTGGACTTCCAGGCCATGGGCATTCCCACCGTGGACTACGGCAACAACATCCGCCAGGTGGCGCTGGACCAGGGCGTTAAGAACGCCTTTGACTTCCCCGGCTTTGTGCCTGCCTATGTGCGCCCCTTGTTCTGCCGCGGCAAGGGCCCGTTCCGCTGGGTGGCCTTGAGTGGCGACCCGGAAGACATCCGCAAAACGGACGCGAAGATGAAAGAGTTGTTCCCCGAAGACGCGCACCTGCACCGTTGGCTGGACATGGCGGGCGAGCGCATTGCCTTCCAGGGCCTGCCTGCACGCATCTGCTGGATCGGCTTGGGCGAGCGCCACCGCGCCGGCTTGGCCTTTAACGAGATGGTGAAAAACGGTGAACTCAAAGCCCCCATCGTCATCGGCCGCGACCACCTGGATAGCGGCTCGGTCGCATCACCCAACCGCGAGACCGAAAGCATGCAAGACGGCTCGGACGCAGTGAGCGACTGGCCTTTGTTGAATGCTTTGCTCAACACCGCCGGCGGCGCCACCTGGGTCAGCTTGCACCATGGCGGTGGCGTGGGCATGGGCTACAGCCAACATAGCGGCGTGGTCATTGTGGCCGACGGCACAGACGCAGCTGCCAAACGCCTGGAGCGCGTGCTTTGGAACGACCCCGGCACCGGCGTGATGCGCCATGCAGATGCCGGGTATGAGATTGCAAAGCAATGCGCACGCGAGCAAGGTATGAACCTGCCCATGTTGAAAGGTTAAGAAACACCCCTGAGCGCCTTTGGCGCTTCTCCTCAAGGGGACGACACCAGCAGCCCGGCAAAGCCGGTTCTGCGGTGTCCCTGAACAAAGACACTTACTCTGGACATACCAATGACCTCTCTCGTTCTTAACCCCGGCAAGATCACGCTGGACGAACTCGGCCTGATCCACGCCGGCGTGTGCCAGCTGAGCCTCCCCGAATCCGCCCGCGTCAACATCCGCGCCGCCCATGCACTGGTCAAGGCCGCCGCTGATGGCGACGCGCCGGTCTATGGCGTGAACACCGGCTTTGGCAAGTTGGCGAACAAGCGCATCGACAAAGACCAGTTGGACACCCTGCAGCGCAACCTGATCCGCAGCCACAGCGTGGGCGTGGGCGAGCCGCTGGCGGCCCCCATCATGCGGCTGATGATGGCCACCAAGGCCGCCAGTCTGGCGCGCGGCTACTCTGGCTGCCGCGAGGTGGTGGTGGACACCATCCTGGCGGTGCACAACGCAGGCCTGGTGCCTTGCGTGCCCTCGCAAGGCTCGGTGGGCGCTTCGGGCGATTTGGCGCCGCTATCGCACATGACGCTCGCATTGATGGGCGAGGGCGACATGCTGGTGGACGGCAAGCGTGTGCCCGCACTGCAGGCCCTGCAAGCCGCTGGCATTGCGCCGTTGACGCTGGAAGCCAAAGAAGGTCTGGCCCTGATCAACGGCTCACAAACGTCCACCGCGCTGGCCTTGCACGGCTTGCTGGCTTTTGAGCCGGTGTTGGAGGCTGCACTGGTCATTGGCGCACTCACGCTGGACGCTGCCCGTGGCAGCGATGGCCCATTTGACCCGCGCATCCATGCGGTGCGCGGTCAGCCCGGCCAGATCGATGTGGCCCAGTACTACCGTGAACTCCTCAAGGGCAGCGCCATCCGCGCCAGCCACGCCGAGGGCGATGACCGCGTGCAAGACCCGTATTGCCTGCGCTGCCAGCCACAGGTGGTGGGCGCCTGCGTGGACCAATTGCGCCACGCGGCCCGCGTGCTGCTGATTGAAGCGAACGCCGTCACCGACAACCCCCTCGTCTTCCCCGAAGACGGGGCGATGATTTCAGGTGGCAACTTCCATGCCGAACCCGTAGCTCTGGCGGCCGATGGCATGGCTCTGGCCATTGCCGAAGTGGGCGCGATTGCCGAGCGCCGCATTGCCATGTTGATCGACAGCAGCGTGTCGCGCCTGCCGCCTTTCCTGACGGCCGATGCAGGCCTGAACAGTGGCTTCATGATTGCGCACGTGACGGCCGCGGCACTGGCGTCTGAAAACAAATCGCTGGCTCATCCCGCCAGTGTGGACAGCCTGCCCACCAGCGCTAACCAGGAAGACCATGTGTCCATGGCCACGTTTGCGGCACGCCGTTTGCAAAACATGATCCACAACACAGCGCACATCCTCGGCATTGAGTTGCTGGCGGCCGCACAAGGCATCGAATTTTTGCGCCCGCTGACCAGCTCGCCCATTCTGGAAGAGGTGCACGCACTGCTGCGCAAAGACATCGCTGCCCACCATGTGGACCGGTATCTAGCGCCCGATATGGAGCATGCGATGCAACTGGTGCGTGGTGGCCACGTAGCGCGCTTGTTGGCGCCGCTCACCGGACTGCCAAAGTTGTGGACTACGGCTTAAGTCGTTGCCCTTTGCCGAGCCAGTGATCCCGCTAGGGATATCAGCTCAATCCCAGGGCTTTGCTGGCAAGGCGGAGAAATACCTCGCGTTCATCGGGCGCAAGTGGCGCGAGGATATCGGCTTGAAGGGCATCCACCACAGGGCGGCAGGCGGTAAGAAGCTGTTCTCCCTGTGGCGTTAGGCGTAGCCGCCGCGCGCGGCGGTCTTGGGTGCACACCACGCGCTGCACAAGCTCTTTGCGCTCCAAGCGCTCAATCACACCCCCAATCGTGGCGCGGTCGAAACTGATGGCAGTGGCCAAACTGGCCTGGTCAATGTCTGGCTGTTCAGCGATGGCATTGAGCGCTGCAAATTGCACCGAGGTCAGGTCAAAGCCTGCTGCCTGAGTCTGCGCTTGGAAGACCTGAACAGACTGCTGATGCAACCGCCGGATCAAATGGCCGGCGACTTTGCTCACATCCATGTATTTCTCCGTTTTCTTTCGTTGTGTTGAGCTTAAGCGCTCTTGCCACGTCCGTTGACAAAAATAATATGTATAAATATCATATGCATGCATATCATTTTTATGGATGGCATTTGCTTACGAGGAGACAACATGCAGTACCACACCCACGGATTCAATCCCGGCGACCCTAACGTCTTTGCAGCAGCGCCCGGTCATCGGCGAGCCGGTGATCCGCTACCCGAGACCATTGACGTGTTAATCGCCGGTTCCGGACCGGCCGGCCTGTGCCTTGCAGCGCAATTAGCGCGCGAGCCCAGCATCCGGACCATGCTCGTGGAGCCTAAATTTGGACCCATGGAGAAGGGCCAGGCAGATGGCATCAGCGTACGTTCGATGGAAATGTTCCAAGCCTTTGGATTCGCCGAGAAAGTCATGCGGGAGTCGGTGTGGATCAATGAAACGACCTTCTGGGCCGCCGGAGCTGAAAGCTTGCTTGAGCGCGTCGCACGGGTCCAAGACGTGCCTGATGGCATTTCGGAAATGCCACACGTGTTGCTCAACCAGGCTAGGGTGCACGACATGTTTCTGGACCTCATGCGCGATGGCCCGACGAAGCTGGAGCCCGACTATGGCTTAAAGGTCGTGGATCTGGAGATCGACCCCAATGCCAAAGACTACCCTGTCACCGTGACCCTGGAGCACACCGACCTGGCACGCCTAGGGCAGACCACCCAGCTGAGAGCCAACTATGTCATTGGTTGCGATGGTGCACGCTCCAGTGTGCGCAAAGCCATTGGTGGCACCTTGCACGGCGATGCGGCGCACCATGCGTGGGGGGTGATGGATCTTTTGGCCACAACCAATTTTCCGGATTGGCGCATGAAGTCGTTTGTGCGCTCCCAAGATGCGGGCATCCTGATGGTGTTGCCGCGCGAAGGCGGCCATTTGGTTCGCCTGTACGTGGAGCTGGACGCCTTGGGGGAACATGAGCGCGTTGCGGACCGCGGTATGGGCGCGGACGACATCATTGCCAAAGCACAGCGTATTTTTCAGCCTTTCAAACTGGATGTGAAAGACGTCGTCTGGTGGTCCATCTATGAAATCGGACACCGGTTGACCGACAAATTTGATGACGTACCGGCTGACCAGTTGGCGACCCGTACCCCTCGCGTCATGCTGGCGGGCGATGCCTGCCACACCCATAGTCCCAAAGCAGGCCAGGGGATGAACGTCTCTATGGGCGATACCTTTAATCTCGGGTGGAAACTGATTTCGGTACTCACCGGGCGTGCAGACCCGGCCTTGCTCCACAGCTACTCGGGGGAGCGGCGCGCGGCGGCGCAAGGCTTGGTGGAGTTTGACCACAAGTGGGCACGTGTCGTGGGCTCTAAAGCGCCAGATACCGTCACTGACGGTTTGCCTCGTGTGGCGCGTGAGTTTGTGAACAACCTCCCGTTTACTTGTGGCCTGACCGTGCAATATGAACCCGGTCTGCTCACCGGAGCGCAGTTACATCAGCACCTTGCCAAAGGCTTTGAAATCGGCAAACGTTTTCACTCTGCCCCCGTGGTCCGTCTGGCGGATGCCAAACCCATGCACCTGGGCCATTGCGTGGATGCGGATGCGCGGTTCCGGCTATTCATCTTCGCACCCGCCAACGATACCGGCACCCACGGAGGCGCGGTCGATGCTCTGTGCAGCTGGCTGCAAAATGACGCGGCGTCGCCCATATGCCGCTTTACGGCGACCGGTGAAGATATCGATGCCGTGATTGATGTGCGCGCGGTGTTCCAACAGGGTTTCCGCGCATTGGACTACACCGCCATGCCCGCACTGCTGCGCCCCCACGTGGGCCGCTTGGGACTGTGCGACTATGAAAAAGTCTTTTGTGCCGACGCTACCCGGGCCGGAGACATTTTTGACATGCGGCAGATTGACAGGGCAAATGGCTGCATCGTCATTGTTCGCCCCGATCAATACGTAGGCCATATCCTTCCCCTCGATGCCCGGGATGGGTTGAGCGCATATTTCGCCAACATTCTGCGGGCACGCAGTTGAAGGTGCGGCGGACTCGTTCGGCCACAATCCCAGCGAGTTCGTCGTCAAGACGCCCCGGTTTACTTGGAAAGGCTCAGACATGCCCAGCCGTGCCTATATCTCCGTTAACACCTTGAACCCGGCCGAACGGCTGCCCCAATGGCGCCATTTGGTCAGCAAACACCTGGGGCAAAACTTGGGTGAAGAATTGGATCACGACCCCGGCCACTGGGAGCCGGAGGGCGGCTCACCTTTCACTGGGACACTTGAGTACGGCGCCATGGGTGGTGCCCATTTGTGCCGTCTTGTGGCTGCCCCCCACCGTTTTGTCAGGCCAGTAGTGCGGCGCGGCGAGGTTCAGGCCGGTCCCTTGATGCTGGTAATGCAGCAGAAGGCAGTCTCGTTTTTTGAGCAAAACGGGAGAACCGGACAACTCGAACCGGGGGACTGGTGTCTACTGGATACCGGACGGCCCTTCGCGCTCCACAACCCCTCGGGTTGTGACCAGCTTGTGCTCACGCTCCCCAGACCGGACGATGCAACGTTGGTTGACTTGATTGCCCGGGGCAGTGCAAGGCGCTGCGATGGTCGCAGTGGCACCTCGCGATTGGTCCAGACCATACTCGGCGAAGCTTATCGGCAATTTGATCGTGTCCCTTCACACGCGACCATCACGCTGCTGGATGCCATCTCCGGCATGGCGTGGAATGCGCTGCAAGAGTTCAAAGATGACCTTGCACGCGAACAGCACCAAGGGGCACATCTGCTGCGTATCAAAGCGTTTATCGAAAACCATTTGGCGGACCCCGAGCTCTCGCCCGGCACGATTGCACAGGGATGCGCTTGCTCCGTGCGCAGCATCTATCGCGCCTTTTCAGAAGAGCCAGTAGGGTCGGCCATGGATTTCATCTGGCATCGACGGATAGCGGAGTGCGCAAGTGCTTTGCGCAACCCCGGCAACGACAGCCTGTCCATCACCGAGATTGCCTTGGCATGGGGCTTTTCCAGCTCCTCCCATTTCAGCCGGATGTTTAAAAAGAGCGTGGGCGTGTCGCCCAAGCTCTATCGATCCCAACCGTGAGGCTCAGCCGGGAATCCAGTTCCCGTGGAAACCCAATGGAATGTGGTGGTCCAGCCGGATTCGGGCGATAGGCGCGCCCTCAAAGTCCTGCGCATCGTGGATGACCAGCTCGCTCGCGTTGCGCACCGGATCCCACCAGACCACCATCACCCAGCCCTCATCTTCAGCCTTTGCGCCCTGTTTGGCCACGAAGATGACCTCGCCCGGGGTCATGTCGTAACCGCCGCTCAAATGTTGGAAGTGGCTGACCCCGGTCAGGTAGTCGTGCTTGATGATGCAGTTGAACCCGCGGGTCTGGGAGCCGGGTTGATGAATGCCTGTCATGTAGCCATAGCGATGGGGGCGACCCATGACCTTTTCGTTGGGTCGGACAAACTCTGCGTTGAATTCGCCGATCCGCGTGGTGCTGACTGAGCCGGTCACAATGTCCAGCACCATGCGATGTAACTCCGGGCCTGAGAAAGGCGAGGGCGCGTCTACAAGGGGGAAGGGGTAGAAGTCTTCAACCCGGCCTGCGAAGGCGGGGTCCAACGTCCGGGTGACAGATGCATCGATCACAATTTGGCCCTCCACCTCATGCGCGTTCAGGTAGTGCCCCAGAGTGATGAACAGGTCACTCTCCAGCCAGCGGCTCACGCCGGTTTCCCTATGCACCAGCAAAAAGCGGGTATGTGCTCCGGACTCAAAGCTCAGTGCACTTCGGCCCATCGGTATCAGATGCTCGGCATAGGGCTGAGTCCGTATTGGACCGAACATAAAAACGTAAAAGTTCTCTGTGAACGCAAAGTCATGAATCCACGGCTTGAAAGGTAAGGCCACCCGATGGCGGGACAGGACCTGCCCTGCCATATCAGTGGCGAAGCAATCCAGTGTTTGGGCTTCGTTGTCATGGGCATAGAACAACATCTCGCCTGTGTGATGATCGGTATGGGGGTGGGCGGTCAGCATGGTTTCAAAGGAGCCACCGAAATCAAACTTGCCGCGGGTCTCTAGGGTGCGCGGATCCAGATCCCAGTAGTAGGGGTCAATCTCATGCATGGTAAGAACCTTGCCGCCCAGCGAGATCACATTGATTCCTGCCACTGACTTGATGCGCGGCGCGCCCTCCGGCAACGCCTCTTGGGGTTTGTCCGAGTGTCCGCTGATGCCGTTGTAGAGTGCGCGTCCTGCTGCGCGCTCGACCTTCAGGCCATCGGTTTCGACCAGGCGGTTGCAGTAGCTGGCCCGGCCATCCTTCAGGTGGAAGGCATGCACCATGCCATCTCCATCGAACCAATGGAAATGGTCTACATCCACAGGGCGGAAATGCTGGTTCGAGCCAGTGCGGTAAAGCGATCCGCTGAGCTCCGGTGGAATGTGGCCTTCCACATGCAGATCGGAGACTACATAGGCATTGCGTAAGGGCTCAAAGGGGCCATTTAAAAACGGGTTGGGGGTAGACCACATGGCTTGTTTTTTTGTACAAATAAGTTGGTAAATCGGATTCGTTCTTCAGAGAGAAAGTGTCAAAACGGATAGTGGCGTGGTGTGGTCTGTAGCGTGACCCAGCGCAGCTCGGTAAAGGCGTCTATCCCCGACTGGCCGCCGAAGTGGCCGATGCCGCTGTTCTTCACCCCTCCGAAATGCATCTGCGGTTCGTCATGCAAAGTGGGTCCGTTGACGTGGCAAATGCCGGATTCAATGCGCTGCGCGACGCGCGACGCGCAAGGCGCGGGCCGCATCCCGTCCGAAAACCGCAGCAGACAAGCCATACTCGTTGTCGTTGGCACAGCGAACGGCTTCGTCTTCGCCCTGTACCCGGACAATGCCTTTGACCGGGCCAAACGACTCCTCCTGGTAAATCCGCATCTCAGGCGTTACATGGTCCAGCAAGGTCGGCTGCATCAAGGTGGAGTTCGCTCGACCACCACATAGCAGCGTGGCGCCCTTTGCCAGCGCATCATCAATCAAGGCATTGCACCGGAGCACGGTGGACATATCCACCACAGATGCAATGGCAGAGCTCGTCGTGTCTGGGCGCAACGCGGTGGCTTTGGCGGTCAGGCGCTCGCAAAACGCATCGGCCACCGAGGCGTCCACTACGAACCGCTCTGTGGACATGCAGATCTGGCCGGAGTGCATGAATGCGCCGAAAGCGGCCGCCTCCGCCGCTTGATCGAGGTCCGCGTCGTCGAGCACCACAAAGGGCGCTTTGCCACCCAATTCCAACAGTGCGGGTTTCAGGTGTTCGGCACACTTCAAACCGATGATTTTTCCCACCTTGGTGGATCCGGTGAAGTTGACCCGACGTACCGCCTTGTGCGCAATCATCGCCGACACCACGGTGCCTGCATCTTCTGGGGCGTGGATGATGAAGTTCACTACCCCGGGCGCAAAACCGGCATGGTGGAATGCGTCGACGAGCAGGCGGTGGCTGGCTGGACAAATCTCGGAGCCCTTCAGGATGACGGTATTGCCGCACGCCAATGGGGTTGCAATCGCGCGCACACCCAAAATCCCCGGTGCGTTCCACGGTGCAATGCCCAGCACCACCCCCGCTGGTTGGCGCATGGCCATAGAAATGTTCCCCGGCAGGTCTGACGGAATGACCTGTCCGGAAATCTGGGTCGTGATGGCGGCGGCTTCCCGCACGATGCCGACTGCTGTGGAGACATTGAACTGGCACCACAGTGTGCTGGCGCCAGTTTCATCTTTCATCGCCTTGACGAGCGCAGGGCGCAAAGCTTCCAGCGCATCCGCCGCTTTGTTCAGGAGTGCCCGGCGCTCGCCTGGCCCTGTCGCCGACCATGCGCCAAAGGCACGGCTCGCGGCCTCCACAGCGCGCACAGCGTCCTTTGGCGAAGCGCACACGCCGGTGGAGGCAAGTTGCCCGGAGACGGGGTTCCGTCGTTCAAAGGTGCGTTGGTCTTGCGCGGTAACGTTTTCGTTATCAATGAATAGAGAGGTAAGGGTCATTTCAGGCTTTGAATGGGGCTGCGCAGCAACAGGGCAAAGATCAAACCAAGTGCCAGGCAGCCGAGGGTGAATGGAAGGATGACGGGGATACCGAACGCTTTGGCCAGACCGCCGGCGATGGCCGGTGCCAATGCACCACCCACAATTTCGCCAATGCCGACGATGAAGCCCGTGGCGGTGGAGATGTGTGGCGCAGGTACGTTGTCTGCGGTGATGGAATGCACCATCGCCAAGCTTCCTGAGAAGAAGAAGGTGGCTGCGAACATCAATACTGCGAGCTGCAGGGGTTCAGCCCCTGTGCGCATGAAAAGCCAGGTAGGCACCATGGAGGCGGCCAGACACATCACCATCATGGTTTTGCGGCCCAAGCGGTCAGAAAGGGTAGGGAGTACCAGCATGCCCGCCGCGCCACCCAAGCCGATCATCGATATGACCAGGCCCATGTGCTGGAGTTCTAGGTGCAAAAAGTCGGTCAGGTAGCTGGGCATCAGCGCACTAAAGACCACCACCGGTGCCAACCAGAAGCAAAAGCCTGCACTGGACAAAGCCACATTGGGGAAGCGCAACACCGTGTGGATGGAAACCGGTGCCGGGGGCGGGCTGTTGGGCCGGATTCTTGCCGCATCGTTGTAATACCGGTAAATCAGCCACGCACACACCAAACCCGGCAATGCGGTTACGGCAAACACCCAGCGCCATGAGGGCAAGCCTTGCAACAGTTGTATGGCCAACACCGGGGCAAGCGCACTGCCGATCAAAGGCGCCATCAGCTGCTGGATGCCTGTGTTTCTGCCCACGCGCCGTGCCGGGCTGGCCTCAACGACAGCAGCAATGCTGACTGGTACAAAGGCGCCTTCAAAAATGCCCATGACCGCACGGATCAGCAACAGGCTGATAAGGCCCATGGCCAGGCCGGTGGCCCCGCACAGCACAGAAAATGCCAGCACCGCCATCACCAGAATAGCGCGCCGGCCGAGCCGGTCCGAAAGTCTGCCGAACACCATGGAAGAGAGCCCCCAGGTCAGCGCGACGGCGCCCGAGATCAGGCCTAGGTCTTGGTAGTCAAATCCCAGCTCGCTGGCCATGACGGGTAGCAAGGGGTACATGATGAAGCGATCCAGATTCACCAATGCAAATCCAAACGCCATCAGCGTGAGTGTTTGCCATTCCCGTTGGGGAGGGGCATCTGTGCGGTCTTGCGGCGTTGCCGCCAGTGCGGGTTGTGTCATGGGTGCCTTTTGTGGTCAGAGCGGGTGGGCGTGTAGCAAGCGCTCAAAACGCAAACACCGTGCGGACTTGCAAGCTCAAGGCGGAGGCCGCGCGGTTGCGCGCCATGCTCTCGGTGTACGCGTTGATCCACAACGCTTTTTTGGGGTCGATCCGCCACATCAGCCCGGGGCCGATACCCAACACGCGTTCGCGTGAATCCGCCAGCTCCACACCATTGGCCCGGTGATTGCTGAGCTGCTCAAAGTAGTAACCGTTGATGCCCAGGCTGACCTCGGGCGTGACGGCATAAGAGGCCGCGAAGTTGACCCATGCAGCGTCCCCGGCCTGGGTGTTGGTAACCGTTTGGCCATTGATCTGTTGGGGGCGACTCGCAGCAGGCGAATCGTTTTTCAAGTTGTGCAGGTAGTGCGCCCGCCAGCTCAGCTCCCAGCGGGGCGCCGGGAACAGGGTCGCAGCCCAGTAGGGATTGAAAGATGCGTAGCCCGAACCTTGGTTGATATCAAGATCCTTTTTGTATTCGCCGGTGGGCAGAATGACGGAAGCCGCGAAACGCTGCACGAACACCGGTTTGCCGTCTGCATTGGTCACTGGCTCCCCTTGTAGCGAGGCGTCGAGGGTGATGTCACCCAAAGCGCTGCCGCCGCTCTTCAACGAGGGGCCCGCCCCAAAGCTGGTTTTGAGCGAGACCACCGGCGCGATCAGCATCAGGGCGGGGCGCCATCCGCCGTAGGTTTGCGTGGAGGCGTACGAGAGTTGGTTGATCACCACATCGCTCTGGATGCTGGGATCTTTGAAAACTGGACTTGCGTCGCCGTTGGCACCCGCGATTTTGTTGGCATTGGAGTGGCGCAGCGTGGTTTGCCACGCCCAGCCCGGGCCCCCTGAAAAGCCGTCGTAAAAGCTTGTGACTCCGAGGTTGAGTCCGGCCGGTTGGTTGACTGCGGGAGCTTGGGCGATTGCATGCCCTGCTGCTAGCGAGATGAGGCAAGCCCCACAGTAAGTGGGAACGCGTGCCAGTGCTGAGTTTGAATTCATGTTGTTGTGTCTCCTACAGGTACCTTCTTCACTCGAAAGGGTGGTGAAGTGCGGTAGGTTGGAGCGTAAAAGTGGCGCCCTCAAAAGACTTGTCTGCCAATGCCACACATGACCCAAGGTGCCGTGGCGCCCTAGTGGCAAACCCTATTCGTGGGGTTTCAAACGGCTGTAGCCAGTGCGATACTGACCGCCATGCACACGCCTGAAGCACCCCACCGCGTTCGCCATTTCGGTCAAATTTTGTTGTGGCCCTTGCGGCTGATGCCGGTGCGGGGGGGCGAGGGCAGGCACGCCAAACCGTGGGAAATCTTGTCCGCCATGGGCGACGCCAGTCCGTGGCGCGAGGTGGTGGACGAGTACACCGGCGACGCCTGCAACTTCCACGAGCGGCACTACAACGAGTTCGTGACCTTCTTGCCTTATGTGCAGCGCTTTTTGTATGGCGAGGGCCATGCAAAAGGTGGCGGACAGGTGCACGGCTCGCCCATGCGAGTGTTCCGCAGGCACGACGTCAGCGCCGTCCGGGTGGTGTTACGGCCCGGGGCGGAGCCCATCACCCTGAGCGTGGTGCACGTCGACCTGTATTTCTTTTTGGATCTGGACCTGGTGCTACTCAATGTGGAGGTGGCGGGCGACAACCTGCCGCTCACGCATGCGCAAGAGTTGCTCTACCGCTTTGGCCGCGGCTACCCCTCGGGCTGGGATACGCAGGGGCAGGCGCAGCATTGCCTTCACCAGGCGGAGTGGTTGGGTGCACAGGGCCAGGTGCTGGCGCAGTCGGATGCGGGCCAGCCCGATCTGTTTATGTCGCATGTGGCCCGCCACCGCGCGCCCCGCATTGCTGCCCACTGGGATTGGCTGCTGCAGCCGCTGGTGAGCGACCACTCGGACCAGGTGGGCCCATTGCGCTACCGGCAGATCGAGTACTACCGCATGCCCCTGCTCGGCTACTTGGCCGTAGACGACCCGCAGACGCTGAGTCGCAGCGATTTTGTGCGGCTCGGCTTGGTCACCGGTGCGGGCAGTGCGGATGGCGAAGCTGCGCTGCCGTTTGCCAACGACCACCTGCAGGACTTTGAGGAGCGCTATTGCTACGACCGGTTCTGGACCGCTGGTGGCGCCGCGCCCTACACCCGCTACCTCTGCACCGGCCACTCGCTGGTCGTGGTGGGCGATGCCAAGAGCCAGTTCTTCTCGTGCCGGGATCGGGGTGTGTTGGCGCAGTTCCGGCACCAGCATTTCTTGCTGTTTTTGATTGCGCACTTTCAGAAAGCCGCGCTCTTGATGTTTTCAGACCGGCTGGCTGAGACGCTGCGCAACCTCAACATCAGCGACCCCGGCAGCGTGCGCACCTTCAAGCGCAGCATCCGCAGCACCTTTGCCAGCTTTTTGCGCTTTACCCACCGCTATTGGTTTCACGAGATCTCGGAGCAAGCCCAGACCCGCGCATTGTTTGCCAAGTGTGCGCAGCACCTCGGGCTGGACCCGCTATACGCCGAAGTCAAAGAGCGCATTGCCGACATGAACAATTACCTGGAGGCTGACAGCCTGCGCCGCCAGGCCAACACCGTGGTGCGCCTGACAGTGGTCACCATCCTGGGTTTGATAGGCACCATCACTACGGGCTTTTTGGGCATGAACCTGTTGGCCGAGGCGGATGCCCCTGTGTCCCGCAAGGTGCTGGTGTTTGCCATCGTGTTTGTGGTCACCATCGCGCTCACGGTATACACCATGGCCAAGTCCAAGCGCTTGTCAGATTTTCTGGATGTGCTGTCCGAAGAGCGCGTGGGCCCATGGACCAAGCTGAAGGCCTTCGCCGCCATTTGGTCGCGGGATCGCGACCGCGATTGACCGGGCACCGCGGGCTGATATGCTATCAAAAAAGTAGCTACTCGCGCATATTCCACCTACGCTACAGGCCTATTTGGAACATGGTGTTCGTATTGGCCAGTATTTAGGGTGCTTTAGATCCAAACTTGGAGCAATCGCACCCTGGACGCGATGAAGAGTTTCAGATAGTTGCAATAGACATCTCCAAAGGTCTCTGCAAATCACCACCTCATGAAGGGTGGTGGTGACAGCGGATGCTTGGCGAACCAACCCCCGGCAGCTTTGATCAGCATCTTGTGAAAGCCTGCATTGGGGAACTGGCGTTTTACGTTCGCAAAGTAGCGCCTGGGCACGCCACCCAAGATCAGCCCGAGAGAAAAGTCGGCCAAGTCTGCTCGCCTGAAGACCTCCAGCAGTGGATACTTTTCGGCCAGGTCGCCCTTGATTGCGCGCACCTTGTGGTGCAGGTCAATGAGCAAGGTGATCTCCTCCTCCCATTCACCCAGATGATGGGCATGGAGGTATGCAACTGCTTCCCGGATCGAGGGCGGCAGGTAGTCGACGGTATGGTCAGACCAAATGCCGATGTCATGGTGACAGGCGGCGATGATGAGTTTCTCGCGATCTTCGCAAGTGCACGGCGCCAGCGCAAAGCAGCAGTGCAGCATGCGATACACGTGGTTTTTGTATCCGTCGAAATCAGGGCCTATGCGGGTTCGCCACGGTTGGAGAATTTGCTCAACCAAAGGTAGCGCCGGGTAGACCGTGGTTTCATATTTCATGGAGCCCTCAACAAGTTTCTGTGTTGGCCGGAATTTTGTCGAGGGAAGCTGCTGTTGCTAAGTGGCTCGTTTGACAATGATCAGTAAGATTGGGCCAATATGCCGAAACCTGAAACTACTACCGATTCGATCGCAGTCGTTGCATTCGATCGGATCAGCCCCTTTCACTTGGCCACACCGTGCGTGGTGTTCGGCGAGAGTCACCCGGGTTGTCCGCCGATCGACTTCAAAGTCTGTGCCGCTGAGTCAGGCAGGCTGCGCACGTCTGCAGGTTTTGATATCGACGTTCGTTATGGGCTGTCGGCACTGCAACATGCCGCGACCATCATCGTGCCCAGTTGGCGTGATGTCGCAGAAAGTCCTCCGAAGTCACTGCTCAAAGCCTTGAATGTTGCGCACGAGCGCGGCGCGAAGATTGTGGGCCTTTGCTTGGGCGCATTTGTCTTGGCTGAAGCGGGTTTGCTGGACGGGCGCAAGGTAACGACCCATTGGGCCTATGCCAAAGACTTTGGTGCGCGGTATCCCGCGGTTCAATTGGATGCCGATGTGCTCTATGTGGAAGATCGTGGAGTGGTCACCTCTGCCGGCACGGCAGCGGGGCTCGACTGTTGCCTGTACCTGCTGCGTCAAATGCATGGCTCACAAGTGGCCAATAGTGTGGCCAGGCGTTTGGTAGTTTCTCCGCACCGGCAGGGTGGACAGGCTCAATTCATCGAGCAACCCATTCCCATTACTCCCGCAAATTCCCGCCTCTCTGATTTGTTTGACTGGATTCGTGAGAACCTTCACCTCGCTCACACCGTAGACGCCCTCGCTGAGCGCACCTTCATGAGCCGGCGAACCTTTACCCGGCAGTTCAAGCAGCTTACGGGCATGGGTGTTTTGTCGTGGTTGCTGTCTGAGCGGCTGGCTTATGCCCAGCGGCTTTTGGAGTCCACCGGCGGATCCATGGAGTTTGTTGCAGAGCGAGCGGGATTCGGGTCCGTCGAGTCACTGCGATTGCACTTCCGCCGTCAATTTGGAATTGCACCGACGGAATGGAGAAAGCAATTTCGATTCTCAGAAAGAAACTGAGGGAGTGCCTTGCCCGGTTTATTCCGTCAAAAATGGCGGTTTATGCCAAACCAGATTAGCCTGAAAATTCCAACGTCACATTCCTGAGAGTCGAGTTCACACCATGTACATCCCCGATCACTTTGCTATCAAAAGCGCTGACGTCATGCACAAGATCATCCAAGCGCACCCGCTCGGGGTTCTGGTCACTATGACGCCTGAAGGGTTGGATGCGAACCATATTCCGTTTGAACTCCACGCCGAGCGCGGTGTGCTCACCGCCCATGTGGCGCGGGCCAATCCTGTCTGGCAGCAATGCAAAGACGGTGCAGACGTACTGGTGATTTTTCGCGCGGATGAGGGCTACATCTCCCCCAACTGGTACCCCAGCAAACACGAAACACACCGGTTAGTGCCGACCTGGAATTACGAGGTGGTGCATGTTCACGGGCGGCTGGCGGTGCAGGACCAAGAGAAATTCGTACGCGGTGTGGTGGGTCGGCTCACACGTACCCACGAGGCCACAGAGCCCAAGCCCTGGAAGATGGGGGACTCCGCCCCCGAGTTCATCGACGGAATGCTCAAAGCGATTGTGGGGATAGAGATCACCATCACCCGCATGGAGGGCAAAGCCAAACTGAGCCAAAACCGGGAAGACCGCGACCGGCTCCATGCAGCAGATGAGTTGGTCCGCCAAGGTCACGCGGAATTGGCGCAAGCCATGCGCTCAGCCAAGTAAATCAAGCGCTTGCGCCCAGCTAATCCACGATTTCCCACGCGGTGCGATAGCCGCCAATGCGCTTCACGTAGGTCAGCAGCTCCTTGAAAAAGGGATGGCTACTCAGCGTAGACGAATCCCCCACCAGCAACAGCTTTCGGCGAGAGCGGGTCATGCCCACGTTCATGCGGCGAATGTCCGCCAGAAAGCCAATTTCTCCGTGGTTATTGCTGCGCGTCAGTGAGATAGCAATGATGTCGCGCTCCTGGCCCTGAAACGAATCGACCGTGCCCACGCTCAATATGCGGTTTTGCAACAAGCCGCTAAGCGCCTCGCTCTCCTCGATGGTGTCTTTCAAATAGTTGATCTGGGCACGGTAGGGCGCAATCACGCCGATAGAGAGGCGTTTTGACTCATCGTCGGCTGGGGTGTGCAGCGCTAGTAATTGGGTGAGTCGCTTCAGCAATAGGTCGGCTTCTTCCGGGTTGGCGGTGGAGCGACTTTCGGGAATGGTGATTTCAGAAAAGCCAAAACCGGCCGTGTCGAGAAACTCCACAGGCTGTTCGGACGCGAAACTCATGTCGAACGCACTCAGGTCGGCGTGGCGCACGCTAGGGTGCGCCTCTAACTGGCCGTTGTAGAAGTGCTCAGAGCTAAAACCCATGATGTGCTCATGCATGCGGTACTGCACCGTGAGCATGCGCGCCGTGGTCGGGTGGCGTTTGATGCACTTCTCAAACAGGGTCTCGCGCAGCCCTTCGCGGGCGGCTTTTTCGCTCTTGACAGTGGGGGGCAACTGGTGGTGGTCGCCAGCCAGGATCACCCGCTCGCCCTTGGCAATCGGTATCCAGCATCCGGGCTCCACGGCCTGAGCAGCTTCGTCGATGAAAACAGTCTCAAACGTGAGGTGCCTGATGCTGCGGTTGGCCGCGCCCACCAGGGTGCAGGTGATGACCTGCACCGAGTCGAGCACGTCGTCGGTCATAAAGCGCTCCAAATCGTCAGCCGCTTGATACAGCGCGCGCGCCTCTTCTTTCAGCAGCCGGCGCTGCTGACGTTGCTCAAAGCCAAAGTTGCGAACGTATTCGCTGGCGGTTTCGCGGTACTGGTCTGCAGTTTGGCGCATCGCCCGCATCTTGCTGTAGCTGCCATGGGCCATCACCCGGGCATCGAGGGTGTGCTTTAACAGCAGCTCTGACACGCGACTGGGGTTGCCCAGGCGGATCACGTTGACGCCGCGCTCGGCCAGCTTTTCGGTGAGCAGGTCTACCGCCGTGTTCGAGGGGGCGCACACCAACACCCGCCGCTCTCGCCGGGTGGTTTCCAGAATGGCTTGCACCAGCGTGGTGGTTTTGCCGGTTCCGGGAGGGCCGTGAATGATGGCCACATCTTGCGCGGCGACGACATGGCGCACCGCCGCCAGCTGCGACTCGTTCAGCGGGCTAGGGTAGAGCAGGTCGTCGGTCTTGGGCTCCCGAAAGCGCGGTTGCTGCGCGCCCAGCAGTACATCGCGTAGCTCGGCCAGCCGATCGCCACGGGCGCGGGTGACCTCAGCCAAAGCGCGCTCCATCTCGCGGTAACTCACTTCGTCAAAGGTGAGGTCGATGCCCAGCTTGCAGCCATCAAGCACCCAGTCGGGCAAGTCGGCCTTGTTGGTGGTGAGCGACAGCTTGTTACGCCGCACGCTGGTGATCACACCAGGGAGCGTGGGCTGGTCGTCCTTCGAGTGGCCCGGGAGATTGGCAAACAGCGACGCATTGCTTCCCACTTGAAACAAATGCAGGCCCTGCTGGCTAGGCGCGCGCTCCAACTCCAGCACCACTTTGCCCCCAAAGCCGGTGTCTTCGTTGGTAATGGTGACGGGGTACCAGGTGAGCCCACGCTTTTGGCGCTCTTGGATGCTGACCTTTGCGCTTTTGAGCTTGAATTGCGCCAGGTCTTCTTTCTGCTCCAGTTGCATGAGGGCCTGCACGCGGAGCAACTCTTGCTCAATAGTGCCACGATCGGTAGAAGGAGGGGCGGAGTCAACCGATGGAATAGATATTTGAAAGCTCCAAATTTTGAGAGGGCCCGGCACGTTAAGTCGTGCGGCAGTGTCTGGCGAGGTGCGAAAGAATATCAGCCCTTCCTTGTTGCCGATGGTGGAGGGGAACACGGGTGATTGGACTGACGTCAGAATTGCCCTATGAAAAATTTATGGATGCTGACACTGCTTTGGATGTTTACCGGCTCAATGGCGAAGGCGGCGAACGATGACATGCAGGCGATAAGAGGGTTTGCCATTGACCGCACGGAAGTGAGCATCGCGCAGTTTGCGCGCTATGTGCAGGCCACAGGGATCTTCACCACTGCCGAAAGGGCAGGAGGCGGCAGCACCTATGAGGGTGGTTGGGTGCAACGCAAAGGATGGACTTGGCGCACTCCTTACGGTGTTCCTGCAAACGACAGAGAACCCGCGGTGCACATCACGTTCAATGAGGCCAAAGCATATTGCCAATGGGCGGGTAAGCGGCTTCCCAATGACGCCGAATGGATGGAGGCGGCTTACATTGAACGACGGGCTACTCCCACTGCTGGTTTTGTGAAAGACACGCGCTACCCGTATCCAACTGGAATCAGCCCTGAAGGCGCCAACTGCCTGGGAGATTGCGGTAGCACAAAGACCCTTGCAGCTTATGCTGGTGGCTTGGTCACCTCCAGAGGCGGTGGCCATGTGTTGACCGGAACCACGCGAACAGGCGTCAATGGCCTATGGGACATGGGCGGCAATGCATGGGAGTGGACAGATGACGGTAAGCCTCCGGCGGCAGATACCGATCGCCCAACGCGCGGCGGCTCCCGGTGGTACGGAGCCGCCCAGATGCATCGCGATCATCTGCAAACGAAACCGGCCTCCACGGCGGTTGTTTACATCGGCTTCAGGTGTGCAAAAAGTTTGCCGTAGTACCTTCGGTACCAAGGTCACAACCACTGGTTAGTGGTCGCCTTGCGACCCAAAGCAGTCCTAAGCCTCTGCGAACTAATCACTCTAAAGCAGACATTGGCATCGATAAATTTACTACCAGCAATTTCGAGAACTGAGCACTCTAAGCAGTCCAGTTGGGCATTTGTACTGTCGCGAGTTTTGCAGGATGTTGGGCGGGCGCAGAGCGGCATCTTCCCGCATCACGGTACTTAACGTTAGGGCGTGTCACATTCTTTTTTTTAAAAGAAATGTCTAGCCCTTGCGTTTGTAATGCGAGGGTCCTCCGATCGATCCGCTCACCTCAAGTCAAACGGCTACTTTAGAAATAAGCTATAAATCCGGCTACAGACCGACAAATCGGCAACTAGGGAGCGGATATATGAAGAAGCGGTTATCCAATGCAGCCTGCACGCCGCTTGTAGGGTGTAGCACTACAGAAGTGATTCGTGCACTTGACGTGACAGCAGGGCAGCAGCTCGTTGCTTTGAAAAAGACCCGTGACAACGATGCTCTGAGTGCATCTGAGTAAGACTCATAGTGTCTGAGACTCATCAACAACGTTGAATAAAAGAGCCTCCATGCAGCACGCATGCACTCTTGGCTTGGGATTGCTCGTTATCGCGTTGCTGGCAGTAACTGGTTGCGCCAGAAGTAGCAAAGCTCCCTGGCAAGCATTGACCGAAATTACCAAAAGCCAAGATATCAACGGCTTGGTCAGTACAAAACTTGCGGGCGCTTTGTCTGGCGATGACTTTGAGTCGTTGAGCAATACCATTGTGAAACGCCTCAACTAAGACTGCGACCTTTCCTATGTTGAATTTTTTCCATTGGGAAGATGTGGGATCTGACTTCCCTTTCTACCGCGACTCCCCCAGTTCCCTCACCTTCCGCCAGTGGTGGCTAGTAGTTGCTGCGACAGCAGCGGCATTCATGGCTTTGGCCTTGACCGCCACCTTGTCAGGGGCCGGACTTTTCTGGCCTTTTCTTCCAGCCATTGGGCTGGCGGCTATCCCGCTTCTGGCTCTAGCGCGAGTAGCACCTGAGCACTGGACCTGCCTTTTCGGCCGGGTGGGCTTACGAGAGGTGCGGCTGATGCTGGGTTTTGCTCTGCTCAACATCGTTATCACTATGGGTCTGGGGGCCATCGTGCTGGCGCTCGGCCATACGTCTTCCAATTCAGCCACTTCGCAGTTGGGTTCGCTGGACGCTTTAGAGCTCATCGCTTTTTTTGCCAAAACGCTGCCGCAACTGCTCGGCGAGGAACTCATTACGATCCTGCCGTTCCTGGCTCTTCTTCATTGGCTCACGCAAAGCCTGCAATGGGGGCGCAAAACCGCTATCGTGGCCGTGTGGGTACTTACCTCGGTCATGTTCGGACTGCTTCACCTGCCTACGTATGACTGGAATTGGCTGCAGTGCATAGTTGTCATCGGCGGTGCCCGTATGGTGTTGACACTGCCCTGGATCATGACCAAGAACCTCTGGGTCTCCACCGGCGCTCACATCACCAATGACTGGATCTTGTTTGGCGTGGGCGTGTTGGGCGCAGGTTTGGCTGGCAAGGTTTAAGCAGCGAATGCAGTGAGAAAGGGTCGGCGATGAGCCATAAAAACATTGAGATGTTGGCAGAAAAATTGGCCGCCGGGCGGGCAATGCGCAAGCAAACCAATCGCCAGTCACACCTGGGCACGAGTGACGCCTTTGTTACCGCCCTGACTCGTCACGCAAGCGCGTATGCGGATCAGGTCCATCGAGATTTCGAGGTTTTCCGCACAAATTTGAGCGTTTGAGCCTCCCTTTTTTCATCTTGCCTACCCTGAAACCTATGAACAATATCTTCAGCAAAGCTACCTCTGCACTTCCCGGCCTTCTCGTGGCCGGATTGCTTGCCACTTCGACGGTTCACGCCGGAGGCGTTCTCACCGATGTCCCCGCTCTGGGCTATTCGCCCCAGAACATGGACAAGACGGTCGACCCGCGTCAGGACTTTTTCCGCTATGCCGCTGGCAACTGGCTCAAAAATACTGAAATTGCCCCCAGCGACCCTGATGTCGGCGGCTTTACGCTGCTAGCGCGCAACCTTGACAAACAACTGCTGACGCTCATCAAGGCTTCCGCTGCCGAAACCAACGCGCCCAAGGGCTCAGCGCGTCAGCAAGTCGGCGATTTTTACAAGGCGGCCATGGACGATGCCCGTCGGGACGCCCTTGGAGTCAAACCGTTGGAGGCAGACTTGCAGCGCATCGCAGCAGCGGGCGGAACTCCGGCTGACTACGGCCGTCTTGCCGGCCGTTTGCAGGATGGGGTTGGCGGGTCCCCATTGATCATGATCGCCGCCATGCCGGATGCCAAGGACAGCAACACCACCGTCATGGTGTTGCTACCCGGTGGGCAGTTGCTCGAACAGGATGAGTACTCCAAGCCCGAACATCAGAAGCTGCGCGAAACCTATCGCCAGTACGTGGTGTCGATGTTGAATGGGATCGGTGATCCGGTCGATACAGCCCGAAGCAATGCATCCAAAATTCTGGCCATGGAGGCAAAGGTTGCGGGGTCCATGATGTCGCCTCTGCAGATGCGGGATCCGGCCAACACCTACAACATGATGACGCTGGACCAAGCGCAGGCGTTAATCCCGGCGCTCGACCTCCGAGCCTTCCTGAAAGTGCAAGGGATCGCCGCGCCCAAAAAGGTGCAGGTAGTCGATATCAACGCCTTGAAGGCGCTGCAGAGAATGCTGACCGAGCTGCCGGTCGGCGATGTAAAGCAATTGCTTCGTTGGTTCTTGTTGGCCAGCCGCGCTTCGGAGCTGGGGCGGCCCTACCGGCTAGTCGAAGAAGAATTTTCGCGGACACGCAGGGGCCTCAAAACTTCCCCGGAGCAGGAGCGCGTGGTCACGCAGCAGATCGGAGCGCAGCTGTACCACCCTTTGTCGCAGTTGTATGTGCAGGCTTATTTTCCTGACTCCACCCGGCGCGAAATCACCGAGATGGTCGGGCATATCAAGGACGAGTTTGCCACCCGCCTTCGCAGCAACACGTGGCTGGACGACGCAACCCGCCGTGCAGCGCTTGAGAAGCTCGGGAAAATCGACATTCAGGTGGGCTACCCCAGTGGTTGGGTCGATTTCAGCTCGCTAGACATTCGCCCTGACGACCACTTTGGCAACGTGCAGCGTGCCAACCGCTTTGCTTTTCAGCGCGATATGGCGCGGGTTGACAAACCCGTTCTCAAGAATCGCTTTGCCGTAGCGACCAAGACGACCCCGATTGCGGTGAACTCGGCTTACAACTTCACCACCAACACCATCGACATCACGGCAGCCATCCTCCAGCCGCCGTTCTACAAGCCCGGTGCCGACGTCGCCGCCAATTACTGCGCCATAGGCGGGGTGATCGGCCATGAGATCACCCATGGTTTTGACAGTCTGGGGCGCCAGTACGATCCGCGCGGAAACCTGCGCAACTGGTGGACGCCGAAGGCTGATAAAGAGTTCAAGCAGCGCACCGATGTGCTGGTTGAGCAGTACAGCCAATACGTCGTCCCTGCAAAATTCACTTCAAGCCACCCCCCAGCGCCGATCTGAGCCTTGCAGTCGGTTGAGGCCGATGATTTTGGCCAATTTCTCAAACAAGCCCGTCAAACCGCTCACCTGCAGCAGGCACAACAAAAGGCCCAGGCCTTTCCGGGCGATCATCCGCAGCAGCCAGCGGATGTTGTAGCCCGCCGCGCACAGCACCGCGTGCAGTGCATCGCCTGCTGAGCCTTTGAGGTGGCAGCGGTCCATGCGGTGATCCGCTTTGAGGTGCCCGATGATCGGCTCGATCGCTTGGCGCCGTTTGAGCAGTCTGCGCTCTTCATCGGTCAACCGCTTGTCCTTGCCCCGGTGTTTGATCTCAATGTCCGGGTTGTCTTTGTCCACACCCCGGTAGCCCAAGTCTGCGTACACCACCTCGGGCTTGACCCCCAAGCCTTGCATCAGGATAGCGCTTTGCTCGATCTGCTCGTGCATGGTGTGCCCGTCATACGGGTTACCGGGAAAGCTCCTGGCTCCCACGATCAAATTGCCCTTGAGCGTCATGGCCAGACCCACCTTCACGCCGAACTCGTACGGATTGCGGCTCTTGCCTTTTGAGATGCACTCCACCTCGGGCGCATGCCAGCTGTAGAGCTTGGCGCGGTTGTCCACTGCCTTGCGACTGCCGGTCTGCGTGACCAAGCGTTTGGCCTTGTCCAAGGTCTGGCCCAAGGTCTCTTGTATGGCTTGGCTGAGCGTGGTCATCTTGCGAGCCACCTCGCGCTGCAGCCGTCCAACGATGGTGCGCTGGCGTTTGATGGCTTTGCGCATGCGCTTGAACTGGCGGGCATGGGCATAGCGCCCAGCCTTGTAGCCCAGCAGTTGGCCTTCTTTGGCGTAGGTCTGTTTGAGCTCGATGCCATTGGCTTTGGCCAACTCGACCACCTTGGATCGGGCGGTCTCCAGCAGCTTGCTGTCGGTGGGATGTGCCACAGCTTTTTCTTGCACCGTGGAGTCCACGATCATGCGGGTCAATTCTTTCTTGGCAATCAGCTTGAGGGTGACCGCCACTTCCATGGTGCGGGCCAGCAGTTCTTCCACGCCTTCTTCGCCCAGAGCTTTACGAAAGCGCCCCAGTTGTGTCGGGTCGCACGGCCACTGGTGTTCAAAGTATTCGTTGCCAGAAAAGTACTGCCAAGTGGGGGTCTCACCCCAGCGCTGGATCACGTCCTCGTCGCTCTCATTGAACGCATGCTTGAGGTACAGCAAGGCAACCATTAACCGGGTGGGCAGACGGGGACGGCCGGCATTGGAGACGCCGCCACCGGCAACGGCCGAGACCGGACCAAACAAGTCCAAGTCTTCTATCTTCTTGCCAGACTTGACCTGGCGTGCCCAGCGCTGGACGAGGGAGGCTTCGATCTCTTGCCAAGGCATGCGGTTAGCAAGCACCGCCAGAGGGTGGCGCAAATCGATCATCTGATCCAGGCGGTTGCGGAAAAAGTCATCGGTCATGGCGCTGCTTTCAAAAACTCCCAGAAAACAGACTCCATTGAATATCTATTTGAGAGTTCTGACCATCCGGAATCACCCCAGATCACAAGCGTTCATGCGGGTTGCAGGGGTTTTGCAGGGACAACCAATACGAAATTCTTCCGGGCCTGATGCACAACGGCGCCATGACCGTCACAGAGAATACCGCTGACTTGGGTGGCATCACGCTCGCCCATGCAGCCTTGAAGCGCTTTCTGGCGAAGAACCCCACCCAAGACGTCGATGGGCTGAATGCTGACCAACGGTGCTTTGTAGCCTGGTCGCAAATGTGGGCCTACAAGGGGCGTTCGGAACGATTGCGGTTTCTGGTGTCTGTAGATGTCCACGCTATCGCGTCGGTGCGCGCCATCGCACCGCTGCTGCACCTTGATGCGTTCCACCAGGCTTTCGGTACCCGCCCGGGCGACGCTATGTGGCGCGCGCCGGAGAAGCGGCTGCGCATCTGGTAAGCCCCGCTCAATGACATCTTCATTCGTCCAATCAAAACTCTCTGGAGTTCTTCATCATGGCTAAAGCATTACTTTTTCTTCTGGCTGCAAGTCTGCCCATCGCAGCCCTAGCTAATGACCTTACGCTGTCCTGCCAGGGTCAAGGCGCGGTCATGGCCACCCAGACCACCACGGTGAACCAATTTCAACCGGGCAATCCCGGACACAATAAGACGGGTGTGGTAACCACCCAGACACGGCGGCCCTACACTGGCACGGGGACGGTAGAAATCAAAACAGGCACGGCTCGCATGCGTGTACCCGATGCCATGGTGCCCGCCTTGATGAGTGGTGGTACCGAAGGCTGGTACCCCATAGAAGAGTTGAATATGGGCGAGAAAGAGATCACGGGCGTGGTGCATATCAATTTCCTCAGTCAACCCAAAATGCGGATTGATCGCATCAACGGAAAAATTACGCTCGTAGGCGGTGCCGGCGACTTCTCGGGTGACTGTAGTGCGGTCGATACCAACGCAAAACCCAAATTCTGAGTACTGGATTGGCAATGCATACCTTGTTCTCCCGAATGGCGGCCTTGGCTGCCGGCGCCTCGCTGTTGCTGCTGGCTGGGTGCGCCGCACCACCGTTGCCCAAAAGTATCCCTATTAATAAGCTGGCAGCCCAGCAAGGGGTGAGCTTGCAGCGCACACTGCCCGAAGTCTTGCCTGACAAGTCGACACCCATACCGCATAGCCAGTTTGTACTGATCCCCGGTGAGAGTGCTGCCGGGATGTTGATGCCGATCCCATTTGTGAGCGGTGCGATTGGCGCGGCGATTGACCGCAGCACGGCTGAGTCCTTTGAATCCAGTTACGGGCAAGTATCGCCTTACAACATTGCACTTGCAGAAATGCGGGGCAGCCCCTTCTTTAAGGAGACGGACGGGGGCTTCCAATTGCAGCCATTTGCCTTCATTACCGAATGCGTGGACGACAAGTACCGGATTGCCATGGTGTTTCAAGTGGAAGGATCCGGATGGACCGGGCGGTATATGTACCACTTGCCTACGCCCTACAACGTAGCAGAGTTTAAATCGCCACCCCCCCAGCTTCTGGCTGCCTTGCGGGCGGAGTTGGTCACAGGTGCCAAGGTATTGCGCCAGACCATGGAGCGCATAGCGCGGGGTGAGCTGGAGTCACGGGGGGTGACGGCCGAGCTGGGCAGTTTGCACTTGGTGGGTGGAAAGGCGGCAGGCTTGGTTTTCCCCACGCTGTTGGTGTCCAAGGATGCCGACCTGCTAGAAGAAGCTGCCAGTCATGTTGTGGTGCGTATGTCAGGGGACGTGTCCAAAGCCGGTACGTTGGGCGGTCTGTTTTTCGGGGTGCACTATTTACAGAAATCCCAGCTGCACACCTTTAAAAAGTTCTGAGCCTGCCAAAGCAGCGCGGTCGGTGTCAGACCAGAGCGCTGCTGCGAAGGTCGTAATCGCTAAAGTGGCCGCGGTAATTTTTGAGCAACTCTGTGCAGAAGCACAGGTTACTTAGTCGTCCCTGCAAAATTCACTTCAAGCCACCCCCCAGCGCCGATCTGAGCCTTGCAGTCGGTTGAGGCCGATGATTTTGGCCAATTTCTCAAACAAGCCCGTCAAACCGCTCACCTGCAGCAGGCACAACAAAAGGCCCAGGCCTTTCCGGGCGATCATCCGCAGCAGCCAGCGGATGTTGTAGCCCGCCGCGCACAGCACCGCGTGCAGTGCATCGCCTGCTGAGCCTTTGAGGTGGCAGCGGTCCATGCGGTGATCCGCTTTGAGGTGCCCGATGATCGGCTCGATCGCTTGGCGCCGTTTGAGCAGTCTGCGCTCTTCATCGGTCAACCGCTTGTCCTTGCCCCGGTGTTTGATCTCAATGTCCGGGTTGTCTTTGTCCACACCCCGGTAGCCCAAGTCTGCGTACACCACCTCGGGCTTGACCCCCAAGCCTTGCATCAGGATAGCGCTTTGCTCGATCTGCTCGTGCATGGTGTGCCCGTCATACGGGTTACCGGGAAAGCTCCTGGCTCCCACGATCAAATTGCCCTTGAGCGTCATGGCCAGACCCACCTTCACGCCGAACTCGTACGGATTGCGGCTCTTGCCTTTTGAGATGCACTCCACCTCGGGCGCATGCCAGCTGTAGAGCTTGGCGCGGTTGTCCACTGCCTTGCGACTGCCGGTCTGCGTGACCAAGCGTTTGGCCTTGTCCAAGGTCTGGCCCAAGGTCTCTTGTATGGCTTGGCTGAGCGTGGTCATCTTGCGAGCCACCTCGCGCTGCAGCCGTCCAACGATGGTGCGCTGGCGTTTGATGGCTTTGCGCATGCGCTTGAACTGGCGGGCATGGGCATAGCGCCCAGCCTTGTAGCCCAGCAGTTGGCCTTCTTTGGCGTAGGTCTGTTTGAGCTCGATGCCATTGGCTTTGGCCAACTCGACCACCTTGGATCGGGCGGTCTCCAGCAGCTTGCTGTCGGTGGGATGTGCCACAGCTTTTTCTTGCACCGTGGAGTCCACGATCATGCGGGTCAATTCTTTCTTGGCAATCAGCTTGAGGGTGACCGCCACTTCCATGGTGCGGGCCAGCAGTTCTTCCACGCCTTCTTCGCCCAGAGCTTTACGAAAGCGCCCCAGTTGTGTCGGGTCGCACGGCCACTGGTGTTCAAAGTATTCGTTGCCAGAAAAGTACTGCCAAGTGGGGGTCTCACCCCAGCGCTGGATCACGTCCTCGTCGCTCTCATTGAACGCATGCTTGAGGTACAGCAAGGCAACCATTAACCGGGTGGGCAGACGGGGACGGCCGGCATTGGAGACGCCGCCACCGGCAACGGCCGAGACCGGACCAAACAAGTCCAAGTCTTCTATCTTCTTGCCAGACTTGACCTGGCGTGCCCAGCGCTGGACGAGGGAGGCTTCGATCTCTTGCCAAGGCATGCGGTTAGCAAGCACCGCCAGAGGGTGGCGCAAATCGATCATCTGATCCAGGCGGTTGCGGAAAAAGTCATCGGTCATGGCGCTGCTTTCAAAAACTCCCAGAAAACAGACTCCATTGAATATCTATTTGAGAGTTCTGACCATCCGGAATCACCCCAGATCACAAGCGTTCATGCGGGTTGCAGGGGTTTTGCAGGGACAACTACTTACAGGGTTGGTAGAGGGCCCAATGAGATGCCAACTCGACATGCGACGCCGGTCAACTTGAATAGACCTAATGCATGACACTCAATTTGGCAGCTTGATGGCAGTTGTACATGAGAGGCAGCAGATGGCCCTTAGCTGCTGTCGACCGAAAGCGGTCTTCTGACATCTCAAATACCTAGACTGTTAGCAGACGGTCAGATACGGCTCAACAGGTGGGAGTAGCGCTTGGGTGAAGTTCGGATTTCTGTTGTACGGTATTTATGTGGTTATCAGCCTTAATCTATTTAAACGTGAGACTAGCTATCTATACCTTGAATTATATAAGCCAAGCGCAAAAAAAGATTTAGCTGAGTTGGAAGCATACCTAAATCTCCCACTTTCGCAGTTTTAGGAGCTCAAGCAGGTTGTCAAATATATAGAAACGGCCATCAAATCACCGATAGTGCCGGACTAGTCTATCGCTCCATTCAATATAAAAAATTTATTAAGATGAATGAGTATTTTGAAAAATAATCTACGTGTGAAAATTAAGATTCTTAAGTTTCTTTAAATTTATCTAGAAAAATCAATGAGTATCTCTATCGTAGATGGCCCAGATGGTCCACCTGATTCAATTATTCAGAACCGCTTGACAATCGCAGGCATCATCCTAGCTACACTTTTTTTTGGCGGATCTTTCGCGCTACAGTTACACGCTCAATCACGAACAACTCGATCATTTTCAGAGACTTTCGCATACTTGGAGGTAGCAATTATTGTTGGATCGATGTTGGCCATATTTTCAATTGCAAGCTTGATGTATTGTCAGCAATGCAAATCGGGAAATCGAAATTGGTATGGGTCAAAACGCGCATGGTTTAATGTTGCAACAACTTGTCAGTATTTGGCGTTATCTCAGGGCTTAAGCGCCGGTCTCACTGAGCTAGTTTTTGGAATTAAACATACTTTTGGCTCAGGATATCTTGCTTGGGCGCTGGCGGGAATGGGATTGATTGTATGGATTTTCCTACTATTTATTGGTCCATTGCAAGGATTGAAATCTTGGTGGCCGCGATTTAGCAAGGGAGAGCGTCTATTTTCCACGATGGCATATATTTTTGTAGTTCTTTTGGTACTGCTAAGCAATGGAGTAATATATTCTCTGCAAGATGGTGAAACTGCATCAATTTGGCAGGTTATAAAAGCCTCGTTGCAACAAGTAATGCAGCCACTCATGTGGCAAAGAACTTGGGCAGGGACTATTGGCAGTTAAGCAAATGACTTTAATATCCTCAAGCAATAATCTAAATTTGAAGGATTAAATCTTGATGTCATCAATTAAATGTTGTATGTGGTTTTCCCAATCATTTTTGGTAGTAATATTGTTGCGTCTTGCACGGTGTACAAAAATGATTTGGTACCGCTGACAAAACGTTTGGTATGGCCTGTGTCTCCCAATATAACGTTGTTAAATAATCTTGCCAGGTATCGCATCAAGTTTTGGCCCAGGAATGCGAGGCCAGTCATAATCTAGACATCAACGATTATCAAATTTGCAAGGCGAAGAATCCTGTGGCGAGCTTTTGCAAAAGCCACAAAACGAAGATATATACAATTAATGAGCAAACTGTGGCTCGTCGAGAATGTAGTGTTACCAGCTTTGTGTCACCGTGCAAAGAGCCGACGAAAGCCTGTCAAAGTTCAGCCTACTTTAGTTCATGTGGCTCTGGATACTAGTCGTGCTTCGCATCTTGGGCTGGAGTCATCAACTGGGTAGAAATTAGGTAATATATTCCTAACCCCAGTTTGGGAGATTAATAACTTATACGCAATAATTTAAATATTCGTATGCAAATATGTTTCAAGAGCCCCCGTTGTAGATTAGAAGGCAAATTGCATTAATGAAAAGAAATAGAGATTCTCTTTGGTTTCGACTCTTGATGATCGGGATTGCGGTTCTTTTGGCGTCGTGTGGGGACCGAGGTAAAGGTGTCCCCCCTGAGCTGAAGCGTGTTGTCATCGGTACATCTGGCCACATCAAAGCCAAACGCGACAGTACGCATGGCTCCGGAAGACCATTGCCAATCGGAGTGACGCACCAGCGATTCAAAGATGGCAAGCTCTTGGCCAATGATGCACCGCACCCCTACATACTCTCCAGCGGTAGCTTGCTGGTAGACCCCCGAAAGAATGCTCTAGTTCAGGTGGCGTATCACGAGGATTCCAAGGGAACGCTGTCTGATGCTGTGCCCAGCAGCTTCATCATCAGCGACCCATCCATCGTGTCGGCAGTAGTTACTCACCCGAAGACCAACGCGGCCATGGTCACCTTGACAGGAAAGAAGGGCAACAGTTTTATCACGGCACTGGATGGGCGTGGTGACGCTATCTCCAAGTTTATGGTGCTGTCTGCGGAGCCCCAAGAGGATGTATTAATCGTGAGTGATCCAGATATACATCCAATGTTGTGCAAGGGATTGGCAGCCGGAAGCAACCCTTTGTCCTGTTACACCGCTACGGCGACCACTTTTGATCGTGGTCATGTGGGAGATCAATTCTTTATGGATGACTATTTGAAGAATGGTCGTCCCTCTAGGAAATTCATCTTGTTTGATGATGCTTCGCTGGCGAAGCTAAGGGCTCTGAATACCAATGGGTCCGATAGCTTTGGTAAAAGAGCTATCTATTTTGAAAAAATAGACACGTTGTTTGTCATGAATGACGGCATTTCAAAGATAAGCAGCATGCCCGTGAATGGAAATAGTTCGGAAGGCATATTGCCCAACCTCAATGCACTTGAAATTAACTACGTCGCCACGCAAGAAGAATTCAATAAATATATTGACTTCGGTGGGAGGCTGACATCTAGCCCATTGAGGGATTTCGGTGTCACCGATATTGTTTCTCATGAAATTACAGCTGATAATCCGGCCAAAGCGGTATTGGTAGGTGCAATATTTAATGATGGAAGTCGAGTGAGTGCATCAACTAGCACTATTCAAAACGCAATTGGTGCGAGTCGATCCTCTATTAAATCATACGTATACAAAATGCATCCCGTCACGGACGGCTCAAGCCTCACTTCGGGAGGGATGGAATGTCGCGCAACCGTTACTGCCGGAAATCTGGCTAACTTCACTATCACTTCATTAAAAAGTGTAGCGAAATTAACGATTGGCGGGGATTTTGCTTGGAATGGTGGGCATCCAAATCTTGAGGTTGATTTGAATCCTCAAATTAAATCAGGAGGGCAAGTTAAGTTTTTACTCGATGGTCGCGTGAAAATGGGCTGTGAGATTGAGTTTTACACCATGAAGACGGCTGAATGGGGTGTGCCTTTGTTTGCAACCGTTCAGCTTGGAATTCCTATCGCTTTCGCTGTTGATATTAGTGTAAATGGTGCCGGTGATATCGTACTAGCGTTACCAGGATATGATTTGGGTTCTCCGACAGACACAAGTGCCCCGGGCAAAGTTGGTCTCAAATACAACGCGAACGGAGGTTTTAAATCTGATTTTCAAATGCAGTCTACCGTTGCGAAAGACCATTTAGGGATCGCTGAAGGTACAAAACTCCGTGATTCCACCAAGGGTGAAGTAGGAATGGGCTTTGAGGTAGGCCCAACTGCCAGTCTCGAATTAGAAGCGTATGTGAATGCATGGTTGCTTAGAACTACAGTTCGTGCATCTATTGGTGAAGTATTAGTTGGATTTAAAGCCGATGGTGCTTATGAAATCGATACCGCAAAGAAATCCTCAAAAATGTCACCAAAGGGAGATGCTGGCTTTGGCGCATTCATGTCATTCAGTCCCACGATAACTGTTAAGAGTAATTTTTTCACTTGGAGCTTTAATCTCTACGACTACGAAGTCCCTCCTTGGTGGTGGTACAAGCTTCCTATGAAGGAAAGTGAGGAAGAGCCTTTTGAACCAGAAGAATCTAGTAATAAAGCAGTTTTTCTATATTGCAATGGCAACTATCCATGTGCCTCCCAAGTCATGGGAAAAGCTTTTGAGGTTGACTATATAAACAGTACTGAGAAAATTAATTTTGAATCTGCGGTAAAAGTTGCTGCAAATTTTAAAAGCTATGGCAATTACTTTTATCAGTATGTTTTTAGAGATAAAGTTACAGGTGCTTTGCGGTTAAACACAATTCCCATGACTGAAACGGATGATGGGGATCTGAAGGTGTTCAAATATGGTGCGGTTGATATTTTGGCAGAAGGCGTTGTCACCAAAATACACCAAGGAGGCGACTCAACATGCGTGTATTGGTTTAAAGGCGATGAAGCCTTGAAAAAATACATTGATTGCTTACATTGGTACGACAAGTAGCTTTACTTCTCTCCACATCACCAATTACCAGTTGCACTTGAGTTTGGAGTCTGGGCAAGTGAGCGTGGTGATTTGACCTATATGCTGCGATTCCGATACGCTGACGTTATTCAATACCCGCAATTGGCCCAAAGCAGCCCCCGCAATCCAGCGTCATAGCCCAAGCCAGGCCTTTCACGTTTTTCAGCCCTAAGGCAAGTTCAAGTCGATGCCGAGCCATTTGGCAAAGGTGAACGTGGCGAACACAAAGCCAACGGCTAACAGCACGAACACAACGGCCACCACGGCACTCGTGCGCACGACCACGCGCATCTCTTTTTTTGATTTGCCTTGGTCGTAATGCCACTTGATGGCAAAGAACATGGCCGTGCCGAACACCAGCATCTTGAACGCAAGAAAGACGATTGGTACCCAATCCATTATTTTTTTACTCACCTTGCTTTTTCAGCCAGTGAATGGCCGAGAACCGCTGACCGCCGACCCGTGCTTTCAAAATTAGCTGGGCGCGTTGCTCGGGGCGGCTTGATGCGCAGGGTCAGGACTTGGGCGGCTCTGTCTTTTGGGGGGCTGGAGCTGCCGGCTTCTTGAGCCGGAACAGGGCTGCTGCAGCCTCTTTGTTGCGGGCTCGCTCGCCCATGATGCGGTCCAGCTCCTCCCGGCTACCTTTTCGCTTCATGTTGGGGTCTTTACCAAATACGCCTGCCATAGTGTTGATTCCTTTGGTCCAGTCTAACTGACGGCTCCCAGGTTCGGGCGCAGGTAGCGACAGATAAACCGTTTGGCAATTTCCACTCGCTTGCACGCCATGCGCTACACCTTGCCGCCCGAGACTGTTCACGATTACGCGCGCTTTGGCGCGGTGGTGCTGCGCGGGGTGCTCACGCCCCCTGAGGTGGCGCAGCTGGAGCGCGGCATTGAGCACAACCTGGCTCACCTGAGTCCGCTCGCTTTGGTGGCCAGCCAGCCCGAAGACCCCGGCCGCTTTGTCGAAGACTTTTGCACCTGGCAGCACAACCCCGACTACGCCGCTGTCATGCAGCACAGCGCCTTGCCCTTTTTCGCCGCGCAGCTGATGCAGAGCGACATAGTGCGCATCTACCACGACCACCTGTTGGTCAAAGAGCCGGGCACCCGCCAGCCCACCCCCTGGCACCAAGACCAGCCTTACTACAACGTGGCAGGCCGGCAGAACGTGAGCTTCTGGATTCCGGTAGATCCCGTGCCCCTGGCGAGCACGCTGCGCTTTGTGGCCGGCTCACACGCCGGCACCTGGTACATGCCGCGCACCTTCCGCGATCAGCAGGCGAAGTGGTTCCCTGAGGGCACATTGGCCGAGCTGCCTGCCATCGATGCGAAGCCTGAGCAGTTTGAGCAACTTGCCTGGGCGCTGGAGCCGGGCGATGCGGTGGCCTTCCACATGCTGGCCCTGCACGCCAGCCGTGGGGTTGGGCCGGGCACGCGCCGCCGCGTGTTCTCTGCCCGCTACCTGGGCGACGATGCCCGCCACGCCGTGCGCAATTGGCGCACCTCGCCGCCCTTTGCCGGTTTGGCGGACCGCCTGCAGGATGGCGCGGTCATGGACGATCCGTTGTTCCCCTTGATTGCTATCAAATAAATAGCTGGTTGCGCAGTTTTTATGTGGGCTAGCGGTCGATTCGGCTTGTAAATGGTGTGCATAAGGCGTGGGGCAAGCACTGCGTCAGTTACGGGGCGAAGAATCGATGGATTCATCATCTTTACCCCTTCAGGCAGGCCCTCATGACGCACCAGCAGTCTTACGAACACAAGCGCACATCCGCCGACCAAGCCATCCGTCAGGTGCGTGATGGCGACACCATCATCGTCCCCACCGGTGTGGGTGAGCCCCCCAGTTTGCTCACCGCGCTGTCGGAGCAGCGGCAGAGCTTTCGCGATGTGAAGGTGTGCCAGATTCTGGCCATGCGCAAGTACGGCTACATCGACCCCGCCACCACCGAGCATGTGCGCCACGTGGCCTTTTTTTTCGGCGGGGCCACACGGGCCGGCGGGCAAGAGGGGTGGATTGATTTCATCCCCAACTACTTTTCCGAAATTCCAGCGCAAATCGAGCGGGGGCAGATCGCTGCGGATGTGGTTTTCGCCATGGCATCGCCTATGGATGAGCACGGCTTCTTTGCGTTAAGCCTGGGTGCGGACTACACCATGGCCGCTGTCAAAAAAGCCCGCGCCGTGGTGCTGGAGGTCAACCCCCACGTGCCCTTCGCCTTTGGTAACTGCCATGTGCACATCTCGCAGGTGGCGGCCTTGGTGGAGAGCGACGCCCCGGTACTTGAGGTGGGCCTGCCCAAGATCGGGCCTGTGCAGCAAGCCATCGGCAAATACGTGGCCGATTTGATTGACGATGGCTCCACCCTGCAGATCGGCTATGGCGGCATCCCCGACGCGGTGGTGATGCAGCTCACCGGCAAAAAAGACCTGGGCATCCACACCGAGATGATCGGCGACGGCATCATGACGCTGGTGGAGGCCGGCGCCGTGACCAACCGGCGCAAGAACTTCATGCCCGGCAAAATGGTGGCCACCTTCGGTCTGGGTTCGGCCAAGCTCTACCGCTTTATGCACCGCAACCCGGGGCTGGAGATGCACCCGGTCGAGTTTACCAACGACCCGGCCATTGCCGGTCTGAACGACAACCTGGTGGCCATCAACGCCACCTTGCAGATCGACTTTTTGGGCCAATGCGGCTCTGAGAGCCTGGGCTACGCGCCCTATTCGGGCACCGGCGGGCAGTCGGACTTTGTGCGCGCAGCCAACCGGTCCAAGGGGGGCAAGGCCTTCATCGTGCTGCCGTCCACCGCCAGGGACGACACCATCTCCCGCATCGTGCCCTCGCTGTCGCCATGCACCCATGTCACCACCAGCAAAAACGATATCAACTATGTGGTCACCGAGTACGGCGTGGCCCAGCTGCGCGGCAAGTCCATGAAGCAGCGCACGCAAGCGCTCATCGCCATTGCGCACCCCAAGTTCCGCGACGAGCTGACCGCGCAGGCCAAGGCACTCAAAATTCTTTGAGCCTAGGCAGGGCGCGGGTCAAAGTGGCTTTCTCGCGCCAGTTGCTCCCAGAGTGGGCGCTCGGCGGCACTCGTGGTGGGCGGCACCGCAATGCGCACCACGGCATACATATCGCCATGGGCCTTGGCGGCCTTGGTGCCGCTGGCCATGCCCCGGCCACGCAGCCGCAAGTGTTTGCCGCTGCTGGTGCCGGCGGGCACAGTCAGCAGCACCGCGCCCGATAGCGTTTCAACGCTGACCTCCGCGCCCAAGGCTGCCTCCCAGGGGGCCAGAGTCAGGTCGAAGTACAGGTCATCCCCATCCACCCGAAAGCGGGGGTGCGGCTCCCATTGCACATGCAAGTACAAATCCCCGGCGGCTGCGCCACCCGTGCCGGGGTCTGCCTGGCCACGCAGCCGCACCCGCTGGCCGGCGTGCACACCGGGCGGAATTTGCACCTCGATCTCGCGCGTGCCCCCGGTTGCGGGAATCACGAGCGCGAGCGTGCAGCCTTGTGCGGCTTGCTCCAGCGTGAGCGTGACCGCACTTTCACGGTCCCGGCCGCGCTGGGGCCCGGGGGGTCTGCGGGGGGCTTTGGCGTGTTGTTCCCGGCCCATGGCATGGAGCAGGTCTGAGAGGTCCATGCCCGCAAAGTCGGGCATTTCCCGGCCAAAGTCAAAGCCGCTGAATCCGCGCGCTGGTGGGGCCATGGTGGCACCGTCGTTCTGGCGCTCTAGTTGGTCATAGAGGGCGCGCTTTTCGGGGTCTTTGAGGGTGGCATAGGCCAGCGCGGCGTTTTTGAATTTCTCTTCCGAGCCGGGTTTTTTGGAGACATCCGGATGGTGCTGGCGCGCCAAGGCGCGGTAGGCTTTTTTGATGGCAGCCAAGTCCGCATCGCGCGGAACACCCAGAGCAGCGTAGTAGTCGACGTAGTTCATCAGCGTTCAGCCCGGGCGCCGGGTTTTCACCTTGGCACCGTCTTGGAGTTTGATATCGGGGTACACCACCACGCGGGTGTCCAGGGGCAGGCCTTCGGGCACCCAGGCGTGGGTGCCATTGCGGGCTTGCACCACCACCTCTCTCAGGCGCACATGGTCGCCATCGAGCACAAACACGCCCGACCGCGAGCCAATGGGGAACAGTGCACTCACCGGCACCATCAGGGCATCGTCCACCACCTGCACCAGCACCCGCACATCTATCTTGAAGCCATCTCCCAGCCCGCGCCAGGTTGCGGCCGGCGTGGTGATGTCCACAATGACATTCACCCGCTGCTCCTCCACCCCCAGTGCAGACACTTTGGTAAATGCTGCAGGCTCCACATAGCGCACCTTGCCTTGCAGCACACCAGCACCGCCCCAATTCAGCAACTGCACCGGCGTGTCGGGTACCACTTGGGCGGCTTCCTCGGTCAGGATGTCGACCACCGCTTCCAGCGCCGCAGGGTCACCCACTTCTAGCAAGCCGGTGCCGGCGAGCACCACCCCTTCGCTTTGCTGCAAAACCTTCAACACCTTGCCCGCGACGGGCGAAGTCACCACGACTCCCATCCTGCTGCCGGCCGGGCCCGCGGTGCCAAGAGGGCGCAGCGGCACACGGGTTTGCTCCAGGGCAAAGCGGGCGGCGGTTTGTGCCTGCTGGGCGGCCTGCAGCTCGGTGGTGCGCAGTTGCTCGGCCAAGCGCACTGTGTCGCCTTGGGCCGCCGACACAAAGCCTTGGCGCACCAGGGCAGCGTTGCGCAACCCGTCTTGCTGGCTCTGGGCCAGTGCGACGCTGGCCGCCGCAACCCTGGCTTGCGCCTGTGCCACACCTGCCTCGGCGGCGCCTACCCGTGCAGCCTGCTCGGCCTGGCTTCTGGCATCCAGCAGGGCAGGGGCCAGCGGCGAGATAGTGGCCACAGCTGCACCCCGTGCCACGCTGTCACCCTGCACCAGCTGAATGCGCGATAAGTGGCCCGCCACCGTGCCCGAGACGATGTAGCGTTCGCGCACCCGGGTTTTGCCGTCTTCTTGCACCGCCCGCTCAAACCGCCCCCGGGTCACGCTGGCTACCTCGACCTCGGGCGGGCTGGGCCAAAACGCCCAAGCCAGCCCGGCCACAAGCAGCAGCGCCAGTGCTGCAAAAATCAGTTTGTTTTTCATGGGGATTCCAAAGGAGCGAGCCGGGCTGGGGGGAGTGCGTTCATTCGCGGGTTTTGAGCACACCAACCAGATCCAGCTGGTCAATGCGCCGGCGCACGATCCATGCGCTCACCCCGCCTGCTACCAGCACACACACCACGGCAAACGCATAAGTGGCGGGTTGAATCGCAAACGGGAAAGAAAACTCGTCGCTGCGGATCATGGTGACAATGCCCAGCGCCATCAGGTAGCCCAAGACCATGCCCACCGGCAGGGCGAGCACGATCTCAATGCCCAGTTCGCCCAGCAAAATGGCCGACACCTCGGTCCGGGTAAAGCCCAGCACCCGCAGGCTGGCCAGCTCCCAGGCGCGCTCTGCAAGCGCAATGCGGGCGTTGTTGTAGACCACACCCACGGCAATGATGGTGGCAAACACCGTCAGCACCACACTGAACATCAGGATGTTGCGGGCCGTCACGTCGTTGATATTGCGGGCCATGACCCGCTTGCTGATGGCCACACCCACACGGGGCAGGTCTTTCAGGCGCTCCAGAAACGCGGGCTCATGGCCCCGCTCCACGCTCACCATAAGCTGGTTGACCATATCGCCCTCGTGCAGCAGCGCATTGAGTGCGCGGCGCTCCATATAGGCGTTCATGCCCAAGAGCTCGTGCACCGTGCCGGTGACCGGCAAATACACCACCTCCCGGCGGCCCTCTTGCAGCTCGACCCGCAGCAAGTCGCCTCTTTGCACCTTCAGCTTGTCGGCCAACCGGTCGGTCAACAGCAGCCCATGGCGCGGCGCAGCCAGTGCCTGTTTTTCCATGTTGACAATGCGAAACAGCTCAGGCATTTCGGCTTTGCCCTGAATGGCGCCCCGGTGGTGGGCATTGGCGTTGACCAGCCGCACCGCCACATTGCGCGCGCCCTCCACCGCGGTGACATGGGGCAGGTGGGCCGCAGCCTGCAAGGCCCGGGCGGGCGTGGCTTCCACCAAGTTGATGGACACATCGCCCCGCAGCACCTGGCTGAACTGGGTGTCCATCAGCACCACCACCGCATCGCGCATGAAGGCACCGGTGATCACGGTCGACATGGCCATGGCCACGCCTAGTGTGGTGAAAAGGGTGCGCGGACGGTGGCGCTCCATGGTGCGCAGCACCATGCGCAAGGGCGGTGAAAACCAGTTTTTTAAGCCCCAGCGCTCCAGCAGCATCGGCCGGTAAATGCCGGGCGCGGGCGGGTGCATGGCCTCAGCCGGTGCCAGCAGCACCGTGGCCCGAATGGCGCTGAGCGTGGCCAACACGGCTGCCCCTATCGCCACCGCCGCCGACACCACCACCAGCTCTGGCGCCATGCGGTAGTGCAGCGTCGGGAAGCGGAAAGACTTGGCATACAAGCCCACAAAGCCATGGCCCAGCACCGCACCGAGTGCCACACCCAAGGCCAGGCCCAGCAACACAATGACCAGCACCAATTTAAGGTAGTGCCAACCAATGGCCGTGTTGCCATAGCCCAGCGCTTTGAGCGCAGCCACTTGCTCGCGCTGGGTGGCAATCTGGCGGCCCAGCACCACATTGAGCAAAAACGCAGCCACTGCCAAAAAGATGCTGGGCAACACGGTGCCCAGTACCTGTTGCTGCTTGATCTCAGAGCTCAAAATCACATCCGACATTTGCTGGTTGCGCCCGTGCGCGCTGATGCCCCCGTACGGCGCCAGCAGGCGGTCCAGCTGGGCAATCACAGCACCCTCGCTGGCACCGGGGCTCAGCCGCACCGACACCTGGTTAAAGGCGCCCTCCATGTTGTAGGCCGTGGCCAGCGCGCGGCGGTCTACCCAAAAAACGCCAAAGCCCCGCTGGTCTGGCGAGCCGCCTAAGCCGGCAAACACGTATTCCGGCGACAGCCCTATGCCCACCAAGCGCAGGCGCTCACGGGTGCCGTTAATCAGCGCGGTAACTTCGTCTCCCGCCTTGAGCTGGTGGGCCTCGGCAAAGGCCTCAGACACCAGTGCCTCCAGGGCACCGCTGGTGTGTGCCGCCACCATGCGCCCGCTTTTAACCACGACCACATTCAAGGCCTGTGGCGCGAGCAGGTCCAGCCCGATGAGCTGGCCTGCCAGCGGGTCTGTCACCCCGGCAATACCCAAGGGCACCACATGCGCCAGCGCGGTTTGCAGGTGCGCAGCCCCCTCGATAGCAGCCAGCTGGGGCACCAGCGCCAGCGGGGCGCTTTTGAGGGTGGCAAACACATCCGCAAAGCGCGACTCTGCGTAGTACACATCGCGCGACCACGACAAAGAATCAAACGCGCTAAAGCTGGTAATAAACCCGCCCACGCCGCTGGCCACCACCAGCGCAATGGTGAGCGCCTGGCTCCACATCAGGCGCAGGTCGCGCAGCAGCTTGCGGTCCAGGGTGGTCATGGGGTGGGGCTCACCATGCCAGCTCCGACGGCGCCACCTTGTGCGCGTTCTGCGCGATGCGCTCGATCCGCCCGCCACCCAGGTAGAGCACCCTATCGGCCATGCCGGCAATGGCCGCGTTGTGGGTGATCACGATGGCGGTGGTCCCCATTTCGCGGTTGATACGGGCTATCACCTCCAGCACCAGCTTGCCGGTTTGGTAGTCCAGCGCGCCGGTGGGCTCGTCGCACAGCAAGACCTCGGGTTTTTTGACAATCGCGCGGGCAATGGCTACCCGCTGCTGCTCGCCCCCCGAGAGTTGCGAGGGAAAGTGATCCACCCGCTCCGCCAGGCCCACCAGGGTTAGCGCCTCCAGGGCCGGCATCGCGTTTTTGGCAATGTCGGTGACCAGCTCCACGTTCTCGAGCACCGTCAGGCTGGGAATCAGGTTGTAAAACTGGAATACAAAGCCCACATGCTCGCGCCGGTACTGGGTGAGCTCGTCGTCGGTGGCGTGGGTCAGGTCTTGGGCCTCGAATTGGGCGGTGCCGCTGGTGGGGCGGTCCAGCCCCCCAAGAATGTTGAGCAGGGTGGATTTGCCGCTGCCCGAGGCGCCCAGCAGCACAATAAATTCACCCTTGTAAATCGTCAGGTCCACATCGATGAGCGCCAGCACCTTGACCTCACCCATGTCATAGGTTTTGGCCAAGGTCTTGGCAGTGAAAACCGCTGCGCGGCCTGAGGTGTCTGGCGGTGCAGCGCTATCTGGCGGCGCTGCGGGCGTGGGAGTGGTTGCCACTGCAATAGGCATGGAACCCCCCTTAGGACTGTGACTATGTGTCGCCAGTGTGCGAGGGGCTATGCGCTAGCGTCTGTGCGATGACGCACCCGCAGGGGGCTGCCGCTTCAGAACTCCGTAATCACGGTCACGCCGGCTACCTCGAACTTGTCCATGTTCATCAGCGCATCTATGGACTGCTGCAGGTTGATCTTTTTGCCCACCAGCTTTTCAGGCGCCAGCTTGCCGGTGCGCACCATGTCGAGCATGGCGCCGTAGCGGTGGGCTTGCATGCCGTGGCTGCCCAAAATCTCCAGCTCATGGGCGATAACCTTGGCCATGGGGATGGCCGGTGTGCTGTTTTCGGCCAGCATCAGCCCCACCTGCACATGTTTGCCACGCCGGCGCAGGTTGCTGATGGAGTTGAAGCAGGTAGTGGGGTGGCCCAGCGCATCCAGCGACACATGCGCGCCGCCCCCCGTGATCTCCATCACCGCTTCGACCACGTTGGGCACCTGGGTGGCATTGACCGTGGCTACCGCGCCCATGGCACGGGCCATGGCGAGCTTGTCTTCCGAGATGTCGATGGCCACCACATTGGCGCCCACCGCGTGGGCAATCATGATGGCCGAGAGGCCCACGCCGCCACAGCCGTGCACCGCCACCCATTGGCCCGCAGAGGTCTTGCCCTGATCGACCACCGCTCGGAATGAGGTCACAAAGCGGCAGCCTAGGCTGGCAGCGGTGGCAAAGTCCAGCGTCTCGGGCAGAGCCACGAGGTTCAGGTCTGCCTTGTGGATGGACACGTATTGCGCGAACGAGCCCCAGTGCGTGAAGCCGGGCTGGAACTGCTTTTCACACACCTGCTGGTTGCCCGAGTGGCACTCCGGGCAACTGCCGCAGCCGCCCACAAAGGGCACGGTCACGCGGTCGCCCACCTTCCAGCGGGTCACGTCTTTGCCCACGGCCTCAACTGTGCCCGCCAACTCGTGGCCGGGCACGTGAGGCAGCACGATGTCAGTGTCATGCCCCACCCAGCCATGCCAGTCGCTGCGGCACACGCCCGTGGCCTGCACCTTCACGACCACGCCATGCGTCTCCGGCGTCGGGTCCGGCACGGTTTGCAGACGGGGCGGGGCGGAGAAGGCTTCGTAGATAACGGCTTGCATGTGGGGTCCTTGTGGGGGCTTGGAGAGAATCTACATGCTATCAAATGAATAGCTGCTCGCGCACATTCGGTGAGCACCAGAGGTCAATTTCATTCATAACGCGTTGACTGATGGCAGTAGCTCCACCAAGTGCTTGCGCCCCAGCAGTGTGACCTCCAGCGCGCGTTCGCTCGCGTGGCGGCGCAGCCAGCCATGATGCGTTGGCCTGTGCCTCTTCGTCCGTACGCAGGCGCTGGCGGTAGGCTTCATATGCCGCAATGCTGGAGAAAGAGATCAACCCCTACGCCTCGTAGTTGCTGCCCTCATGCGGCACAAAGTAGCCCAGCAAATGCCCACCTAGGCGGGGGATGATACGGGCCCAGTCGTTGGCGTAGCTGGTGAACTGGTCTTTCTGGAAGGAGGCGATTTCGTAGCGGATGAAACAGATGATCGTCATGAGGACTCTTTTTGCGTGGTGGTGCGAAGGAGCTTCAAGGACGAATACGGGGAGTGCTTTGGTGAGGGACGAAATGAGGGGCGCTATTTAGTGAATAGTTAACTCCTTATTCAGAAGAAGCGTGAGTTTCATGTTCATGCCTTCTGTCGTTGATGAGATAAAGTGTGTCGATCAAAATATATGGGAGGTACAAAAATGCATGAAACATTGGAGGCACTTCAAAAGCAGCTCGAACAGGTTGTTGCACAAGTCAAGGCCACTATTCCAGCCGATCAACCTTTTGGGATCGCTCACGCGAACTGGAGTTTTCCCGGTCTCACGAGTGAGGATTTGGCTGCTGAAGCCCAGTCATTGATCGATCTAATTGATCAGTGTGGTGGCGATAACCTGGGCCAGGCCGAAGATGTGTTGCTGGACTACGTTCGTCGGATCAAATTTCTCCACGGAAATACAGTTCCGAATATTTGGGGAAACTCCGCTGCAGGTGTTCCCACCTATATGTTCACTCTTCAAGGTTTGCGAAAGGAGTTAACTACTGTACTTTTGCCAAATGATCATGCAGCGACAGTGGTCAAACTTCGCAAGCTAACGGCTCAAGTACGAAGCATGGAAGCTCGACTGCAAGAGCTTGAGCCACGCACCATTACTTTGGCAAATATGGTTTCGCGAATTGAAAATGCGCACGATGCCGCAGATCAATTGCCGACCGATTTGGCATCTCTTGCAGAAGCCCGAGATAAGCTAGATAGCTTGCTCCGAGATGCAACCAAAGATTACGGCCACATTGAGGGACTTCGTGGTGAGGCGAACACTCTGGACGAGAAACTTCGACAGAGCGCAGACGACGCGAAATCAGTATTGGAGCGGTGTGAAACCGCATACTCTGCGGCGACAAGTGTTGGCTTAGCTGCGGCGTTTTCCGAACGGTCCGGTGTATTGTCAAAGTCTATGTGGATCTGGGTTGCAGGCTTGGTGGTGTCGCTGTGCGCGGGAAGCTATTTTGGATCTACTCAACTTCATGCTCTCTCTGAATTGTCCAAACAGCCGACAGCGACCACTTCTCTAGTTGTTTTGAACCTCTTGCTTTCGTTGTTGTCTGTGGGAGCACCTGTTTGGTTCGGTTGGCTTGCTACTAAGCAGATTGGACAGCGCTTTAGGTTGGCAGAGGACTACGCATTCAAAGCGTCAGTCTCGCGTGCATACGAGGGATTTCGCCGTGAAGCTGCTCGAGTTGACAAAGATATGGAAGCACGACTTTTGTCTTCCGCTTTGGGGCGATTGGATGAAATTCCTTTGCGCCTTGTTGAAACGGAAGCGCACGGTAGTCCTTGGCATGAACTTGCATCATCGCCGATAGTTAAAAATGCAATGAGTCTTGTGCCTGAATTTGCGGATCAGGTTAGAGAACTAGCATCCAAAGCCCTGAAGACGGTATCTGCGAACGGTGCGAAAGCTAATGCGCAAGCCGTTGATAGTGGCATCAAGTAGTTATCTGGAAATCTCAGATGAGTGGTGAATCTAGTTTATTCAAGAGAGGATGGGAAACTGTTGTTTACTACGGTTCCGGAGAATGGCTACTTGTCCAGAATGGTTCAAATGGTGGAGCTTTGATTCTTCTTCGTTCGCTTGTCGTCGCAATTGAACTAACCTGCATCTCGCTTTTGTTGAGGAACTTGATTGATCCGGATCTAACTGACCAAGTGTCCTGGACGGCTTTTCGAACTCAGCTGATAGAAATCGCACCGTGGTTTGCAGCCGCTACAGGTGCAGTCTATGCAGCGCTGTACGCAAGATTCTCTGCGCAATGGTCATATTTGGCGGGGCTGTACAACCAGATTAAGCAGGCAGAGCTTGAGATGTACAACGCTTCACCTGCCAGTGCAGAAGGGTTGAAGCGACTCGCCGAGTGGAAGGCCGGCTACATTGAGGATGCCCAGTCACTTCATCTTCATGCAAAGGAGAATGTCGCGGCGGTAGTTCACCATTGGGGCAAGAACCCATTGGTTGCAGAAGCATTTGCCAATACGACACCTGGTGGGAGTGAGCGTTGGTCCTCGCTTCAGCGTAGTGCTCTTATTGCATATGAGAAGGCGGCGAAGCGGTATTCACAAGAGTCTTAACTGTGGTTTCCCATTTTGCGAAACCGGATACAAAGTAGTTACTTCATTCGGATTTGTAAAAGGTGTGGTGATCTGTTTTGTATGCACCTCAGATCATCGAAGCCCGATGCGCCCCAAACCCAGCCATCGCCCCATCCGCCACGGCTAGCGTCACGTTCCCCGCCGCCCGCGCCGCATCGCCACACGCAAACACATTCGGCACGCTAGTAGCCTTGAAGTCATCCACCTTGATGAACAGGCCCATAGGGCCATCTTCCAGCGCGCAGCCCAGTTGCTCGGCCACGGGGCTGGCCAGCAGCGTGCGCGGCTGGGTGAACAGGCCGTTCATGCTTAGAGTGCGGCCGTCTCGCAGCATCACATCGGCATGGCCGTCTATGCGGTTTATCAAAACCGGCTCCACCTGCGTGCCACGGCGGGCGATGGTAGCCATGTCTTCGTCGCTTGGCGTGTAGGCGCCGTTAAGGAAGAGGGTGGGGCTACCCCAGTCCGGCAGCATCAACGCATGGTGTAACGCCAAGGGCGACGCGGCGATGATGCCGATGGGGCCGGCATTCATCTCGTAGCCGTGGCAATACGGGCAGTGGAAGATGCTGCGGCCCCAGCGCTCGGCCAGGCCGGGCACTGGGGGCAGCTCGTCGCGGACGCCGGTGGCCAATATGAGCCGGTGGGCGCTGATGGCCTTCGTGCCCACGCGGAACTCCAGCCGCCCATCAGTTGCCACGCGGGCGTCTTCTGCGGTGCCGTGCATCCATTCCACATTGGGGTAGTTCATGAGCTGCTCGCGGGCGTCGGCGGCAATCTCGGCGGGCGGGCGGCCGTCTTGCGTCAAGAAGCCGTGGGATGTTTCACCCGCCGCGTCTACAAAACGGTTGCGGCGCTGGCCGGCGTCTACCACCAGCACGTTGCGGCGCGCACGGGCCAGTTGCAGGGCGGCAGACAGGCCGGCGTAACTGCCGCCGATGACTGCAAAGTCGATGTGCTTCATGCGGTGTGTTCCTTCAGATGGTGGTGGTGGCTGGTATGGCTTGTGTGGCCCGATGCCTTGTGCTGCGCCATACGGCGGTGAAAGTCGGCTGACAGCGTGGCAAGGGTGACGGCGCCAAAGCGTTTGAGCAGCAGGGCCTCGGCCTCTTGGGCGGCGCCGGCCAGTGCGTCGTTCACCGCCTGGGCCACCAGGCAGGTGGGCCGGTCTTCCCTAAACCCCAGCGACACCAGCGGCGGCGCGCCCAGCGCCTGGTACACATCGCCCAAGGTGATGCGGTCCATGTCGCACGACAGCACCCAGCCGCCGCCGTGGCCCTTAGCCGACACCACAAACCCGGCGTCGCGCAGGCCGCCCATCAGGCGGCGCAGCACCACGGGGTTGGTCTGCATGGCGGCGGCCAGCGCCTCGGAGGTGGCGGGGCTTTCGCCCTCGGCCATGTGCAGCAGCACGTGGAGGATGTCTGAAAGTTGGCTATTCTGTTTCATGCAACTATTTTAGTTGCATGAAATTTCCCTTTCAGAAGATGGTCATTCGTCAGGGGCCAGCACTCTGTAGCTTGGGACGTCGATGAGACGGCGACACAACCCATAATTACCAGCACCCCACAGCCCCTTACACCGGAGCCCGCCATGTCCCTCGCCATCCTCAAAACCCTGTTCGCCCAGAAAACGTGGGCCAATGCCGAGTTGTTTGATGCCATGCATCTGGTGAACCCGGTGCAGCATGCCGAGCCGCTGCACACGGCCACCCGCACGCTGAACCACATCTATGTGGTGGACCGCATCTTCTGCGCCCATTTGTTGGGCGAGGCGCATGGCTACACCCAGACCAACACCGACGAAACTCCCGCACTGGGCGACTTGCATTTCGCCGCTGCCGAGACAGACCACTGGTTTGAAACCTATGTGGCGGGCCTGAGTGAAGCTGCGCTGGCCGAGAGCCTGAGTTTTCAGTTCACCGATGGGGATGGCGGCCGCATGACGCGGGAGGAAATGCTCTTCCACGTGTTGGCCCACGGCTCGTACCACCGTGGCAATGTGGGGCAGGTGCTCAAGGGCATAGGCATGGCGCCGCCGCGTGACTTGCTCACCAAGTTCTTGCACCAGCGCGAGCCGGCACGGCGCCAGTCCGCTTGAGTAGCAGTGGATTGCTATTTATTTGATAGCTGCTAGCGCATATTCCACGTGCGCTAGCGGCCTATTTGGCTTGTAATTGGCCTACAGCGCCGTGCGCAGCGTCCAGATCTCGGGGAACAGCACCACGTCCAGCATCTTGCGCAGGTAGCTCACGCCACCGGTGCCACCGGTGCCGCGCTTGAAGCCGATAACCCTCTCCACAGTGGTGACGTGGCGGAAGCGCCAGAGGCGGAAGGCGTCTTCCAAGTCAGTCAGCTCTTCGGCCAGTTGGTACAGGTCCCAGTGGGCCTTGGGGTCGCGGTAGACCTGCAGCCAGGCGGCTTCGACTTCAGGGCTGGCGGCGTAGGGTTGGGTCCAGTCGCGCTGCAGGTGGCTAGCAGGCACGGCAATGCCGCGGCGGGCCATGAGCTTGAGGGCCTCGTCGTACAAAGACGGCGCTTCATATGCCGCTTGCACCAGCGCCAGCCGCTCGGGCGCATGGGCGTGGGGCTTGAGCATGGCGGCGTTTTTGTTGCCCAGCGAGAACTCGATGCAGCGGTACTGAAAGCTCTGGAATCCGCTGCTCTGGCCCAGGTAGGGCCGCATGGCGGTGTACTCAGGCGGCGTCATCGTAGCCAGCACGTCCCAGGCGTGCACCAGCTGCTCCATGATCTTGCTCACGCGCGCCAGCATCTTGAAGGCGGGTGGCAGGTCGTCCTGCGCAATGTGCGCCATAGCGGCAGTGAGCTCATGCAGCATGAGCTTCATCCACAGCTCGCTGGTCTGGTGCTGGATGATGAAGAGCAGCTCGTCGTGCGTGGGCGACAGTGGTTTCTGCGCACCCAAAATCGTGTCGATCTGCAGGTAGTCGCCATAGCTCATGGAGTTGCTGAAGTCGAGCTGGGCTTTTTCTTCAGCGACGATCGATTCGCCCGCGGTGGGGGCGCCCCCGCCGTGCATCGGGCAGCCAGAGGTGGTGTTGCTCATATCAGGTCACCGCGTGCTTTTGGTTGAACTCGGGCTTTTGCCACTCGCCAGTTTCCAAGACCTGGCGCAGATGCTCCACCGCGTTCCACACATCTTCAAACCCGATGTACAGCGGCGTAAACCCAAAGCGCAGGATGTCTTTGTGGATGCCACCATCGCCTGCGCGGTAGTCGCCAATCACGCCACGCGCAATCAGCGCTTGCACGATGGCAAAGGCACCGGAGCCCAAGGCACCACCGGCGGCGTGCTCGCGGGTCAGGCACACCTGCGAGCCGCGCTGGGCATGCTCACGCGGGGTGGCCAAACCGAGGCCGTAGCCTTGGCAGCGCTCTTCCACCAGCTGGATAAACAGGTCGGTCAGCGCCAATGATTTGGCGCGCAGGGCCGTCATGCCGCCCAGTTTCTCGGCCGCCTCAAAGCCCTCCAGACCGCAACCCAAGAGCGACATGCTGACGATGGGCTGGGTGCCGCACAGGTAGCGGGTGATGCCGGGGGCGGGTTGGTAATCGGGCGTGAAGGCAAAAGGTGCCGCGTGGCCCCACCAGCCAGCCAGGGGCTGCCAGAAGCGGTCGGCGTGTTTGGGGTTCACCCACACAAAGGCTGGCGCGCCGGGGCCGCCGTTCAGGTATTTGTAGCCGCAGCCCACCGAGAAGTCGGCGCCCGAGGCTTTGAGGGTTACCGGCACCGCGCCCGCGCTGTGAGCCAAGTCCCACACCATCAGCGCGCCGGCGGCGTGGGCAGCGGCGGTCACGGCGGGCATGTCGTGCATGGCGCCGGTGCGGTAGTTCACGTGGGTGAGCATCAGCACGGCCACGTCGGCGGTGAGTGCGGCAGCAATCTCTTCAGGCTCCACCAGCTTCAGGGTGTAGCCGCGCTCTTTGCACAGGCCTTCGGCGATGTAGAGGTCGGTAGGGAAGTTGCTGCGCTCGCTCACGATGAGCTTGCGCTCCGGCGCGTCCTGCGCGGCGATCGACAAGGCAGCAGACAAGACCTTGAACAGGTTGATGGAGGTGCTGTCGGTGGCCACCACTTCATCCGCATCTGCCCCGATCAGCGGGGCAATGCGGTTGCCCAAGCGTTGGGGCAGGTTGAACCAGCCGGCAGTGTTCCAGGAACGGATCAGGCCTTGGCCCCATTCCTGGGTGACGACCTCAGCTGCGCGGGCAGCGGCAGTCTTGGGCATCACGCCCAGCGAGTTGCCGTCGAGGTAGATCACGCCCTCCGGAATATCAAACAGCTCGCGCAAAGGGTGCAAGGTGTCTGCGGCGTCGCGGGCGCGGCAGTCGTTCAGGGTCAAGGGCGTAGTGCTCATGGTGTCTCGAGGAGGGTTGTTTTGAGAAATTATGTGTTGAGATCCTTGGGGTGATAAGTTTTAATCACTGAGTTCAAAAAATTAGACTAAGTTAGTCTTTTGACTAAAGAAATTGGAAAATTCATGCAGCAAGTGACTGACAAAGCCGACCGGCTCCTCTTGCGGGCCTTGCAAGACAACGCGCGCCTCACTTCCGGCGAGTTGGCGCAGATGGCCCATTTGTCGCAGTCGCCCACCTGGCGGCGCGTCAAGCAGCTGGAGGATGCCGGCACCATCAAGGGCTACCACGCCGCGCTGGACCGGCGGGCGCTGGGCTACAGCGTGCTGGCGTTTGTGTTGATCGGCATTGACCACCAAAACGAAGCTTCGTCACAGGCCTTTGTGCAGGCGGTGTCCGAGATTCCCGAGGTGGTGCAGTTCCACGCCATCTCGGGTCAGGCCGACTTTTTGGTGGGACTGGTGGCGCGTGACCTGGACCACTATTCCGAGCTGTTGCAACGCAAGCTGCACCGCTTGCCGGGCGTGCGGCAAGTGCAGTCGCACTTCTCGTTACAAGAATTCAAAGGCCAGATGGCGGATCTGCCGGTTCCCTTGGACTAGGTCCGGTTTACCATTCCGTTCACAGTAAACCCACTGCAAACACAAAAGGATTCGTCATGAAACATCGTTCGCCTGTGGTACGCGCATGGGCTCGGGCCACAACCCTGGGCTTGGTTTTCTCTGTTGTGAGTTGCGCCGCATGGGCCGCCAAACCGGAGTGGGCGGGCAAAGGTAAGGGCAAGCACGAAGAAGAATCCCATGCCCAAAATCAGCAAGGGGGCTCGATAGAGATCCGGGTGGGCAGCTACTTTGGCGACGACCAACGCCGCGCCGCGCAGGACTACTACGGTGCCCAACAGGCCAAGGGCAAATGCCCGCCCGGCTTGGCCAAAAAGAACAATGGATGCCAGCCACCCGGCCAGGCCAAGAAGTGGTCGCGTGGCCAGGCGCTTCCGAGGGATGTGGTTTTCTACCCGCTGCCACGGGACATATCTGTGCGCATCGGCTTGCCGCCGGCCGGCTACAAATACGTTCGGGTGGCCAACGATATTCTGCTGATCGCCATTGGCACCAGCATCGTGGTGGATGCGATTGAAGACCTGATGCGTTAATGCCGCACAGCGACGGCATGCACCTGCGAGGTTGCACGCCGTCGTGGGGGGTTAGAGCTTGCCGAGCAGCAGGTACTCCATCAGCGCCTTCTGCACGTGCATGCGGTTTTCGGCTTCATCCCACACCACGCTTTGCGGGCCGTCGATGACCTCGGCTTCTACCTCTTCGCCACGGTGGGCGGGCAGGCAGTGCATGAAGATGGCGTTGGGCGCGGCCACGGCCATCATCTTGCGGTCCACGCACCAAGCGGCAAAGGCTTTGCGGCGGACTTCGTTTTCAGCCTCGTAGCCCATGCTGGTCCACACATCGGTGGTGATCAGGTCGGCGCCTTGGCAAGCCTCCATCGGATCGCTATAAGTTTTATAGCTGCCCGCGCCCATTCCGCCTGCGCTAGCGGCCAATTTCTCATTAACTTCATAGCCGCTGGGGGTAGACACGCGCAAGTGGAAACCCAGCTTGGCAGCCGCCTGCAGCCAGGTGTTGGCCATGTTGTTACCATCGCCCACCCAGGTCACGGTCTTGCCCTGGATGGGGCCGCGGTGCTCGATGTAGGTAAAGATGTCCGCCAGGATCTGGCAGGGGTGAAACTCATTGGTCAGGCCGTTGATGACGGGCACCCGCGAGTTGGCGGCAAAGGCTTGCAGCTTGCTTTGCTCGTAGGTGCGAATCATCACAATGTCGGTCATGCGGCTGATTACCTTGGCGCTGTCCTCAATAGGCTCGGAGCGGCCGAGCTGGCTGTCGCCGGTGGTCAGGTGCACCACGCTACCGCCCAGCTGGTACATGCCGGCCTCAAAGCTCACGCGGGTGCGGGTGGACGCCTTCTCGAAGATCATGGCCAGCGTGCGGTCTACCAGCGGGTGGTGCCGCTCAAAGCGCTTGAACTTGGCCTTGATGAAGGCGGTGCGCTCCAGCAGGTAGGCGTATTCGTCGGCACTGAAATCGTCAAACTGCAGGTAGTGCCGCACTGGCGGCGCCCCTTGGGGCAGGGTGCTGGGGATTCCGTTGTTCAGGGGGCTCATGCGGTTTCCTTCAGGAAAGCGGAAATCAGGGGTGCAAGGATGGCGACGATCTCGTCGGCCTCGGCGGTGCTCAAAACCAGGGGCGGCACCAGGCGGACCACACTGTCAGCGGTCACGCTGATCAGCAGGCCACCATCCGCCGCGCGTTGCACCAGGGCACCGCAGGGCTTGGACAGGTCCACACCCAGCATCAGGCCCTGGCCGCGCACTTCTTTCACGCCGCCGTTGGCAATCTCGGCTTTCAGGGCGGCTTCGAGTCCGGCTTTCAGGTGAGCGCCCACCTTCTCGGCATTGGCAATCAGGCCATCGGCCTCCATGATGCGGATGGTTTCGACCCCTGCGCGCATGGACAGCGGGTTGCCGCCAAAGGTGGAGCCGTGGTTGCCGGGTTGGAAGATAGTGGCCGCTTTGGGGCCCACCACCACGGCGCCCACCGGCACGCCGGAGCCCAGGCCCTTGGCCAGCGGCATCAGCGTCGGGCAGGATGCCGGCCCACTGGTGGGCAAACCACTTGCCGGTGCGGCCCATGCCGCACTGCACTTCGTCAATCATCAAGAGCCAGTCGCGCTGGTCGCACAGGGCTCGCACCTCGCGCAGGTAGTCCATGTGCATCGGGTTCACGCCGCCTTCGCCCTGGATGGCTTCAAAGAACACCGCCACCACATTGGGGTTGCCTTCGGTCGCAGCTTTGAGGGCGTCAATGTTGTTCACCGGCACGCGGATAAACCCCTCCACCAGCGGGCCGAAGCCGGCTTGCACTTTGGGGTTGCCTGTAGCACTCAGGGTGGCAATAGAGCGGCCGTGGAAAGCCTTTTCATAGACCACCACTTCAGGGCGCTCAATGCCCTTGTCGTGGCCGAACTTGCGGGCCAGCTTCAGGGCGGCTTCGTTGGCCTCCAGGCCGGTGGAGCAGAAAAACACATTCGTCATGCCCGAGCGCTCTACCAGCAGCTTGGCCAGCTCTTCCTGCAGGGGGATGTGGTAGTAGTTGGAGGTGTGGATCAGCTTGGTCAGCTGGTCTTGCAAAGCGGGCACGAGTTGGGGGTGGTTGTGGCCCAGGGTGTTGACCGCGATGCCGCCCAGGGCGTCCAGGTATTCCTTGCCGTTCACGTCCCACACGCGGCAGCCTCGTCCATGGCTCAGGGCGATGGGCAGTCGGCCGTAGGTGTTCATCACGTGGGGTGAAGACGGCGTGGTAACAGTGGCGGCGGTCATGCGGTAACTCCGGTGGTGGCTACAAAACAGATCGGCCCGACTGATGCAAAGGCCAGTCGGGCCGTTGAAGCCTGATTTTAGGCGCACTGGGCATGGCGGTTTCGTGACAAATCCACATCACACTGATGCGCGTCGGCATAGCTGGTTTGTCATCTCCATGACAGCGGAGCGGGTAGAATTCTTGTGCGTCGCAGCACCGTGATCAACCGGTGGGCGAACCCCCTGAAATTTTTCACGCACTGATGGCTACCACTCCTCCAAAAGAACTCTACATCCTGGGAATCACGCGGCAAGGCAAGACCTTTCGCCCCAGTGACTGGGCGGAGCGTCTGGCCGGCGTGATGAGCCAATTCCGCCCCGGCGGCGCCACCCGCGGTAGCCATCTGGGCTACTCGCCATGGTGCGTGCCCACCTCGATCGGGCAGGTGAAATGCGTCATCGTGCACCCCGACCTGCGGGACTACGACGTCATGGCTTGGGATTTTTGCCTGAACTTTGCCCGTGACAACGAGTTGCAAGTCAGCGAGACCCGCCCCGAGGCGCCTGCTGCGCCCGCCGCTCGTCCGGCAGCTTCCGAATAATTTTTTTGTCCTGACGACAGAAACAAAAAAGCCGTTCAGATGAACGACTTTTTTGTTTTTGCTGACAGCGCACCCTTACAAACGGCGAACCTTGTTGCCAAGGTCCGTGCGATTGCCTAAGTGATTAGGCTGCGAGTGCCAAGGCTTTCACCTTGGTAGCCAAACGGCTCTTATCGCGTGCTGCCTTGTTCTTGTGGAAGATGCCCTTGTCAGCCACGGTGTCCACCACGGCTTGCATCTTGGCAAACAATTCTGCGGCTTTGGTCTTGTCACCGGCCACAACTGCCTTTTCCACGTTCTTCACCGCGGTGCGGTATTTGGAACGCAAAGAAGTGTTTGCTGCATTGATTTTGATGTCCTGACGGACGCGTTTACGGCCCGACGCCAGGCGCGGGTTCTTTTTCTTGGGTTTACCAGATGCCATGATTAATATTCCTTGTGTTGGAGGATGTTGTCAGCAAAGCCGATGATTATATACCGGCCCAGCTGAATCAACCCACCAGGCGATTCCGCCCTTGGGCCTTTGCCTCGTACAAGCGTTGGTCGGCCACATGGAGGAGGGCGTTCAAGTCGTCATCGTGCCCGCCGTGGATACCGATACTGATCGTCACTTTGATTTCTTCCGGCATGCCTTCGGCAGCGTTGAGGGGCAACAGCTCCCGGAACGCATCGAGCCTAGGCCGCAAGAGCTCGACGGTGTGGGATTCGCTGAACAGCGCAAACTCTTCACCGCCAATGCGGGCGATCAGGGCGTCCGGGAAGTGTTTTCGCAGGTAGTCTGCAACAAAACGGATCACGATGTCGCCATTGGCGTGTCCGAAACGGTCGTTGATCGATTTGAAGTGGTCAATATCCAGCATGGCAACCACCACCGGCTGCGCCGCGTTTTTGGCAAAACCGTGGCGCACACCGCCTTGCTCGAAAAAATGTCGCCGGTTGTAGAGGCCGGTCAGAGAGTCCACGTTGGCCAGGTGATGCAAGCGATCAACTAGCTCCAGCATCTCGAGGTTCTGGTTGACCCGGCAGGTCATTTCCTCGAACGAATAGGGCTTGGACATGAAGTCGTTGGCCCCGTGCTTCAGGAAGCGTGCCGAAATGTCGGAGTGGTCTTCCCCGGAAATGCCGATGATGGCGAGGCGCTCTTTGCCCATGGTGCGGCGGGCTTCTGTCACGAATTCGAAACCGTCCACCACCGGCATGTTGTAGTCGATCAGGGCCAGCTTGATGTCGGGTTGTGCAGCAAGCACCGCCAAGGCTTCGCGCCCGTTGTGCGCTATTTGCACATTGAGGCCCTGCATGGACAGCATGCGGCGAATGACTTCCAGCGAAGAGGGGGAGTCGTCAGCCACCAGAACTTTGAGACCTGCGTTCCGGATCAGGCGGCTTAGCCATTGCACCGCGTATTCAAAGGAGGGCAGCCCTTTTTTCAGCACGTAGTCGACGATCAGACCCTGCGTCATCATGTTGCGGATATCTTTGGTGATCGTGCCGGTCAGGGCTATGGCCGGGATGTGTTTGGCAGCGATCAGCTCGAATACTTCCCCATAGGGAGCATCGGGCAGGTTGGCATCGCAGACTGCGGCGAATATTTCGTGGCCGTGCTGTTCCAGGAGGGCGTTAGCCTCGGCGAGTGAGTAGGCGGTGAGAACCGTGCATTGCCACGCCTTTTTGACCATGCTGGTGAGCATTTCAGAGAGGGCTCTCTGGTCTTCCACGATCAAGACGCAGCTTTTACCCGGTGGCATGGTGGCTGCACGCGCGGGCCTGAATGAGTGGCGCAGACTTGTTTTCATAAAGTATCCAACGATATGGCTCGAGACTGCTGATTCAAACACGAAATGGGGCTGTCTGGAATGGTGACATTGATTCCCCACTCTGCGCGCGCCGCTACACTTGCCCTGTGAGTCTTATCAAATCTGTATCTACCGTGTCCCTGTGGACATTGGCCTCCCGGGTCACCGGCCTGGCCCGCGAGCTTTTGGTGGCGGCTGCGTTTGGCGCCAGCGCAATGACCGACGCTTTCAACGTCGCTTTCCGCATCCCTAATCTGTTTCGCCGTTTGTTTGCCGAAGGCGCCTTCAGCCAGGCCTTTGTGCCGGTCTTGGCCGCCAGCAAAGCCAAAAATGGCGACGTGGCGACCAAGCTGCTGGTGGATCGGGTGGCCACCTTGCTGGCCTGTGCCTTGGTGCTAACCTGTGTCGTGGGGGTGATCGCTTCGCCACTGCTGGTTTGGGCCATGGCGAGTGGCTTGCAGAAAGACCCGGCGGGCTACGAGGCGGCCGTGTTCATGACCCGCTTCATGTTTCCTTACATCGGCTTTATGTCGATGGTGGCCCTGTCGTCCGGCATATTAAATACTTGGAAACGCTTTGCGGTGCCGGCTGCTACGCCCGTTCTCTTGAACCTGAGCATGATCGGGGCCGCTTGGTTGCTGGTGCCTTGGTTCAAAGGGCAGGGTATTGAGCCGATTTACGCGATGGCAGTCGGGGTGATGGTCGGCGGGCTGCTGCAACTCTTGGTGCAAATTCCGGCCTTGAGCCGTTTAGGCATGTTGCCGCGCTTCAGCCTGCAGTGGGCCATCTTGCGGGAAGCCTGCGCCGACCCTGAGACGCGGCGAATCGGCAAGTTGATGTTGCCGGCCTTGCTGGGTGTGAGCGTGGCCCAGATATCGCTGTTGATCAACACCCAGATCGCTTCGCACTTGCCGACCGGCAGCGTGAGCTGGCTGACCTATGCCGACCGCTTGATGGAGTTTCCCACCGCCATGCTGGGTGTGGCCTTGGGGGTGGTGCTGATGCCGCAGCTGGCCGGTGCGCGCGCCAGAGATGATGGTGCCGGCTACTCCGCCTTGCTGGATTGGGGGCTGCGCATTGTGGTCTTGCTGGCAGTGCCCTGTGCGGTGGGCTTGTTGACGTTCTCTAAACCCCTGGTAGCTGTGCTGTACCACTACGGTGCATTTACGTCGCTTGACGTGCAGCAAACCACCTGGGCTCTGATGGGCTGGGGTGCGGGTTTGGTAGGAATCGTTGCCATCAAAGTGCTGGCCCCGGGCTATTACGCCAGCCAGGACATCAAAACGCCGGTCAAGATTGCGGTGGTGGTGTTGATTGCTACTCAGTTGATGAACCTGGCGTTGGTGCCGATGTTTCAACACGCGGGCCTGTCTTTGTCTATCAGCCTGGGTGCCCTGATCAATGCCACATGGCTCTTGATCGGCTTGCTGCGCCGCGGCAGTTTTCAGCCTTCGTCGGGCTGGGGGCGCTTTTTGCTTCAGGTAGTGGCATCTTCCGCGGTCTTGGTGGTTTACCTTCTCTGGGCCGCCGGTCTGGTGGATTGGGTGGCCATGCGCGCCCAGCCCTGGTTGCGCATCGGTTGGCTGGTCCTTTTGATGGCAGGCTCTGCCGCGGTATATTTTGGAGCCTTGTGGGCGGCGGGTTTGAATGTGCGCCACTTCTTAAGGCGCTAAACCGGGAGGATGAGTATGAAGTTGGATCTGACAGTCCCCTCCGCGTTGGAGTATTTCGCCAGTTTGGTCGGCAGTGACCAGGACTTGGCGCTGTTTGAAGCCGCACTCAGCCTGGGGCAGGACGAATACCCGGAGCTCGATCTGCAATCCAGCATGGCCGAAGTGGATCAGCTGGTGGCCCGTCTGCAACGTCGCCTCGCCGACGACGCATCCGCCCTGCAGCGGGTGCGGGTGTTGAACCAGTTTTTCTTCACAGACCTTGGCTTCGCCGGTAACGTCAATAACTATTACGACCCGGACAACAGTTTTGTGTCGCAACTGCTGCGCACGCGGCGCGGCATCCCGATTTCGCTGGCCGTGCTCTGGATGGAGTTGGCCCAAGGCTTGAAGTTGGATGCCCAAGGGGTCAGTTTCCCCGGGCATTTCATGGTCAAGGTGAATCTGCCGATGGGCCAGGCGGTCATTGACCCGATGTCGGGCCGCTCCCTCAGCAAAGAAGAGCTGTCTGAAATGTTGGAACCATTTCGCCGCCGCAGCGGCTTGGTGGATGATTTCGAAGCGCCCCTCGGGCTGTACCTGCAAGCCGCATCGCCCCGCGAAATTCTGGCGCGCATGCTGCGCAACTTGAAAGAGATTTATCGCTCCCAGCAGGACTGGCCGCGCTTGTTGGCGGTGCAGGAGCGTTTGGTGGTGCTGTTGCCGGAGTCATGGCCCGAGTACCGCGACCGCGGTTTGGTGCATGCCGAGCTAGGCAACTCACGGCAGGCTCTGTCCGACTTGGAGCTCTACCTGGAGCATGCCAGCCATATGGTGGACACCGAGCAGATTGTGGAGCAGGTCAAAATTCTGCGTATCCAAACCGGTATCTAAACGCCGGGCAAGCGCTTGCCCGGCGGGTGGGGCATAAGTCTTAGCGAACCACCACTTGCGCACCGTCACCTTGGGCGGCGATCGTGCCCACGGTGTAGACGGTTTCGCCGCTGGCGCGCAAGGTAGCGGCTGTGGCTTCTGCGTTGGCAGCGTCCACCACCACGACCATGCCGATGCCGTTGTTGAAGGTGCGGTTCATCTCGATGTCGTCAATGCCAGCGGTCTGTTGCAGCCAGGCAAACAGCTCGGTCTGCGGCCAGCTGCCCTTGACCAAATGGGCTGCGGTGCCTTCAGGCAACACGCGGGGAATGTTTTCCAGCAAGCCGCCACCGGTGATGTGGGCCAGAGCCTTGATCGGGTGGGCTGCCAGCGCAGCCAACACGTTTTTCACGTACAGGCGGGTGGGTTCCATGATGGCTTGTTTAAAAGGTTTGCCGTCCAAAGTGGCGGGCACAGTGCCGGCAGCCTCTGCACGCTCGATGCATTTGCGGACCAGGCTGAAACCGTTCGAGTGCACACCGGCAGATGCCAGGCCCAACACCACGTCGCCGGGCTTGACGTCAGCGCCGGTCAAAATTTTGGATTTTTCTACTGCACCCACACAAAAACCTGCCAAGTCGTATTCGCCAGCGGGGTACATGCCGGGCATTTCGGCGGTTTCACCACCGATGAGGGCGCAGCCGCTCAACTCGCAACCTTTAGCAATACCGCCGACCACCGCGGCGGCGGTGTCCACATCCAGCTTGCCGCAGGCAAAGTAGTCCAGGAAGAACAGGGGCTCGGCGCCTTGCACCAGCACGTCGTTCACACTCATGCCGACCAGGTCGATACCCACGGTGTCGTGCATGTTCCACTCAAAGGCCAGCTTGAGCTTGGTGCCCACGCCATCGGTGCCGCTCACCAGCACGGGTTCTTTGTAGCGCTTGGGCACTTCAAACAAGGCCCCGAAACCGCCGATACCGGCCAACACGCCTTCGCGCATGGTTTTCTTGGCCAAGGGCTTGATGCGTTCGACCAAGGCGTCACCGGCAACGATATCGACACCGGCGTCTTTGTAAGAAAGGGGAGTGGAGGCAGAAGATTGGGTCATGGGAGGTAACGTTTGGGGTGAAGCGGAGGCAGACCCCGATAGAATTTGCCTAGATTTTAAGGGTTTGCCCCTTCTCTTTCTCTCATGCCCCTCACCCCCACCCAAAAAAGTTTCGCTGCATGGGTCGCCATTGCAGTATTTGCCGTCCTCGTTTTATGGCTGTTGGCGCCTGTGTTGGCGCCATTTGCCGTGGCGGCGGTACTGGCCTATGCGCTCACGCCGGTGGTCAATTGGATCGATGACATCGGCCTGGGCCGCATCCCCCGCGTCGTGGCGGTGGTGCTGGTGGAGGTCTTGTTTTTGATTGTGGTGCTGAGTGTGCTGTTGCTGATTGTTCCGATTCTTGCCAAAGAAATGCCGCTGCTGCGGGAGCAGTTTCCCGTGCTGCTCGACAGTTTGAACGAGTCGCTGAAGCCACTGTTTGCCCAATGGGGCATCAAGCTCAACCTGGATGTGGGCAGCATCAAGAACTTTGTCATGAAGTACCTCAACGCCAACGTGGAAGATGCCTTTGGCTCGGTGCTGGCTTCGGTCAAGTTGGGCGGGAGTGTGGCGTTTGCCCTGATTGGTAACGCCATTTTGATTCCCGTGGCCTTGTTTTACCTGCTCATGGACTGGGCCCGTTTCATGGGGCAGTTGCGGCAATTGGTGCCGCCACGCCTACGGGCCCCGACCGATAGTTTCTTGCGTGAGGCAGATGAGGTGCTGGGGCAGTACCTGCGTGGCCAGTTGTTGGTGATGGTGATTCTGGCCTTCGCCTACACCTTGGGCTTGGCCATGTTCGGCTTGGACTTGGCTTTGCCGATCGGGGTGTTTACCGGGTTGGCGATTTTTGTGCCTTATCTGGGTTTCGGGGTCGGGTTGGTGCTGGCCTTGTTCGCAGGCCTGCTGGAGTTTTCGGGCGAGCATGGTATCGGCTACCCCTTGGTGATGGTTGCGGTGGTCTATGGCTTGGGTCAGGTGATTGAGAGTTTTGTGCTGACGCCGCGCCTGGTGGGCGAGCGCATCGGCCTGCACCCTCTGGCTGTGATTTTTGCCTTGCTGGCGTTCGGTCAGCTGTTCGGTTTTGTGGGGGTACTGGTGGCCTTGCCTGCCAGCGCGGTGCTGCTGGTGGCGATACGCCGCGCGCGCTCGGGCTACCTCGGCAGCCGTTTGTATCTGGGGTGACCCCTTCGTATGAAACAGATTGCGTTGGATATCGGTTTGTCTACTGGCCCTACGGTGGCCAACTTCTTTGCCGGCCCCAATGAGGCCGCCCTCCGACACCTGGAGTTGTGGATTGGCGACGAGAGCCACTCTTTAACCCGCTCGCCGGTGCCCACGTACATCTGGGGGCCGGAGGGCAGTGGCAAAACGCACTTGCTCAAGGCTGCCCGCGAAGGGTTGCGCGAGCAGGGTGCGCGCGTGGGCTGGTTGGGCGCCAATGACGAGCCTGCTGATTTCGATGAGCGTTGGGCTGCGGTGGTGCTGGATGACGTGCACCTGTTCACCGCCGAGCAGCAGCACACCGCGTTTAACTGGTTCGTTAACGCCCATACCCACCACAAACCGGTGCTGGCGGCGGGCGAGTTTGCCCCCATCGATCTCAAGTTGCGCGACGACTTGCGCACCCGGCTGGGTTGGGGGCACATCTTTAGCTTGCAGCTGCTGAGTGAGTCCGAGCGACGCAGTGTCTTGCGCCAAGCGGCAGATGCCCGGGGCGTGTTTTTGAGCGATGAGGTGATGGACTTCATGCTCAACCGCTTCAGCCGCGACCTCGGCAGCCTGATGGAGCTCCTCGACCTGATGGATGGCTACGCCTTGCAGACCCAGCGCGCCATCACCATTCCGTTGATCAAATCCATGCTGGAAAACACATGACCGTGAAAAAGATTGCCCTGTTTGACCTGGACCACACCCTGATTCCGCTGGACTCTGACTACGCCTGGGGCGAGTTCACCACCGCTTTGGGATGGACCGATGCCGAACTCTTCAAGCAAAAGAACCAGGAGTTCTACGAGCATTACAAGGCCGGAACGCTGGATATCCACGCGTACATCCGGTTTGCCACTGCAGCGGTGATCCGCCAAGGCGCTAGCAAATCGATAGCTGCTCACGCAGATTTCATGAGGGCTATCATCCAAAAAGCCATTCAACCCCAAGCCTTGAAGCTGGTGCAGGATCATCAGGCCGCTGGCGATACAGTCATCATCGTCACCGCCACCAACGCTTTCGTCACACGGCCGATTGCCACTGCGTTTGGCGTTGAAGAGTTGATCGCAGTCGATCTCGTGAAAGACGATGCCCCCGGCGGCACCGGTTGGTACACGGGCGAGATTGCCGGTGTGCCGTCTTTCCGCGAAGGCAAGGTCACGCGGGTGAACCAGTGGCTGGCAGACCGCGGTTGGGGCTGGGACACCGTCCACACCACCTTCTATTCAGACTCCATCAACGACGTGCCGCTGATGGAAAAGGCCGATGTGGCCGTGGCCACCAACCCCGATCCGCGCTTGCGCGCACTGGCCGAGCAGCGTGGATGGCGCATACTCGAGCTCTTCTCCTGACCCGCGGGCAGGACTGTTAGGAACAAGAACTTGATCAAAAAATTTATCGATAAATTGCTGGGCAAATCCCCCGCTGCACCGGGCGGCAAGCCCAACTTCGGCAAACGGATGGAAATCCCGGTGTCGGTGCACGGCATCGACCCCAGCTTGGTGGACGACCGTGCCATCAACGTGGTGCGTACCCTGCAGCAAGCGGGTTTTGAGGCGTATGTGGTGGGCGGTGCGGTGCGCGACCTGCTGGTCGGCTTGCGGCCCAAAGACTTCGATGTGGCAACCAACGCCACACCGGAGCAGGTCAAAGGATTGTTCCGTCGTGCGTTCATCATCGGGCGGCGTTTCCGCATCGTGCACGTGGTGTATGGCCGCGGGCGTGAGCATGAGGTGATCGAGGTATCGACCTTCCGCGCCTATCTGGACAACGCCGCTGCCGAACAAGTCGCCGGCAACGAGCGCACCAGCAAGAGCGAGCTGGCCAACTTGAAGCATGCCGTGGACAGCACCGGCCGGGTGCTGCGCGACAACGTCTGGGGCCCGCAGGAAGAAGACGCGGTGCGCCGCGACTTCACCATCAACGCGATGTACTACGACCCTGAAACCCAGATCGTCGTGGACTACCACAACGGCCTGAAGGACTCCAAGAGCCGCACCTTGCGCATGATCGGCGATGCGGCCACCCGGTATCGCGAAGACCCGGTCCGCATCATCCGTGCGGTGCGCTTTGCGGCCAAGCTCAGCCCCCTGGGTTTCAAGCTCGAGCCCAAGACCGCCGGCCCCTTGGTCAAGAGCCAGAAACTGTTGCACGACGTGCCCCAAAGCCGCCTGTTTGACGAAATGCTCAAGCTGCTGCAAACCGGGCACGCGTTGGCCTCCATCGCGCAACTCAAAGAACTGGGCTTGGCGACCGGCATTTACCCCCTGCTGGATGTAGTAGTAGAGCGCGCGGGCCAGAGCTTTGTGGAAGCCGCCCTGAAAGACACCGACCGCCGCGTCGGCGAAGGCAAGCCGGTGGCGCCCAGCTTTTTGTTGGCCTGTGTGCTGTGGGACGATGTTCGCAAGGGCTGGGACCAGCGCTTGGCCCGCGGCGAACACAGCCACCCGGCCTTGCAGGATGCGATTGAAGATGTGTTCAACGCCCGCATCGGGGATGTCTCCGGCCGTGGCAAGTTGGCTGGCGACATGCGGGAAATCTGGTTGATGCAGCCCCGCTTTGACAAGCGCGTAGGTAGTACGCCTTTTGGCATGGCCGAACAACCCCGGTTCCGTGCCGCTTTCGACTTCATGCGCCTGCGTGCGGACGCAGGCGAGGTGGACGAGGTGCTGGCCGACTGGTGGCAAGAATTCAGCATGGCCAGCGACGATGTGCGCCAGGACATGGTGGACCAGGTCCGCGCCGAGCAACAGCAGCAACGCAAGCAAGCCCCCAAAGGTCCACGCGTTGCCAAGCAGCCCCGTGAACCCCGCGCCGCTGATGCAGCGCCCAGCGGCCTCGCAGAAGATGCGCAGCAAGGAGCCGCTGACACTGGTGGTGATGCGCCGCGCAAGCGCAAGCGTCGTCGTCGCAGCAATGCCAGCCGTGGCGCCGGCAGTGCCGGACCTGCGGCCGAATAAACCCGGCCATGCAGCGCGAGCCTGTCGAGGCCTATATTGGCCTTGGCGCCAATTTGGGTGATCCCATGGCGGCCTTGCGGCAGGCCTTGGGTCGATTGGCAGAACTGCCCCACACAGAGGTGATTCGGGCGTCCGGCCTGTATGGCAGCACGCCGGTGGATTCCAGTGGGCCTGATTATGTGAATGCGGTGGCCTGCGTGCGCACGCGTTTGACCGCGCCCGCGCTGCTTTCGGCCCTGCAGGCGCAAGAGAACCAGGCCGGCCGTGAGCGCCCGTACCGCAATGCCCCTCGTACCCTAGACCTTGATGTGCTGCTTTACGGCAGTGCCCGCATGGCCGGGTCGGTATTGACGGTGCCTCACCCGCGCATGACAGAGCGCGCCTTCGTGTTGATGCCCTTGGCCGAAATCGCGCCGGACCTTGTATCAGCCACGCAGCTGGCCGCGGTGAGTGATCAAGGAATCTGGCGGCTGGCAGGGTAAATCCCCGTCTTTTCTCCATTCTGTAACCGGTTACCCCGTGGTTAAATTACAGAATAATTAAAGGAGATTGGAATGCAGTTCAACCGGATGCGGCTGGCCACCAAGCTGTGGTCGGCCATGGCCGTCATGGTCGTTTCGTTGGCGCTCATCATTGCCTTTACCGCTTTGCAGTCGCGCAAGTCGCGCGAGGCCTATGGCGCGGTGAATGCCACCATGGTCACCCAAATCAAGCACGCCAACCAGCTGGCGGCGCTGGAAGATGTCAATGCCACCCGCGCGTACGCGGTGGTGGTGTCCACCGACCCGGGTGTCGCCAAAGCCTTCAAAGATGAAATCAGCGCGAGCAACAGCCGCATTGAAGAGCTGCAAAAGACCATTGAAGCCAGTGACCTCAGCGAAAAAGACCGGCAACAGCTCGCCAAAATAGCGTCGTTGCGCAAGACGTTACAGGATTTGACCAGCCAGACGGCCTTGCTCAAGGTCACCAAACCGGCGGAAATGCCAACGTTTGTGGAGACCCAATACCGCCCTGCGGTCATGGCGCTGCAGCAAGGCCATGCCGAATTTGTAGCCATGCAAGACGCAGCCAGCGAAGGCCTGCGTGAGAACTTTGAGTCCGAAGGCCGCAAACTGATCGTCATGTCTGCCGGTGGGCTGGTGGTGCTGATCGTTGGGATTTTGCTCGGGGCGGGGTTCTTGATCCGCTCGATCAAGCAACCCTTGTCACAGGCCAATGCCTTGGCAGCCCGTATTGCGGAAGGCGATTTGAGCTCTGCGGTCGACGAGTCAAGGGCGGATGAGTTCGGCGACCTGATGCGCTCTCTGGCTGCGATGAACCGGGCCTTGTCGCTCATGGTGGCCCAGGTGCGCCATAGCACTGACAGTATCGCCACTGCCAGCAGCGAAATTGCCACGGGCAATAACGATTTGGCCCACCGCACCGAAGAAACCTCGAGCAATCTGGCGTCTACCGCGTCCAGCATGGACAGCTTGACCCAAGCCGTGCGCATGAGCTCCGACAACGCCCGGCAGGCCGGTACCCTGGCGGCCAACGCCTCCAGTGTCGCGCAGCGCGGCGGCGACGTCGTGACCCAAGTGGTGCAGACCATGCAAGAGATCGATGCCAGCAGCAAAAAAATTGCAGACATCATCAGCGTGATTGATGGGATCGCCTTTCAGACCAACATCCTTGCCCTGAATGCTGCGGTCGAGGCGGCCCGGGCCGGCGAGCAAGGGCGAGGCTTTGCGGTGGTGGCCTCCGAAGTGCGCTCGCTTGCCGGGCGCAGCGCTGAGGCCGCTAAAGAAATCAAAACCTTGATCGGCACCTCGGTCGACAAGGTAGAGCACGGCACCCAGCTGGTGACGACAGCCGGTGCCACGATGCAAGAGATTGTGCAAAGCGTGCGCCGGGTGGTGGATGTGATTGGCGAGATCACAGCCGCCTCGAGCGAGCAGAGCAGCGGTATTGCAGACGTGAATCACGCCATTTCGAACCTCGACCAGATGACCCAGCAAAACGCAGCATTGGTCGAAGAAAGCGCCGCCGCTGCCGAGAGCCTGCGCGACCAGGCGGCGCAGTTAGCACAGGCGGTAGCCGTGTTCAAGGTAGATGCGTATGCTGGCAGCAATCGCCCGCTGGCTCCGCAATTGCCGGGTCATGCGCATCACTTGAGGCTGCGCTAGGGACCAAAAAAACGCTGCCGAGGCAGCGTTTTTTTATGGGTTCACCGGGATGGCCAATCAGGCGATTTCGGCAATCAGCTCGATTTCCACGCACGCACCCATCGGGATCTGGGCGACACCGAAGGCGCTGCGGGCATGTGCGCCGACTTCGGGGCCGAAGACTTCACCCAAGAGCTCGCTCGCGCCGTTGGTCACCAAGTGTTGCTCGGTGAAATCGCCGGTGGAGTTCACCAAAGACATGACCTTGACAATGCGTTTGACCTTGTTCAGGTCGCCCACCGCAGCGTGCAGGGTACCCATCAGGTCGATCGCGATCGCACGCGCTGCCGCTTTGCCTTGCTCGGTGGTGGTGTCTTTGCCCAACTGGCCGACCCAGGGCTTGCCGTCTTTTTTGGCGATGTGGCCGCTCAGGAACACGAGCTTGCCGGTTTGCACAAACGGCACGTAGGCTGCTGCCGGAATGGCAACAGGTGGCAAGGTGATCTGGAGTGCGGCGAGTTTGTCGTAAATGCTCATGGGAAATCTCTCAGGTTTACAAGTAAAAAGTGCATCTGGCGCTCAGAGAATGCGCGCCTATAGCTATCAAAAGTATAGCAATTCCGTAGCGGGCAAAACGTCTCCACCGGATGGCAGTCGCTTTGTTTATTACGACTGCGACTGCGATTGAGACATGCCCGCCGCAGGGCCTTGCGTTTGGGTTTGGATCTGCGGCGCCTCATTATGCGCAGGGGCCGCAGCTGGTGGGCGGTCAGTGCGGATCTCTTCGACGGTGACACCCACCGTCAGCGTGTGCCGTGACCCGCCATGGATGACGCCCCGCAGCGGCGACACATCGCCAAAATCCCGCCCGGTTGCCACGGTGACATAGTCGACCCCGGGGGCGTGCCAGCCCCAGCGGTTGTTGGTCGGGTCGAAATCCACCCAGCGCTCACCCTCAGGGAGGTCCGGCACATAGATGCTCACCCAAGCGTGGGACGCGTCGCTCCCGATGAGCTTGACTTGTCCGGGCGCAGGCTGGGTCAACAGATAGCCGCTGACATAGCGGGCAGGCAGCCCCATGCTGCGCCAGCAGGCCAGCATGATGTGGGCAAAGTCCTGGCAGACGCCTTTGCGCTGCTCTAGGGCTTGCAGTGCCGGGGTGTTGATCTGGGTGCTGTGGGACTCGTAGGTGAAGTCGGTATGGATCCGCTCCATCAGGTCGCAGGCTACTGCGATCAGGCTGCTGCCGGCGACAAAGCTCGGGCGCGCATAGCCCGAGAACTCCAGCTGCCGCGGCACAAACGGGCTGGCAAATACAAACTCTGCAGCAGCCTCGTAAGCCGCACCGGCCTGAAAGCGCAGCCGGTCCCGCAGGGTCTCCCAGGGCAAACTGCTCTCCGGGCTGATGTGCTCGCGGGTAGACACCAGACTGCAAGCCCGCACCTGCAAGACGCTATGGGGTATCTGCAGTGAGAAAAAACAGCGCTGGTTACCGAACACATCCGCTGCGCTGCGCTGCTGGGCCGGCTGCGGGTTGATGATCAGGCTGTGGCTCAGCACATGCTGGCTGCCATGGGCGCGCGGCTCCAGATAGGCCACATGCTGCGCCGTCTCGACGGCGGGCTGGTAGTCGTAGCGGGTTTCGTGGGTGACTTGCAGCAGCATCAGGTACCCACGCTTTGTTTGGTTTCGCCCGAGTGGGTGAAATAGGTGGTGCTGATGTCCTCAGAAACCGTGTAAGCGGCTTGGCATAGGGACTTGAGGAGCCTCCGCAGCGGGCCCATCACCGGCCCATCGGCCGGGCTTTCACACAGAGTGGCCAAGTCCCAGCGGTCAGGCGATGGCACTTGCAAGCTCATTTCGCTGAGTTCATGGGCGGGGCTCTGGGCGAGTTTGGCCAGGCGGCCCCGCAGCGTGTGAGCGACCCACGCCAGTGAGCGCGGGTTGTCGCGGTCCAGCACCAGCAGGTCGATGAGCGCCGCTACATCGCGGCTCTGCTGGTACTGGGCATGAAACGTGATGGTGCTGTCAAATAAGCCGAGCAAGGCCTCAAACCCACCATCAGTGTCGACGGCGCCGGTCTCCAGTGACTGGTCCAGGGCAGTGGCCAGAAAATTCAGCCGTTCCACATGCCGGCCGATGCTCAGCAGGCGCCAGCCATCGTCCCGGGTCATGCGGTCGGTTTGGGCGCCGGTGATGGCGGCCAAGTGGTCACTGGCGTCTTTGAGAATCCGCAGGGCCTGGTTGGGTGCGTAGTCGCCTTGCGCGGCCAATTGGGCGCAACGCTGGAAAACCTCTTCCTCGGCCCGTACGATGGTGGCCCAGTGCTCCTGGGACAAGCGTTCGCGCACCGTGGCGGCTGCCATCTTCAAAGCGCGCATGTTGTAGCCCACGCCGGTCGCGCCATCGGGCGAGGCCAGGCTGGCGATGATGGAGCGCTCAAAAACGCGCCGCGCTTGCACCGCAGACGGCACCCCGGGGAGGACCAGCGTGTTGATTTGCGCCAGCTGCGTGAGCCATTGCAGCAAAGGCGTGCTGGACTGCTCTTCGCCGCCGAGGTATTCCAGCGCCAGGCGGGCCAGGCGGATGGTGTTGTCAGCCCGCTCGGTATAGCGACCCAACCAATACAGGTTTTCTGCAGCGCGGCTGGTGACCAAACGCTTGCGCTGGGCCAACACGGCAGGGGTGAGGGTGGTGGGCAGCAGCGTGGTGGTGTCGACCTCGCCACGGGTGAGCGCCCAGACGTCGGCGCTGCTGCCGCCGCGTTGCATCGAGGCAATGTCCGTGCTCGTGCCCGCCACCCGGGCCAGGCCGCCGGGCAGTACCTGCCAGGCCGGTTGGCCTTGGGCGTTGCGGCCGGCAGACACGGCGAACACCCGAAGCATGACGGAGCGAGCCTCCATGCCTGCTGATCCACCTTTACCGTCGGCAGGGTTACGCCAAGTCGGCATTTGCGACAGGGGCATATAAGCCTGCACCGTATGCTCTTCGCTTTGGCGCACGATGCGGCCGGCCAAGCGGTCCAATGCGCTTTGCTGCAAGGTGTGGCCCAGCATCGCGTCAAAGCTGGGGTGGATGCTGGAGCCGGGGTAGGTCGGCTTGATGGTGCGCTCGCCGAGCAAGGGCAGGGCGGCTTCCATGGCGCTGCGCTCGCCGCACCACCAGGTAGGCAAGGCCGGGAGACTCAAGCGCTCACCCAGCAAGGCTTGGGCGATGGCCGGCAGAAAGCCCAGCAGCGCGGGCGACTCTAAAAACGCAGAACCGGGGGTGTTGGCCACCAGCACGTTGCCGGCGCGTATCGCTTGCAACAGGCCCGGCACACCCAGGGTGGAGTCGGGCCGCAGCTCCAGCGGGTCGAGGTACTGGTCGTCCACCCGCTTGAGCAGGCCGTGTACCGGCACCAGGCCACGCAGGGTCTTGAGGTAAAGGCGCTCATCGCGCACCAGGAGGTCGCTGCCTTCGACCAGACTCAGGCCGAGGTAGCGGGCCAGGTAAGCGTGCTCAAAATAGGTTTCGTTGTAAGGGCCGGGTGTCAGCAGGGCGATATGGGCCTGGGCACCAGCGGGGCTGGCGTTTTTCAGGCTGTCCATCAGGGCGCGGTAAGTGCTGGCCAAGCGCTGTACCTTGAGCGCCTGAAACGCCTGCGGGAACTGCCGGGACACGGCAAGCCGGTTTTCCAGTAAGTAGCCAAGCCCGCTCGGTGCCTGGCACCGCTGGCTCACTACCCACCAATTGCCGTCCGGCCCGCGGGCGAGATCAAAGGCTGCCACATGCAGGTGTACCCCGCCCACCGGCTGCACGCCGGCCATGGGACGCAAGTAGCCGGGGTGGCCGTGCACCAGAGCGGGCGGCAAAAGACCCTGCTGCAAGAGCTGCTGCGGGCCGTAGACATCGGCCATGACTGCTTCCAGCAGTTGCATGCGCTGTTGCACGCCTGCCTCGATATGGGCCCAATCCGGTGCATCAACGATCAGCGGAAACAAGTCTAGCGACCAGGGGCGTTGGGGGCCTTCGGCGTCGGCATACACGTTGTAGGTGACGCCGTTGTCACGGATCTGTCGCTGAAGGCTGGCAATATGCTGGTCGAGTGCAGCCTCGCTGCTGCCCTCCATATTGTTAAAGAATTGCCGCCACACGCTCGTCAAATGTGCGTCGGTAGCTCCTGAATTGATAGCGCCACGGAGTTCGTCAAAATGGCTTTCATGGGCGCGGCAGGCGCGCGCGAAGCGCAGTACGTCGGCTGCGCTTTCGGTGCTGGGGTCGGGGCGGGATTCGTCAGGATGTGTCACTGTGACCAAGTATGCCAGCAAGGGCTGATTTCTTCGGTCTGCAAGCAATCACTATGCCGGTCATACTTTCGGCCAAGCCCACTCGCCGGATATACCCCATGACTGTTGACTTCCATTTTTACGAGCCCCGCTTGGGGCATGGTTTGCCCCACGATCCCTTCAATGCCATCGTGGGCCCCCGGCCCATCGGCTGGATTTCGAGCCGTAGCGCGGATGGTGTGCTGAATCTTGCGCCCTACAGTTTTTTCAATGCGTTCAACTATGTGCCGCCCATCGTGGGGTTTTCGAGCATTGGCTACAAAGACACGGTACGCAACATCGAGGCCACCGGCGAGTTTGTCTGGAATTTGGTCACCCGGCCGCTGGCGGAAGCCATGAACCAGACCTGTGCGCCCGTCGGCCCGGAGGTCGATGAATTTGCCTTGGCAGGCCTGACGCCCGTGAACTCCACCCTGGTGCAAGTGCCCCGAGTGCTGGAGTGCCCCGTCAGCTTTGAGTGCCGCTGCACCCAAGTCGTTCAGCTACAAACGGCAGCTGGTGCTGCGGTGCCCAGTTGGTTGGTCTTGGGCGAGGTGGTCGGGGTGCACCTGGACCGGCGCTTGCTGGTGGACGGGGTCTACGACACCGCTGCGGCCGGGCATGTGCTGCGCGGCGGCGGGCCGGCGGATTACTTCAGCGTGGGGCCTGAGCAACTTTTCAAGATGTTCCGGCCCCAATAAAAAAGCCACCGGCAACACGAGTTGCGGTGGCTGTCGGCTGCAGCCTCAAGGGCTGCCGCGATGGGCGCAGCCCTTAGGCTACAAAAACAATCAGGCCTTTTTGGCCCACGCGCTGCACCAGCCCTTGCCGGCGACTTGCTTGCCTGCAAACAAGGGGCAGCCACCAGCGGCGTCTGCAGCTTTGCCCTGGTAGAGCGCGCAGTTGTTGCACAGTTGGCCGGCGGCGTATTTGGGGAACTTGGCTTTGTCCACCTTGGTGGCGTCTGCCTTGTAGCCGAGTGCACCGGCCTGGGCGTCGGTCTCAGCCAACATGGGGCCTGCTGCTTGAACCTGGCTTGCCAGCAGCGCGGTGCTGCCGAGCGCGACTTGAACGATAAATTCGCGACGTTGTGTCATGGCTTGGTTTCCTAGGGTGAAAGACATGCCCGCACGATAGCGGGGCATGCCTGGATTGTTATGAAATCCCAAGCCCGAGCACTTGATCTTCATCAATACCCGGCTAAAGCACTCCAGTGTTGGCGGGTGTTTCAACCCAGCGGCAGGGCATCGAAGGTGCTGTAACAGTTTTTGAGCCACGTTTTCACACGCTGGCGCTCCAGCATGCCCAGCGCATCGTCCCCCTCTTTGCGGTGAACTGCCGCCCAAAAGCTGGCGTTTTGCCGGTCGATCTTGCGCATGCTGGCCTCGTGCAGCTGGGGCAAGGTGGTGATGTGACCGCCCAGTGCCACCGCTTTTTTGAGCGCTGCGGACTCCTCGAGTTGCGAGAAGTCGCTGCCGCGGCCCAGGTTTTTCACCACGATGTAGTTCGGCCCGGCGCCGTAAGTGGCAACCAAGCGGTCCAACAGGTCGACAGAGTCTCTGCCGGCATCCGCCACATGCCAGAAATTCACCGTGACGCCCATGCTAGCCATCAGCGAAACCAGGTCGGAGTCTTTGACCCAGCGGGCCAGCGGAGCGGCTGTTTGCGCGGCCAGATCGACGATCACATTCGGTGGCGGGCCTTCGGTGGGCTCTTCCTCGTAGACCGCGGCTACAAGGTCTAAGCCCTCGTAGGTGTCCACCACCACCGGCGACGCGAAGTCGCTGTAAAACCGGGTGAAGGAGGTGTGGGAGCGGTCGGTGTCAAAACCCGTGAAGGCGCGGCCCTTGTCAATAAAGTACTGGGCCAAAACGCGCGCCAGCACCGATTTGCCGACGCCGCCTTTTTCGCCGCCGATGAAGTTGATAGAGGGCATAAAAATCCTGGTTGAGTTGAAAAAAGAAACGCGTCAGGCCGCACTGCGGCTTGTGAGTCGTTGCACCAGCCAGCGCGAGAGGCGCGGGCCCAGCAGCAACACCATGAAAAAACGGACCATTTGCATGGCCATGACAAAACCTGCATCAACCGCGCTGCCCACCGCAATCACCGCCACCGAGTCCGCGCCGCCGGGGCTGGTGGCCAGGTACGCGGTGAGTGGGGCAACGCCCGCAAAAAACATGAGGCCGCCGGCAATCAGCAAACCGAGCACGATCAGGGCAAAGATGGCGATTAGCACCCGCGGCAACACACGCCAAGCGTGCTCCAGAATTTCGCGGTTGAAGCGCAGCCCTATGCCCCAGCCCAGCGCGGCATATGCAAGGGCCAGCAGTGGGCCCGGCAGTTCCAGCTTCCAGGGGCTGAGGTTGTCCATCGCCAGTGCCAGCACCATGGGGATGAGCAAAGGGCCACCGGGGAATGTGAGGATGCGGCCCAGCCAGGCAGCAAGCAGTACCAGCACAAGAGTCAGCCCGGCATGCAAGGGGTTCTGGATGTGCAACCAATGGGCCAGCTGGACATCCCAACCGGGTACGACGTGTTCGGGGGAGGCCGCAACGCCTGTTGCAAGATGAGCCACCAGCGAAGCAATCGCCGTGACCATGGCAACTCGCAGGTACTGCATGAATGCCACCAAGCGGGTGTCTGCACCGAAATCGCCCGCCATGAGCACCATGGCGGAGGCCGCGCCCGGTGCCAGGCCCCAGATGGCTGTGCTGCCCGGCAGCAAACCGCTGCGCATCAGCCAGTAACCCAGCAGCGCGCTGGCCGCCATGACCGCAAAAGCAAGCCCTAGAAACAGCGGCCATTCGCCGGCCACGCGTTGCAGCACCTCGAAATGCAGGCTGTGCGCCATCAGGCAGGCGATCACCGACTGGCCAATGGCAAACAGCGGTGCGGGGACCTGCACATTCATGTCCTGCGTGGCAAGCAGGACACCGGCCAGCATGCAACCCAGCAACATGCCCGCTGGCACACCCATGAGCAGAAAAGCTGCACTGGCCAGCGCGCTGCACAGCAGCAACGCCGGCCCGTGCAGCCGGGGCTGCTGGCGGAGGAATGACATTCGCATCAGCAGATTAGATGCGAACCGTGTGACGCTGCAGATCAGTTCCTGCGCATGTCTTTGGTGAACGGGAACTCTTTGCTGCCCGGCACATGAATGGTGGCCGGGGGAATGACCAGCGTGCCGGGGGTGTGGCCCAAGCCACTAAAGCGCGAGAGGCGGCGGCTTTCGGCCTCGTAGCTGTTGACCGGGAAGGTGTCGTAATTGCGCCCGCCGGGGTGGGCCACAAAGTACTGGCAACCACCCAGCGAGCGCTTCATCCAGGTGTCCACAATGTCAAAGGTCAGCGGGGCATGCACACCGATAGTGGGGTGCAGGCTGCTCGGCGGGTTCCAGGCCTTGTAGCGCACGGCGGCTACAAATTCGCCCACTGTGCCGGTGCTCGTCATGGGCAGGGCTTCGCCGTTGCAGGTGACCACATAGCGGCTCTCGTTGAGGCCAGTCACCCGCACCTCCAGGCGCTCCAGGCTGGAGTCCACATAGCGGGCGGTTCCGCTTGCGGAACTTTCTTCGCCCATCACATGCCAAGGCTCCAGCGCGTTGCGCAGGGTCATCTCCACACCCATGCTCTTGACCGAGCCGACCATCGGGAAGCGGAACTCGTAGTGCGGGGCGAACCAGCTGGTGTCGAACGCATAGCCGGCGGCATTCATGTCGGCAATCACATCATCAAAGTCCATTTTGATGAAGGTGGGCAGCATGTAGCGGTCGTGCAGCTCGGTGCCCCAGCGGGTGACGGGTGCCTTGTAGGGCGTCTTCCAGAAGCGGGCCACCAGCGCCCGCAGCAGGAGCTGCTGCACGCTGCTCATGTGCGGGTGGGGCGGCATCTCAAACGCACGCAATTCCAGCAAGCCCAGGCGGCCGGTGGATGAATCCGGCGAGTACATCTTGTCGATGGAAAACTCGCTTCGGTGGGTGTTGCCGGTCACGTCAATCAGGATGTTGCGCAGCGTGCGGTCCACCAACCACGGTGGCATGCTCTGGCCGTACAGCTCGCGGTTCTTGTAGATCTGCTCGATGGCGATTTCCAGCTCATAGAGTTGGTCGTTGCGGGCTTCGTCCACGCGCGGGGCCTGGCTGGTCGGGCCCACAAACATGCCGCTGAACAGGTAGCTCAAGGACGGGTGGTTGTGCCAGTACAGCAGCAGGCTGGCCAGCAGCTCGGGTTTGCGCAAAAACGGGCTGTCTGCGGGGGTAGCGCCACCCATCACAAAGTGGTTGCCGCCGCCGGTGCCGGTGTGGCGGCCGTCGGTCATGAACTTCTCGGCAGACAGGCGCGACTCGAAGGCTGCGTTGTACAAAAACTCGGTGTTGTAGACCAGTTCTTTCCAGTTGGTGACCGGGTGCACGTTGACCTCGATCACGCCGGGGTCCGGGGTGACTTGCAGAAGCTTCAAGCGTGGGTCGCGGGGGGGCGGGTAGCCTTCTAGCACGACTTGCATCTTGAGCTCGGTGGCCGTCGCCTCGATGGCGGCCAGCAGGTCCAGGTAGTCTTCCAGTCGCTCCAGGGGTGGCATGAAGATATACATCACGCCCGATTTGGAGCCTACAGCCTCGGCCTTGGGGCCGCTGGCGCGGCGCGGGTCGCGCACTTCCACGCACAGCGCGGTGCGCGTGATCCAGTGGGCGGACTCAAAGCGGTTCGGTGCCTCGGCATACATCGCCGGCTCAGGCTGCTTGGCGCTTTGGGCGTTGGTGCTCACGCTGGTGTCGCCGGTGCTCTTGGCGGTTTGCATTTTGCGGTCGGCTTCTGGCACGGCGAGGTTGCCGGCGAGATAGGGCGTGCCGTTGGGCGATACGCTGCCAGCGGGGGTGCCCATTGTTCCCCGTTCGCCTTGGGCGCGGCTAAGGGCTGCTTCCGGCTCCGCCCGAACGGAGCTTGTGGGGTTTGTTGCATAGCGCTGTGCAAAGGCTGCGTGCGCAGGCAGCGCGCCCCGGTCCACGGTCGGGTCGCGTTCCACCAGATACGGGTAGTCACCGTCGCTGACCCAGGGCAGGGAATCCAGTGGCAGGCGCAGGCCCATGGGCGAGTCGCCGGGCATGAGGTACATGCGCTCGTCGCGGAAGAACCAAGGGCCGGTGGTCCACCACGGGCCGGAGAGGCTTGGGTTGCTGCCCTTGCCGTTCAGGCGCGGGCCATCCCCCACTTTCAGAGGCAGCACATAGCCCACCACCGAGTCCAGCTTTTGCTCGAACACGCGGCGCAGGCGGGCGCGTTCCATCTCGTCGTCGAGCTTGCTGTTGAAGGGGTCCACATTCACCGGCAGGCGACGCTCGCGCCACAGGTAGTACCAGGTGTCTTCATAGCCGGCCTGCACGTACTTGTCGGTCAGGCCCAGCTTGCCGGCCAGGGTGCGGATGAAATAGCCCGCGTCTTCGGCGGTGTAGTGGGTGGGCTTGCGCTCGTCGGTGAACAAGGCGGGGTTGTTCCACACCTTTTGTTTGTCCGCACGCCAGTAAATGTTGAGCGCCCAGCGGGGCAGCTGCTCGCCGGGGTACCACTTGCCCTGGCCGAAGTGCAGAAAGCCGCCTTGGCCGTATTCGTCGCGCAGTTTGTGCACCAGTTCGGTGGCAAAGCCACGTTTGGTGGGGCCCAGAGCGTCGGTGTTCCACTCGGGCGCGTCGCGGTCGTTCACCGCCACAAAGGTGGGCTCGCCCCCCATGGTCAGGCGCACATCGCCGGCCACGAGTTCGGCGTCCACCGCGTCGCCCAGGCTCATGACCTCGGCCCACTGCTCGGGGGTGTAAGGCTTGGTGACGCGGGGGGATTCGTACATGCGGGTGACCTGCATGTGGTGGGCAAATTCCACCTCGCACTTGTCCACGCCGCCTTCAATCGGGGCCGCGCCGCTGGGCTGCGGGGTGCAGGCCAGCGGGATGTGGCCTTCGCCGGCCAGCAGGCCGCTGGTCGCGTCCAGCCCGACCCAGCCCGCGCCGGGCAAATACACCTCGCACCAGGCGTGCAGGTCGGTGAAGTCCACCTCCGTGCCGCTGGGGCCGTCCAGGGATTTGACGTCCGGTGCCAGCTGAATCAGGTAGCCCGAGACAAAGCGTGCTGCCAGCCCGCAGTGGCGCAGCAATTGCACCAACAACCAGCCAGAGTCGCGACACGAGCCGCTGGCCAGCGTCAGGGTTTCTTCCGGTGTTTGCACACCGGGCTCCATGCGGATGGTGTAGCTGACTGCCTTGTGCACCAGCTGGTTGATGTAGACCAGAAAGTCGATGGTGCGGCGTTCCTTGAGGTCGATGGCCGCCAGGAATTTTTTGAATGCCGGGGTCAGCGGCTCGGCCACGAGGTAGGGAGCCAGCTCCTCGCCCAGTAGCTTGTCGTACTTGAAGGGGAAGTTCTCGGCTGTGGGTTCCAGGAAGAAGTCAAAGGGGTTGTACACCGCCATTTCGACCACCAGATCGACCGTGACTTTGAACTCTTGGGTTTTCTCGGGGAACACCAGGCGGGCCTGGTAGTTGGCATACGGGTCCTGCTGCCAGTTGACGAAATGGGTGCTGGGCTCGACCTTGAGCGAGTAGGAAATGATTTTGCTGCGGCAGTGCGGGGCAGGGCGCAGGCGGATCACTTGGGGGCCGAGATTGACCAGACGGTCGTACGAGTAGTGGGTAACGTGGTTCAGCGCTGCGTGAATGGACATGGGCCGGTCTCGGTAGATCTCACAGGGGACGCCGTGCAGCGGTTGCCGCACAGGCCCCATACTAACAATCGGGTTTGACAGGCTTTTAAAGCAAGGTCCGCGCCAGTGCTGCCGCAGTAGATGATTTTTCGGCGCACTGTGCGCGGTTAGCATGGTTACATGTACGCCACCGCACTCCGCCTTGCCGTCTGGCCCCGCACTGGCGGTGCTGTGGGGTTGGGGCTGATGGCGGGGATGGCGTTGCAGTTGCAGCAAGCCACGTTGTCAGCGCCTGCGGTTTATGCGGCGTTTGTGCTACTAGCCCTCGTGGGATATGCGTGGGTTGCTAGCAAAAAGATAGTGGGGCTGTGGCGTCATGGTGTGGCAGGCTTGTCCGCAGTGGCGCTGGCTTGGGGGGTGACCGGCTTGCGTGCTGTGCTGTTCATGAGTCAAGCGCTAGCCCCAGCGCTGGAGGGGCGCGACATTCTCGTGACCGGCGTCGTTGCAGATATGCCCCAAGCCACCGAATCGGGGCTCCGTTTCCGGCTACGGGTAGATGCGGGCGAGAGCGGGGCGGGGGTTGCGCTCTTGGATGGCACACCGGTGTCTGTGCCCCGTTTGCTGGACGTGGGGTGGTACACCACCGGCTTCAACCTCCAGACCCAAACACCGGAGCTGCAGCGCACACCGCCTGCTTTGAGAGCCGGCCAGCGCTGGCAGTTGCCTTTGCGGCTGAAGGCGCCGCACGGCGGCATCAATCCCCATGGTTTTGACTACGAGCTGTACCTGTGGACCCAAGGTGTGCAGGCCACCGGCTATGTCCGTGCCACGGTGAGCAGCCCGGTGCCACTGCTGATGGAGCAGACCACGGCCGCGCCTGTGGCACAACTGCGCCAGTGGGTCCGTGACCGGATACAAACCCGGGTCACAGACCCTCGCTCGGCCGGCTTGCTCACCGCGCTGGTGGTGGGGGATCAACGGGCTATTGAGCGTTCGGATTGGGATGTGTTCCGCGCCACAGGGATCAGTCACCTCGTGAGCATTTCGGGTCTGCATATCACGATGTTTGCCTGGGCGGCCACCTGGCTGGTCCGGCGGGGCTGGCGCACATCGGCGCGTTTGTGCCAATGGGTGCCCGCGTCCCACGCGGCGTGGGGCATGGGCTTGTTGTTGGCTACGGCATATGCGGTGTTTTCCGGTTGGGGCGTGCCGGCACAGCGCACCTGCCTGATGCTGGCGATGGTGGTGCTCTTGCGATTGCAGGGCGCCAGATGGCCTTGGCCCTGGGTGGCACTGTGGGCTGCAGTAGGCGTGCTGCTGTGGGACCCTTGGGCCATGTTGCAGCCGGGGTTCTGGCTTAGCTTTGTGGCCGTCATGCTGCTGTTTGCCGCAGGAGATGCTACCAATTCAGGAGCTGCTAGTGCAGGAGATACAAGGGCTGGAGGGCTAAAAGGCTCCACATTGGAGCGCGGCTGGGCCCGGCTCCGCGCAGGCGCGGTGGCGATGTGGCGGGAGCAGTGGCTGATTACCTTGGCCTTGGCGCCGCTGGTGCTGCTGTGGTTCGGGCAAGTGTCGTTGGTAGGGTTGCTGGCCAACGTGGTGGCGATTCCGTGGGTCACGCTGGTGGTGACTCCGCTGGGTTTGTTAGGGGTGGTTTGGCCCGCGCTCTGGACCGCGGCTACCGGCGCGGTCGTACTGCTTTACGCGGCGATGGATGCGCTTGCCGCCGTGCCCTACGCCGCGTTGAGCTTGCCCTTGCCGCCGCTGGTGCCGGGCGTTCTGGCGGCTTTGGGCGCTGCGCTTTTGTTAATGCCCTTGCCCCGTGCCTTGCGGATGGTGGGCTTGGTGCCGGTGTTGGCGCTGCTCCTGTGGCGCCCGCCCGTGCCGGAGCCCGGCGAGTTTTCTTTGCTCGCCGCCGATGTGGGGCAGGGCAATGCGGTGCTGGTGCAGACCGCGCGGCACGCCCTGCTGTTTGATGCGGGCCCACGCTACAGCCTCGAAAGTGACGCGGGCAACCGCGTCTTGCTGCCTCTGCTTAAAGCGCTCGATGTGCGGCTCGACACGGTGTTACTCAGCCACCGTGACATCGACCATGTCGGGGGAGCGCCTGCGGTGCTCATGATGCAGCCGCAGGCCGCCTTGCTGAGTTCGCTGGAGCCACAGCACACGCTGCAACAGCTGCGCGCGTCTCAGCGTTGTGAGTCGGGTATGCGTTGGCAATGGGACGGTGTGGACTTTGAGGTCTTGCACCCTGACGCTGCGGACTATGAGGCCGAGCCTGCCCCCAAAGCCAACGCGCTGTCGTGTGTGCTGCGCATCAGCAACGGGCGCCAAGCCGCGCTGCTCGCAGGCGACATTGAGGCGGCGCAAGAGCAGCGCTTGGTGGACGATCCGGCCATGCGGCCGCTGCTGCGGGCGGATGTGCTTTTGGTGCCGCACCACGGTAGCAAAACTTCCAGCACCGATGCGTTTTTGCGAGCAGTCCAGCCACGCCATGCACTGGTGCAGGCAGGCTACCGCAACCGCTACGGGCACCCTGCTGCGCCCGTCGTCGCGCGCTATGAGGCCTTAGGCACCCATTTGGTGTTATCGCCCCGTTGTGGTGCGGCGCGTTGGCACTCTGCAGAGCCCCAAAATGTGGCGTGTATGCGGGAAGACGAGCGGCATTATTGGGCCCATGATGTGCCATAGTGGTGCATCGGCGCTGTGGCCCGAAGTTTGCATAAGAGGTAATCAGAGAGGTCTTTTACATGCAGAAATTTGATGAGATGTACACCCAGCTCCCTTATGAATTTTTCAGCAAGGGCAGCCAGATAAGAGACCACTACAAGATTTACGACGAATGGCTCGCTCGCCAGCCCGGCGACATGATGGCCAAACGCCGTGAAGAAGCGGAAATGATCTTCCGCCGCGTGGGCATTACCTTCGCCGTGTACGGCGAAAAAGACGAGGACGGCTCCGGCACCGAGCGCCTGATCCCGTTTGACCTGATTCCCCGCATCATCCCGGCCCACGAGTGGTCCAACATGGAAAAAGGCTTGGTGCAGCGTGTCAATGCGCTGAACCGCTTTATCCACGACATCTACCACGACCAAGAGATTTTGAAAGCCGGCATCGTGCCGCGCGACCAGATTGAGGGCAACGCCCAGTTCCGCCCCGAGATGGTGGGTGTGGATGTTCCGCACCAGATTTACTCCCATATTTCCGGCATCGACATCGTGCGGGCACCCGACGCCAAGGGCAACGGCGAGTACTACGTGCTCGAAGACAACCTGCGCGTACCCAGCGGCGTGAGCTACATGCTGGAAGACCGCAAGATGATGATGCGGCTCTTCCCAGATCTGTTCAGCGCGCACCGCGTGGCGCCTGTGGCCCATTACCCCGACTTGCTGCTCGAGACCCTGCGCCAGAGCAGCCCCGCCACGACGGCCGAGCCCACCGTGGTGGTGCTCACCCCCGGCATGTACAACAGCGCCTACTTTGAGCACGCCTTCCTCGCCCAGCAAATGGGTGTGGAGCTGGTTGAGGGGCAGGACTTGTTTGTCAAAGACAACTTTGTCTACATGCGCACCACCCGCGGCCCACGCCGCGTAGATGTGATCTACCGCCGTGTGGACGACGACTTCCTGGACCCCACCGTCTTCCGCCCCACGTCCACGCTGGGTTGCGCCGGCCTCATCAACGCCTACCGCGCGGGCAATGTGACCATCTGCAACGCGGTGGGTACCGGTATTGCGGACGACAAGTCCATCTACCCCTATGTGCCCAAGATGATCGAGTTTTACCTCGGTGAGAAACCCATCTTGAACAACGTGCCCACCTATATGTGCCGTAACAAGGATGACCTGGCGTACACCTTGGCCAACTTGAAAGACCTGGTGGTGAAAGAAGTGCACGGTGCCGGCGGCTACGGCATGCTGGTGGGCCCGGCTGCCACCAAGGCCGAGATTGAAGACTTCCGCAAAGCGGTGCTGGCCAACCCCGCCGGCTATATCGCCCAGCCCACATTGAGCTTGTCGAGCTGCCCCACGTTTGTGGAAAGCGGCATCGCACCCCGCCATATCGACCTGCGCCCTTACGTGCTGTCTGGCAAGACCGTGCAGATGGTGCCAGGCGGATTGACCCGCGTGGCCCTGAAAGAAGGCTCGCTGGTCGTCAACAGCAGCCAGGGCGGCGGTACTAAAGATACCTGGATTCTGGAAGAAGACGTGCCTGCGGCTCCTGCCGCAACAGCCGCCACCCAGTCGCAATCCCAATCACAAACACAGTCAGCTTAAGGACGAGGAAACCTTTTTATGTTGTCACGCACCGCTGACCACCTGTTCTGGATGTCCCGCTACACCGAGCGGGCCGAAAACACCGCACGCATGCTGGATGTGAACTACCAGACATCGCTGCTCCCCCAATCCCAAGCCGTGGCCCAGATGGGTTGGCAAGGGCTGCTGTCCATCAGTGAGCTGCTGTATTCCTACAAGGAAAAGTACGGCGAAATTCAGGCTCGCGAGGTCATGGACTTCATGGTCAAGGACGAGAGCAATCCGTCCTCCATCATGTCCTGCCTGAGTGCTGCCCGCGAGAACGCGCGTGCGGTGCGCGGGGCGCTGACCACCGAGGTGTGGGAAACGCAAAACACCACTTGGCTCGAAGTCAAACGCATGATCAAGAGCGGAGACTTTGAGAAAGATCCTTCCCAGTTTTTTGAGTGGGTGAAGTTCCGCTCCCACCTCTCTCGCGGAGTGACGGTTGGCACCATGCTGATGGACGAGTCCTTGCACTTCATGCGCTTGGGCACCTTCCTGGAGCGGGCTGACAACACTGCGCGTTTGGTCGACGTGAAGTTTCACGCGGTGGAGAGCGACTTTTTCGGTGCTGCGAGCGAGAAGGATCAGGAGTACGACTTTTATCACTGGAGCGCCATTTTGCGTAGCGTGTCTGCATTTGAGATCTACCGCAAGGTGTACCGCGATGTCATCAAGCCCGAACGCGTGGCCGAGCTGTTGATTCTCAAGCCCGACATGCCCCGCTCGTTGCACGCCAGCCTGAACGAAGTAGTGGGTAACCTGGCTCTCGTGGCCAGCAATCCCGACAGCGAAACCCTGCGCCGCGCTGGCAAGCTGCGCTCGGAGCTGCAATACGGACGTATCGACGAGATTCTGGCCACCGGCCTGCACGCCTACCTGACCCAGTTCCTGGATCGGGTGAATGATCTGGGTGCGCATATCAGTCGCGAATTTCTGGTTCCAGTGACCTGAAGGACTAGTACAAACCCACAAAAAACGGCCCGCGAGGGCCGTTTTTTGTGGGGTGTGCTGAGCATAATGTTCAGAACAAGGAGCACCTATGCGCGTAGCCGATATTGACCGCGAGATTGAGACAGCGCGGGCCGAAGGGCCCCTGAAAGACATCGTCATTCAGCCTTGCCCGGCGCTGTTGTCCGACCTGCGGGTCGAGGTGAATCGCGAAGACCCGGAGCCCGCCACCATTGCCCGCATTGCTTCACGCGATGTGGCCATGGCTGCGGCGCTCATCAAGGTGGCCAACAGCCCCATTTACGCCCGCTCGCGTCCGGCGGCCACCGTGGCAGAAGCTGTTGCCTTGCTGGGCATTTCGCAAACCGTGTCGATCCTCACCGGCTTTTTGTTGCGCGAGACGATTCAGGTCAAGTCACCACTTTTGGAGCATTTTTGGGAAACCTCCACCCGCCGGGCCTATGCCATGGGCTATATCGCCCGGCAGATGTATGGCGTGAATGCGGACATAGCGCACACCTGCGGGCTGTTCTGTAATGTAGGTATTCCTGTCATGTTGCAAGGCATCAAGGGCTACGAGGCCACCTTATCCCACGCATTGGCCCAAACGGACAAAACGGTGACGGAGGTAGAGAACGAAGCCCACCGCACCGACCATGCGGTAGTGGGCGCCATCGTTGCCAAAACCTGGCGCCTCTCGCCCGATGTGGCCCACGCTGTGCGCCTCCACCACGATTTCACGGTGCTCAAAGACCACAATATTCCCGCCAAGGTGCGCACTTTGGTGGCCATGGCCTTGTTGGCTGAACACCTGGTGGCTTTGCATGAAGGAGTGCAGCAGCACCGTGAGTGGGACTTACACGGCGCGGAATGCTTGGCCCATTTGCATGTGAGCGAAGAAGAAATCGAGCACTGGCAAGACGCGCTGCACGAGCAGTTCACCGGCCCGGCCGGCTTCTAAACCACCCCGTCCCAGCCCGGCGGGCTAGGGTACGGGGGCGACGCGGGCTTCGAGTTCCAGGGCGCGGACTTTGTCGGCCGCGGCATCGGCTTCGGCCAGAGTATCGAAGGGGCCGACTTGCACACGGGTGCGATTGCCTTTGGGGAAGCGGATTTCCTTGCTCACCACGGGCAGCTCAGCGTCCATTAGTTTGACCAGCGCATTGCGTGCGTTGTTCGCATCGGCGAACAGACCCACATTCACCACGAAACGGTTGGCCTCGGGTACTTCTGCAGGTGCAGCGGCATCGGCAGCAGGGCGTGAAGTGACCTGAGTTGGCGGCCGTACCGGCGCAGACTGCCCTAGCGATGCGGCCACTTCGCGCGCAGCCAAGTCCGCAGCCGCCGAGCGCAAGGCCACCGGGGCGGGCCTAGGAGGGCTGGCGGCACTGGCGGCAGCAGCAGGTTTGGCAATGGCCGGCAATGCAGCAGACGCAGCAGGTAACACCCGTGGCGCTGATGCGGGGGCGAGTGGCGGTTTGGCGGGCGACGATGCGGCCGGCACCGGCGCGCTCGCGCTTGTCGAAACCGGCTTGCTGGCCGCAGCGCTTGCGGTCACAAGGGGCGGAGCTGCGAGTGCAGCAGCGCTGACGGTCGGGGCAGGGGCTGGAGCAGATGCGGGCAAGGATGCCGAGGCTGCGGCAGCAGTCGATGCTGATGTAGATGCCAATGCAGACGCGGGGGCCGATGGGGCAGATGCCGCAAACGCCGCCAAGGGTGCCGAGGCAGCAGCTTTGACACTGTCCGCGGCCGTGGCATCGATGGCCCGACCGCTGACGAAATTGCGGCCTTCAGACACCACCCCTACGGCTACGGGTGTTCCGGCAGGCAGGGGCTCAAACCCGGTGAACATGGCATACGACTGGGCTGCGATGGCGGCAACTACCAAGTTGCAGGCTGCGATGATGATCAGCCCTTTGCGGGTACTGGCCTCCTTACTGAGCTGCTCACAAGCTTCGGATACCGACTGGTTTTTGGTGAGGGCGGCCTGCACCCGCTGGCGCGTTGCCAGGTAATAGAGCGCATTGCCCCCGAGCCCGGGCACCACAAAGGCCAAGGCCCCCAACGCGGCGAGCAGGCCCCACTGCGTGCCTTCAGAAAACTGGAACACCAGCTTGCCGATACCGAACAGCAGCAAGGCCAGCGCGACGATGCTGCCGCTGTAGACCAAGGCTGCTTGCCACAGTCGGCGGAACAGAAGCCAGTTCAGGGTGTTGAGCGCGGCGGCCCAGTTCCAGCTCAGGCCAGGTCGGTCGGCTGCCTCATAGCGGGTGAAGCGGGGCAGGTAGTAGCCATTGCTGATATCCCCGATGGCCGCGCGGAACAGCGCAGTGGTCGAGTGTTCGTCCGTGTTGTCCAGTTCAGTGGTCGGGGCAGTGGCCATGGCTTATTTTGGCACGCCTGTCTGCGCCTGCAAGGCTTGGGCCACGGCCTGTCCGAGGTCAATCACCGCCATCGCGTAATAGCTGCTCCAGTTGTAGCGGGTGATGGCGTAAAAGTTTTCGGTGCCGGCCACATAGGTGGGGGCGTCTGCGCCATTTTGCAGTTCGACCAGCGCCAGAGGGCCAGGGTGGCTGAGGGCTGCGGCCGGGAGGATGACTCCTTTTTCCTGCATGGCGGCAGGGCTGAAGGTGGGCAATATGTCGGGCGCCATGAGGGTGGGCATATCGAGGCGGGCCACCTCAAATTGCACGGGGTAATGGGTGGGCATTCCCGGCTTCCATTTGAACGCCTGGAAATAATTGGCCACCGAGCCTATGACGTCCGCCTGGCTGTGAAACAGGTCGACCCGGCTGTCGTTGTCAAAGTCGATACCGTATTTCACCCAGCTCGAGGGCATGAACTGGGGCCAGCCCATGGCGCCTGCATAGCTGCCACGCAAGGCCGTGGGGTCAGTGCCGGTGCGTTGGGTGAGGCTGAGGTAGGCCTCCAGCTCACTCAAAAAATACGCTTGCCGGTCTGTTTTGCGGGGGTGTGCGTCTGGAAAGTCCAGTGCCAGGGTAGTGAGCGCATCGATCACCCGGTAGTTGCCCAGCTGCTGACCATAAATGGTTTCCACCCCGATGATGCCCACGATGATGCTGGCGGGCACACCGGTTTGCGCCTCAGCGCGTGCCAATGTTTCTTGGTTAGCGAGCCAGAACTTGACGCCTGCACGGATACGGATCGGCTCGACAAAGCGGCTGCGGTAGAGCGCCCAGTTTTTCGGAGTGCCCACGGCCGGTGGGGTAATAGCCCGGACCACCGAGGGCAACATGCGCGCCTTGGACAGGGTGCTGCGGACCCACTCTGCATCCAGGTTGCGGCGCTGTGCAATGTCATCGGCCAGCCGCATGACGTCGGCGCGATCACCGTAGGCGGTGCCTTCGGGCAGAGCCGGCTTCACGGCATTGCGAGCAGGCTTGCTTTTGGTGTGTTTTGGGTTGGATGCGGCCATGGCGCTTGCGCATGCCGCTATCAAAACAAGAGTAAACAGAGACTTTTGGAGGAACACGTGGGAACTTGGAGGTAAGAGGTTGGGGTCAGTGTAGCGAGTGGCAGGCAGGCCCTGCGTGGCACGGCGACAATCAAATGCTTTTGCGGGTCTCACCGAGGCCCTGCTGCGGGTAAACCAGGGGTTTGGAGCTGCTTGACTGATGCGTTCGTTTTCTAAAGTTCAATTGGGGGTGGGCGCGGTGGCGTTGGCCGCAACGGCTGCGTTGGCCGTGCCGTGGTATGCGGGCCTGACCCTCCGCGCGGAATTGCGCAGCCTGGCGGCTGCCCATGCGGAGGGCAATTTCCGGGTTGCGCGGCTGGAGCACGAGGCCGGCTGGTTGAATTCGCGGGGTAGCCTGGATCTGGAGTGGCGCAGCGACTGTGCAGCTGACCCCGACCAGCCCGCGGTGGTGCATGTGGAGTACACCGCCCGGCATGTGCCGGACCGCGCGAGCCTGACGCGGATTGATTGGTCGGCGGCCGTCGTCTCGGATCTCGGCCCCTCGGGTGAAGGCTTGCGCGCGGGCCGGTTGAGTGGCACCGGCAGTGCGGGTTACGACGGAGTGTTGCGTTCGGATATGCGCTTGCCGGAAATGCAATTCAAAGGAAAAGGCCAAAGCCTGGTGGCCGCAGCCTCCAGCGGTACGCTGGTGGTAGGTGGTTCTGCGGTGAAGCTGGGGTGGAGCATGCCGCGCATGGTCTTGCGTGGCAGCGGCGAGGTCTTGCAGGCGGAGCAGCTGAACTTGCATTTCGATGTGCAGAACCACGCAACCGGTATGGGCGCGCTTGCGCTGGATGTGGCGACTCTCAAAGGCGGGAGCTTCAACGCCCGGGGCTTGCACCTCAGCACCGAGACCCGGCAGCGCGCAGACCGCCTGGATATGCGGCTTACCCAATCGGTGAAAGAGCTGAAGGCCGCCGACATGGCGGTGGAAGACGTGGTATTGCAAGCGGATGTAACGAACTTGCATGCGCCGAGTGTCAATTCGGCCGGAGAAGTGTTGTCTGCGACCTGCGGCTTGCGCAGCCTGACGCCCGGTCAACGTGAAAAGATGCGGGATGCTGTGCAAGCCTTGCTGGTGTCTGGCGTCAGTGTCGGTATCACCAAGCTCCAAGCCCGCACCCGGGACGGCAGCCTGGACGCTGATGTAGCGCTCACGGTGGCGCCTGCCAAGGCCCGCGAACTCCAGCTCACTGAGCAGCTGTCCTCCCGGGGGAGTATTCAAATCCGGGGTGGGCTGATGCCACCGGACCAGAAAGAGTTTGCCGTGTCCTCGGGCTATGCGACGGCACTGCCCGATGGCGTCAAAGCGGGCTTCGACTACCGTGACGGCGTACTCAAATTCAACCAAAAGACGGCGGACAGCGCGCTACTGAACATGGGCCTGCAGCGCCTCGATAGGTGGCTGAATGCATTTTTCTCGGGCCAGAACCTGGAGTTGCCGCAAGAGGAAGAGCCTGCGGTCGCCCCCTCGGAGTTGCCGATTCCGGCCCCCGCTGTCTAGCCATCAGGGAGAGAGCCAGCGCATGGTGCGCAATTGCAGGCGTGCGGCGCGCAGCGCGCCCGCTGCATCGGTTTTGCCATAGCGGAGCGCTTCGAGTTGCAGCAACCACTGCACGGCCAGCGGGTTCGCCCTTGGGTCCGTTTGCAGCAACAGGGCCAATGCGCGGGGTGTACACCCGGGCGCCACCGGCAAGCCCGTAGCCTTGATCTGCTGGCGTGCGGTCTCCAGCGCTTGCAACCACGGGTCCCGGCGCAGGCGATTCCACCAGTTCCAGCCGGCGCCCGTGAGACTGGCCGCCACGATCAGGCCGATCAACACGGTGCTCAAGTCTTGCCAGTCCGGAGCGCTGAAGCCGAGGTTGCGCAGCAAATCCATTTGCTTGGCTTGGCTGTAGTTGAGCACCCACTGGTTCCAGCGGTTATTGGTGGCTTCCCACAGGGCCCGGAGGTTGAGGGTAAAGCCGGGGCTCACCGCGTTCAAGGCTTGGGCCAATACCCCGGGCTGGGGTGCCAGTCGCTGGAAGGTCCCGGTGCGGCCGGGCGATACGGCAGAGGTGGGGTCCACCCGCACCCAGCCGCGGCCAGCCATCCAGACCTCCGCCCATGCGTGGGCATCGCTTTGTCGCACGGTCCAGAAGCTGTCGACGTTGTTGACCTGGCCGCCTTGGTAGCCGGTGACGATGCGGGCCGGTACATCGAGTGCGCGCATCAGCAATACAAAGCTGGACGCAATGTGCTCGCAAAAGCCGGCCTTGCGGTCAAACCAGAACTCATCAGCCGTGTGGGTGCCATAGACCCCGGGCTCCAGCGTGTACTCATAGCCTCCGGTTCGCAGTTTGTCCATCACCGTATCGACCAAAGTCTGGGCACCTGCGGTGGCCAGACCTGGCTGGCGGCGCAGGTCGGCGGCGAGCTGCAGGGTGCGGGGATTGAAGCCGGGCGGCAGATCCAGGTAGTCCTGCAGGCCTACCGCCAGGCGGTTGGGCCCATGGCGGTACTCGAGGTAGCTGGTGGCGCGGTAGCGCACTAGGTCGGCAATCGGCTGGTTGGCCTGCCATTGCAGATCGGGGCCCATGCTTGCGCTGTAGCCCCGTATTTCCGGCGCTTGGGGTGTGGCGTCCAGCACCATCAGCCAGGGCCGGTTGTTGGCGGCCAGCGTGACTTGGTAGCTGTAGGCGGGGCCCTGCACCGCCAAATCCGGCTGCAGTTGCATGGGCTGGGGGAATGCCGAGCGAAGGGGGCGCCACTCCTTGCCGTCAAAGCTGGAGAACACCGGCCCGCGGAAATACATGTCGCGCTGGGGCGGTGTGTCGCCCTCAAAGCGGATGCGCATGGCAATGCTGTCGTCCAGGGCGAGGCTGGCAATCGTGCCGACCTGCATCTGCCCCGACAGGCCGCTGCGCCCGCTCATGGCATCGCCCGGCAAGCCCCACAGCGGGGCAATCCGCGGAAACAGCATGAAGAGTGTCGCCATGATGGGCGCGCCGGCGAGCGCCATCCAGGCTGCGGTGCGCGCTGCTTGCATCAAGGGCGGCCGCCCCACGGGCATGTGGCTGTTGACAAGCGCAGTGAGCAGGCCCAGGAGTGCCACGACCATGGCTGCTGCTGTCAACAGGCTTTGTGAAAAGAAGAAGTTGCTGAGCATGGTGAAAAAGCCCAGAAAGAAGATGACAAACGCATCTCTGCGGGCACGCATTTCCAGAGTTTTCAAGGCCAGTAACACGACGATAAAGGTCACCCCGGCATCCCGCCCCAGCAGGGTGCGATAGCTCATCCAGGTGCCGGCAGTCGCCAGCGCCAACAGCGCTAACAGCCACCAGCGCGAAGGCAGGGGGCGGCTCCCCCACGCCAGCACCCCGCGCCACAGCAACACCGCGCCGGCCATCAGGCTGCACCAAAGCGGCAGGCGATCGATTTGCGGCAGGATGACCCAGGCAATCACCCCCAACAGAAACAGGGTGTCGCGCGCGTCGCGGGGCAGGTGGTTCAAACGTTGCAGCATGTCGGGCTCAGGCGAGTGCCAGCGCTTGCAGGCAGTTTTTCTGGTGGGCAGGGCCGCTGTCAGGCTGCAGCTCGCGGCCGGCCAGGCGCATGCCGTAGCGCAAACCGCGGCTCTCTGCTTGCAGCACCCAGGCACACAGGCGGGACAGGGCTTGTTCGCGGGCTGCGCCGGCTGCACGGCTGCGCAAGCTTTGCTCAACGCTGGCAAGGTCCAGCCACAGCTCGAGGCGCTGGGCCTGCTGAGCATCGCGGCTGACCAAGTCATCGCTTTTGGCGGCTTTTTTCCAGACGATCAATTTCAGCGGGTCGCCCCGGCGGTAGGCGCGAACCCCGTCAAATTCGCCGGTAGTGTGGCGCTGGGCGGTGGGGGCGCCTCCGGTGCGGGGCTCCCCGGGGGGCAGGGGTGGCGGATGGGGCTCCGGCGCCGGGTAAATCAGCACTTGGGCGGCCGGGCGCCAAACCGTCCAGACCCGGAAGGTGCCCAGCGGAAAACGGGTTTCGGCCGTGAGTGTCGGGATCGGCTGCAGACCCCGGGTGTTGGCGACAAAACTGATGTGCACTTTGCTGCTGCCCTGGGGGCCGACATCGGCCCAGCTCCAGTGCCCGCTGCCCAAGGCCGCCAAGCCAATGCCATAGCGGGTGCGCTTGGACGGGTTGTTAAGTTGAATGCCCAATGGCACGCTAGTCCCCGCAAAACATGCGTCTGGCGCTATCAAATGCATAGTAAGACCTGTCAGCGTCCCGTGGCACACGTGGATGCCGATGATGGCTGCCCCCGTCAACATGAAGGTCAATAAATAGCCCAGATTGAGCTGGTAGTTGATGCTGGCAATGAGCAGCACCAGCAGCGTCAGCCCCAGCATCAGCCCCGGGCGGGTGGGCAGGATGTAGACGTTACGTTGCGTCAGCACTGCGCTGTCTTGGCGCGGCATGCGCGACTCGAACCACGCCTGAAAGCGCCGCCGCAGGCGCGTTATCGGGTTCCGGGTGGGGGTCATCAGGGCAGCGGCACTGCTTGCATCATGGCGCGCACCTGCTCTTCGGCGCCCCGGCCGGCATCGCCCACCGGGACCATGCGGTGTGCAACGGTTTGAGGCAGCACGGCCTGCACGTCGTCCGGCGCCACATAGTCGCGCCCACTAAGGAGGGCCTGCGCTTTGGCTGCGCGCAGCAAGGCAATACCTGCGCGTGGTGACAGGCCTTGCAAAAACCAACGCCCGCTGCGGGTGGCGGTGATCAGGTCTTGCACATAGTCCAGGAGCGGGTCTGCGGTGTGCACCGCCATCACGGCTTGTTGCAGCGTGGCCAGTTCATCGCCTGCCAGCAAGCTGGGCAAATGGTCGACCATGTTGCGGCGGTCTGAGCCCGCCAGCAGCGCGCGCTCGGCGGCCCTGTCGGGGTAGCCCAGGGAAATCCGCATCAAAAACCGGTCCAGCTGTGACTCGGGCAGGGCATAGGTACCCAGCTGATCCAAAGGGTTTTGGGTGGCGATTACGAAGAAGGGGCGGGGCAGGGCCCGGGTTTCTCCTTCGATCGTGACCTGTTTTTCTTCCATGGCCTCGAGCAAGGCGCTTTGGGTTTTGGGGCTGGCACGGTTGATTTCGTCAGCCAACAGCACTTGGGCAAACAAGGGGCCCGGATGAAAAACAAAGGCCTCCTTGGCGCGCTCGTAGACCGAGACGCCACTCAGGTCGCTGGGCATGAGGTCCGAGGTGAATTGCACCCGGGAGAACTGCAAGCCGAAAGTGCGTGACAGTGCGTGCGCAAGGGTGGTTTTGCCGACGCCGGGCACATCATCAATCAGCAGGTGGCCACCAGCCAAAAGGCAGGCTACGCAGTCACGGATCTGGTCGGGTTTGCCCACAATCACCGTGTTAAGCTGATTGAGCAGGGATCTGAGTTTGTCTTGGATGTCCATGGCAAGACGTTACCCGAAAATACAAAGAGACGAGAACGCAGGTGAAGAAGACCGGATACTTTACCCACCCAGATTGCCACTTGCATGAGATGGGTGCAGGGCACCCGGAATGCCCCGAAAGGCTGAGTGCCATCCATGAGCAGTTGCTGCACTCCGGACTGGCCCGCACCCTGGATGCGCGGGAGGCGCCGCAAGCCCAACTCAGCGACCTGACCCTGGCACACACCCCGCGTTACATTGCCCGGCTTCAAGCTTTGGCAGACGGTCTGCGCAGCAAACCGGCAGGCGCTGGTGCGACGCACGCCTGGCTGGACCCCGACACTTCCCTCAATGCGCACACATGGAATGCCGCGCTGCGTGCGGCCGGGGCCGCGTTGGCGGCTACGGATGCGGTGATGGCCGGTGACATGGACAACGCTTTTTGCGCAGTGCGCCCGCCCGGACACCATGCCGGCAAAAATGAAGGCATGGGCTTTTGTTTTTTCAATAGCGTGGCACTGGCGGCCCGACATGCGCTGGAGCGGCATGGTTTGCGCAGGGTGGCGATTGTGGATTTCGATGTGCACCACGGAAACGGCACTGAAGACATCATCGACGGGGACCAACGCATCCTCATGCTGGGCTTTTACCAGCACCCTTTTTACCCCGAGGGCGGAGCCCGCTCCAGCGCCAGTAACTTGCTCAATCTGCCGGTTCCGGCCCATACCCGGGGTGGCGTGGTCCGGGAATTGGTGATGCAGCATTGGTTGCCTAGGCTGCATGCCTACCGGCCGGAGATGGTGTTTATCAGCGCCGGCTTTGATGCGCACCGCGACGATGAACTCGGGCAGTTGGGCTTGCTGGAAGACGACTACCACTGGTTGACCGGAAAAATTCGTTCCGTGGCGGACCAATATGCGCAGGGCCGGATCGTTTCCTGCCTCGAGGGGGGCTACGACCTGGGCGCTTTGGCCCGCAGCGTCGAGGCCCATCTGCGGGCACTTTCTGACGCGTAACGATTCTTTTGTATCCTCCACAGCCCTGCCCGATGAGGGCCGCGGTATTTTTTTGGATGGACGACTTTATGAAACAGACCCCAGCGCCCCAGCCTATTGATGACTTTGCCGGCTGGCTCCAGGCATTCACCCAGCCTACAGTGCTTCTGGAGCTGGCCGCCTTGGGCCTCAGTGTGGCCTTTGCGTGGGGCTTGGTGGCTGCATTGCGCCGGGCCTTGGGGGATGACAGCGGCAAATCGATCTGGTTTGGCAAAAAGGTGGTGGACGGCGTATTCTTTCCGCTGGCGCTGCTCGTGCTGGGTTACGCCATGCTGGAGCTGCTGAGTCATTTTGTGAACATTGCGGTGTTCCGCTTGGTGATTCCGGTGCTGATGTCTTTGGTGGTGATCCGCGTGGGAGTCAAAGTGTTGCAGGCGACTTTTGCCGAGGCGCGCTGGATCAAGCCCTTGGAGCAGACCATCTCCTGGGTGGCATGGATGGCCATGGTGTTGTGGGTGAGCGGCTTGTTGCCGGTCATCTTGAATGAGCTGGACCAGATTACCTGGAAAGTCGGTGGCACCACGCTATCGGTCCGCAACATCTTGGAAGGCATGGTCACGGCGGGTGGCGTGCTGATCATTACGCTGTGGATCTCTGCCGGCATTGAGTCGCGCTTGTTGCGCTCGGCAACTGGAGGCGAGTTGTCTCTGCGCAAAGCGGCCAGCAACGCCGTGCGTGCTTTGTTGATGTTTGTCGGCTTGATGATGGCCTTGTCGGCGGTGGGCATTGATTTGACGGCCCTGTCGGTGTTGGGCGGTGCGGTGGGCGTGGGTATTGGCTTGGGTTTGCAGAAACTGGCGGCCAATTACGTCTCGGGGTTTGTGATCCTCACCGAGCGCAGCATGCGGATTGGCGATGTGGTCCGGGTGGATGGCTTTGAGGGGCTGATCACCCAGATCAATGCCCGCTACACCGTGGTACGGAGTTTGTCCGGGCGCGAGTCGATTGTTCCCAACGAGATGTTGATCACCCAACGGGTTGAAAACCTGTCGCTGGCGGATCCCCGGGTCAACCAAACCTTGACGGTGTCTGTGGGCTACGAGAGCGATGTCGATCAGGTCATGCAACTCTTGACGAATGCCGCCCTCACACAGCCCCGTGTGTTGCATGAGCCCGGCCCGGCGGCGCAGTTGGCGAACTTCGGGGCGGACGGGCTCGAGTTCACGCTCACCTATTGGATTAATGACATTGAGAATGGCCAGGGCAATCTCCGGTCGGAGATCAACTTAGCGATCCTCAAAGCTTTGCGCGATAACGGGATCGATATTCCGTACCCCCAGCGGGTGGTCCATAGCCGCTAGGCGGCCATTTCTGATACACCCCCCTAAAAGAGGGGGCATCGAGCGGGTACACCCCAGTTCAGCCCCGCTATAATTCCAAAAAAGCACGATCGTTCTATTTTGTGATAACCTGTCTGGAATCCTTGAGAAAATTCTTGGGGAGCTTGGCACGGCATAGAATCAGATGATTGACGTGCACGTCAACTAAAACGACCAAATTTCTAACTATCTGGAGTCGCAGCAATGAAAGTCCTGGTACCCGTCAAACGTGTGGTGGACTACAACGTGAAGGTTCGCGTCAAGTCGGACAACACGGGTGTAGACATCGCCAACGTCAAGATGAGCATGAACCCCTTTGACGAGATCGCCGTGGAAGAAGCCGTGCGCCTCAAGGAAAAGGGCGTGGTCACTGAAGTGATCGCGGTGTCCTGCGGCGTGGCCCAGTGCCAGGAAACCCTGCGTACTGCCATGGCCATTGGTGCCGACCGCGGCATTCTGGTGGAAACGTCTGAGGAGCTGCAACCCTTGGCTGTGGCCAAGTTGCTCAAGGCGCTAGTCGACAAAGAGCAGCCCGGCCTCGTGATTCTGGGCAAGCAAGCCATTGACGATGATTGCAACCAAACCGGCCAAATGCTGGCAGCCTTGGCGGACTTGCCTCAAGCGACGTTTGCTTCCAAGGTGGAAGTGGTGGACGGCAAAGCCCACGTGACCCGTGAGGTGGACGGCGGCCTGGAAACTCTGGCGGTCACCCTGCCGGCCATCATCACCACCGACTTGCGCCTGAACGAGCCCCGCTACGTCACCTTGCCCAACATCATGAAGGCCAAGAAGAAGCAGCTCGACACTTTCAAGCCTGAAGACCTCGGCGTGAATGTGGCTCCCCGCATCAAGACCCTGAGCGTGGCTGAACCTGCCAAGCGCAGCGCCGGTATCAAGGTGCCCGATGTGGCGACCCTGGTGGACAAACTGAAGAACGTTGCAAAGGTAATCTGATCATGACCGCTCTTGTTATCGCCGAACACGACAACGCATCCATCAAGGGTGCCACCCTGAACACCGTGACTGCTGCCGCCCAAGCGGGTGGCGATGTGCACGTATTGGTGGCCGGCAGCAATGCGGGTGCCGCCGCTGCCGCTGCTGCGCAAATCGCCGGTGTGTCCAAAGTGATCCATGCCGACAGCGCTGCTTTCGAGCATGGCTTGGCTGAAAACGTAGCAGCCCAAGTGTTGGCTATCGCCGGTGCCTATAGCCACATCGTTTTCCCCGCGACTGCCTCCGGCAAGAACATCGCCCCCCGTGTGGCGGCCAAGCTGGACGTGGGCCAAGTGTCTGACATCACCAAAGTGGTGAGCGCTGACACCTTCGAGCGCCCCATTTATGCCGGCAATGCCATCGCTACCGTGCAAGCCACGGACGCCGTGAAAGTGCTGACCGTGCGCACCACCGGTTTCGATCCTGCAGCGGCTACGGGCGGCAGTGCAGCCGTAGAGACCGTGACAGCCGCAGCCACTAGCGCTGCCGTGACTTTTGTGGGGTCCGAGATTGCTAAAAACGACCGCCCTGAACTGACAGCTGCCAAGATCATCGTTTCCGGCGGACGCGCTCTGGGTTCTTCCGAGAAGTTCTCCGAAGTCATGACCCCGCTGGCCGACAAGCTCGGCGCTGCATTGGGTGCATCCCGTGCTGCGGTGGACGCGGGTTACGCGCCCAATGACTGGCAAGTGGGCCAGACCGGCAAGATCGTGGCACCCCAGCTGTATGTCGCTTGCGGCATCAGCGGCGCCATCCAGCACTTGGCCGGCATGAAGGATTCCAAGGTCATCGTGGCCATCAACAAGGATCCGGAAGCCCCCATTTTCAGCGTGGCAGATTTCGGCTTGGAGGCCGACCTCTTCGCCGCTGTGCCGGAACTGATCGCGGCACTCTGATGCCGGTCTGAAAAAGGGGCATCGCTTGCGGTGCCCTTTTTTTTGGTCTTGCCTGTTACCTACCTTGTCTGTAACCCCACAATAACTGGAGACTCACCATGAGTTACGTCGCCCCCCTCAAGGACATGCTGTTCAATATTCAGCACCTGGCCAACATCGAACAGATCGCCCAACTGCCCGGCTTTGAAGACGCCGGCCTCGATACGGCCCAAGCGGTGCTGGAAGAGTCCGCCAAGTTCACCGAAGGCGTTCTGGCCCCCCTCAACTGGGAAGGCGACAAAAACCCCTCCAGCCTAAAAGACGGCGTGGTTACTGCCACTCCCGGTTTCAAAGAAGCGTTCAAGCAGTTCACCGATGGTGGCTGGCAAGGTCTGCAGCACCCCACCGATTTCGGCGGCCAAGGTCTGCCCAAGACGATCGGCGCGGCCTGCGGCGAAATGGTCAACAGTGCGAACATGAGCTTTGCCCTGTGCCCCTTGCTGTCGGACGGTGCCATTGAGGCCCTGCTGACCGCCGGCTCTGACGAACTCAGGGCCACCTACCTGGAGAACCTGGTGAGCGGCAAATGGACCGGCACCATGAACCTGACCGAGCCCCAGGCAGGCTCCGACCTGGCCTTGGTGCGCAGCCGCGCTGAGCCCCAGGCGGACGGCACTTACAAGGTGTTCGGTACCAAGATTTACATCACTTGGGGTGAGCACGATATGGCCGAGAACATCGTCCATTTGGTACTGGCCCGCGTGAGCGGCGCGCCTGAAGGTGTGAAGGGCATCAGTTTGTTTGTGGTGCCGAAATTTATGGTGAACAAAGACGGTTCTCTGGGCGCCCGCAACGATGTGCATTGCGTGTCCATCGAGCACAAGATGGGCATCAAGGCCAGCCCGACAGCGGTGCTGCAGTACGGTGACAAGGGCGGTGCGATTGGCTACCTCGTGGGCCAGGAAAACCGTGGCCTCGAGTACATGTTCATCATGATGAACGCGGCCCGCTATGGCGTGGGTGTGCAGGGCATTGCGATTGCCGAGCGCGCGTACCAAAAGGCGGTGCAGTTCTCCAAAGACCGTGTGCAAAGCCGCCCTGTGGATGGCTCCATGCCCGGCAGCGCCCCCATCATTCATCACCCCGATGTGCGCCGCATGTTGATGACGATGCGCGCTTACACCGAAGGTTGCCGTGCGTTGGCCAGCGTAGCTGCCAGCGCCTACGACGCAGCGCACCACCACACAGACAGTGAGGCCCGCAAGCAGAACCAGGCCTTCTACGAGTTCATGGTGCCGCTGGTCAAAGGCTACAGCACCGAAATGAGTCTGGAAGTCACTTCGCTGGGCGTGCAGGTGCACGGCGGCATGGGTTTCATCGAAGAAACCGGCGCGGCCCAGTACTACCGCGATGCCAAGATCCTCACCATTTACGAGGGCACCACCGCCATCCAGGCCAATGACCTCGTGGGGCGCAAGACTGCCCGCGATGGTGGCCAGATTGCCAAAGGCATCGCCGGCCAGGTGGAAGCGACCGAAGCGGATTTGCTGGCCAGTGGCTCGGCGCATGCGTTGGCGGTTGCCAAGCGCCTGAAGGCAGCGCGTTTGGCGTTCATCGACGTGGTCGAATTCGTGGCTGGTAACACCAAGGCCAGCCCCAATGCCGTGTTCGCCGGCAGCGTGCCGTACCTCATGCTTGCAGGTAACTTGATGGCCGGCTGGCAACTGGCCCGCTCGCTGCTGGTCGCCGAAAAGGCGATTGCTGCTGGTGACGATGTAGCGTTTATGCAGGCCAAGATCACTACCGCACGCTTTTATGCCGACCACTTGTTGAGCAAGGCCGGTGGCCTGCGCGACAGCATTGTGGAAGGTGCCGACAGCGTCACCGCCTTGCCGCTCGACGCATTCTGATGGGCTTGCCGGCGATGCTGGTGACGTTGATGCTATAGATTTGGTAGCTGCTCGCGCATATGCAGCGGGCGCTATCGGTCGATTTCTTCCATAAAAGTACCCGAGGAGACCCCATGTCCAAACTGCCTGCGCCCCTGGATACGCTGCCATTTCCGGTGATCGGCTCGCCGCTGTTCATCATCAGCAACCCGAAGCTGGTGATTGCCCAGTGCATTGCGGGTGTGGTGGGTTCTATGCCGGCGCTTAATGCCCGCCCGGCCGAGCTGCTGGAGGACTGGCTGAAGGAGATCACCGAGGCTTTGGCGGCTCACAACGCGGCGCACCCCGACAAGCCTGCCGCGCCTTTTGCGATCAACCAGATCGTGCACAAAAGCAATGACCGCTTGGAGCACGACATGGCGTTGTGCGTGAAGTACAAGGTGCCCATCATCATCACCTCTCTGGGCGCGCGCGAAGACATCAATGCTGCCGCTCACTCGTATGGCGGTGTGGTGTTGCACGACATCATCAACAACAAGCACGCCCACAAAGCCATTGAAAAAGGCGCGGACGGCCTGATCGCTGTGGCTGCAGGTGCCGGCGGCCACGCGGGCGTGAAAAGTCCGTTTGCCTTGGTGCAGGAAATCCGCCAGTGGTTCGATGGCCCATTGGCTTTGTCTGGCTCCATTGCTACGGGTGCCTCGGTGCTGGCGGCACAGGCCATGGGTGCAGACTTCGCTTACATCGGCTCGGCCTTTATTGCGACCGAAGAAGCCCGCGCCGCGCAAGAATACAAACAGGCCATCGTAGACAACAACTCGGACGAGATTGTTTACAGCAACCTTTTCACCGGTGTGCACGGCAACTACCTGGCGCCCAGCATCCGCGCGTCCGGCTTGGATCCGGCTAACCTGCCGGAGAGCGACCCGAGCAAGATGAACTTTGGCGGCGCGTCTGCCAAAGCCTGGAAAGACATCTGGGGCTGCGGACAGGGCATTGGTGCTGTCGACAAGATTCAGCCCGCCGGCGAGTTTGTGGCCCAGCTCAAGCGGGAATACGCCGCTGCTAAGGCCGAACTACTGGCGCGCAATTACGCCTGATTTTTTAAGCATTTAGGCTGCTAGCGCCCGCGCTCTCTGCGCAAGGCGCTATTTTTTTGATAGTAAAGGCGGTGGGGCGTTACCAATACCCCGTACAGCTCAGGCGTGCAGGCGCAGCTCGGGTGCGTTGTCAGCCATCAGGCGGTTCAAGGCGCGTTCCACGATAGGTGCCTGATCCAGCATTTGCAGCTCGTGGCGGCGCAGCATGGCGGCAACCTCCCGCTCAGAGAGCACGAAGGCGTCAAAGCCCTCGCGGTTGGTGAATAAAAAGCGGGTGCGCATTGGGCTGACCCAGCTCAGGCGGCAGCGGAAGGGTGGTGTCTCCGGTGACACCTTTTCAAACCAGACACCGCGGGTCAGCAACTGCGCACTGGCATCAAAGTCATCCATCTGCCCAGCATCTTGCTCGGCCAGTTTGCCGGCCCGACGCTCGTCTAGTGCCTGCATCGCCTCATCGGCGGCATGTGCCTCGAGGGCAGCACCTTGGGTGTCGAGCGGGGGCGCGGCCTTCATCCGTATCGCCAGCATATGGGTGGCAATCAGCCGGCGGGTGAAGTTCGCCCTGTCTTCGCCGTCCCAGCCAATGCTGTCGAGCTCGGCATTGAGTGTGCGAACCAGCTCGGGCAGCACGCCGACCAATTCTTGGCGCTCTTCTGGCTTTGTCTTGGGCTGTGTGCTCCAGATGAGCTGATCCATCGTGCCCAGTGTGCGGTTCCAATGGCCTGCATGGGTGTCTTCGGTCATCCAGGCCAACGCAATCACCTGCCGCCATTGGGTGGTGAGGAAGGGTTTGAGAAACGGAGCCAGCGGCAGGTGCTCGGGCAACGCGCTGATGCGCGCGTGCACAGCCTCGTCGGCCTGTGCCAGCGCGGCCGCCAACTGCTCCTCGTCGTTCTCCCGGGAGGCAAATGGCTCGATGTGTTGGTCAGCCTGCCGCTCGGACTCAAACAAGAATTCGGTAAAGTCGGCCAGGAGCGCCGCAAACAGCGTGAGGTCGTCATTGAACTCGTGCAACACCCGCTGGACGGTGGATTCGATCCGTTGGTACAGGGGGTCTTGTTCGCCTTTGTCTGGCGTCCAAGCGACCGAGGCGGATGCCAGGGTGTCCACCAGTTTGCGGGCAGGATGCTCCGCACTCAAGAAGAAATCGCGGTCCACCATGGCTGCGCGCAAAACAGGAATTTGCAATCGCCCGATGACCACCTTCAGCTCGGCCGGGATCGCGCCATCGGTGAACACGTAGTCGAACACTTCGGCCAGTGCGTTGACCGTGCCGCGGTCCAGGTCTTGGGCCTGTTGGAACGCCGGCTGATCCCCCAATCTGCGCAACACATTGTGCGGGGACCCGGCAGTTTCCATGGCGTCGTCAGACTCCAGGAACTGGTAGCGGGAGCCGCGTCCGGTGCCGGCTTGCATCGCACTCAGGTACTGCAACAAGGCGGGGTCCGCGGGAATGGACAGGCTGTTGTGCGCTCCCGGAGTACCGCCGGAGTCGGCATCCGAGAGTTCAAAGCCACCGGCCTGCTCGACAGAGGGGCGTCCGACACCCAAGCGACGCAAGAAGTGACGGGCCTGTTGCACCCACTCCTGACGCGCAGGCCCCCACTGGGACCACACAGAGGGGGCCGCCTCGGGTGCCGCCGGTGGCGTGTCCCGGTGAGTGAGGCTGCTGCTTTCGTTAGTTGCGGCAAGTGGTGCGCCGGCGCTGCGCGGACCCAGGTCGGCGGCGCCGGTCAGCGGCGCAAACTGCGACGATCCATTGGGGGATTTCCGGATGCGATGCACGGTGGTGGCATGCACTCCCGCCTGCGTGAGCGTGGCAATCAGCTCGATGTACAGCGGGCCCAAATCCACAAAGTGCGCAGGCTCCAGCGCATCCACCAGGTGCTCCGTGACCTGTGGGTCAAGTTCGCCTTTTTCCCAACCCAGCATGAAACCTTTGAGCAACACGAGCGGGCGGAAGGGGTTTTGCGACAACGACGCAGTTTCGTCCCCCATCAAGGCGGCCAGTTGGGTCGACAAGGTGGTCAGTAAAGGCTCGAAATGCAGATTGAACCGTTGAGCCACCCGGTCCAGCAACAAGATGCGGTGCACCTCATCCAGGTCAATCAGGCTGAACGACATGCCTTCGAGGGTGTCTGCTGCGGGCTTTAACGGGGCGGACAGCTGGGTCATGGCGGGCCACACGGCAGCTACTTCTTCCTGCAGTGCCAACTGGAGTTGGTGTCGGTAAGACTTCAAGAATCGCTCTGGCTGCCGGTCCAGCAAGACCGAGGCGGCCCGCAGGTTCTGCCCTTGTATCACCGGTAGCTTTCCATCTGCGAGGTCCAGCAGATGGCCGCGCAGGTGCTTCAGGTTGGCGGTATCGCGCTCTTCGAAAAACCCTAAGGTTCTTCCCACCATGGCACGCACCAGGCGCTGAGCCCTGGCCCGTGATTCAGGCGTGCTGTTGCCGGCAGTTAATGACTGAAAAGCGCTCATGAGCCAACGGTGGCACGGGGCTGGCAGTTTGCCCGCATGCACTTTTATAAGGTTGTAACCAAGGCGGAATGATCGCACGGACGGGCGACTTGTTGCAGGGGGTAAAGGGCACTTTGCCCCTCTGAACGCTTGGGATCAGCGGGTTTCTGGTAAGGAGTTGTAACCCCGTGCCATCAGGCGGAAAACGCTCAGACGTCGGGGTAAAAAACCGCAGTGTCCCCCGGCTGCCAGGGCGGGAAAACGGCCATGCAAACCTTGAAGAAATCCGACCCCTCAAAAGACGTCAGCCAGTGCACTAGGGCCTGCCAGTCTTGCGCTGCGAACCAGGTGGGGTCTGTGTGGGCAAACTGCCGGACAAACGGTGCAATCGCCGCATCAGCCCAACCCCAGGCAGGCCCCTGCAAGAAGGGTTGAGCTTGCAAGCGGTGGTCAAGCGCTCTCAGAAAGGTGGCCCCCTCTGCGCGGTTGGCTTGCCCGTCAGCCAGGTGGTAGCGGTTGGGGTATTTGTAGCGATCAAGATGCGGTTTGAACTCCTCATCACACCGGTGAACCAGCGCCTTTGCTTCTGATTCCGCGCTACCGGAGGTGGGCAGCCAGCCCATGGGGTCGTGCTGTTGCAGCGCCCATTGCATGATGTCCAGGCTTTGCTCGATCACAAGGCCATCCGGCAGCACCAAAACCGGAACAGTCCCTTTGGGCGATGCCTCCAACAGGGCTACCGGCTTGCAGCGCAGCACGACTTCCCGCAATTGCACCCGCATCCCACTGGCCCCAATCGCCATGCGGGCGCGCATGGCATAGGGGCACCGGCGGAAGGAGTACAGGATAGGCAGGCTCATGGCGCAAAAAGCAGGGTTCTTCAGAGGTGTTCGGGCTTGGGCAGGGTGGCCCCTATGTGCACCTGCTGGCGCTGTTTGGCCAGCTCCCATTGGCGCTGGCGTTCGCGAGCGCTGGCTTTTTGGGTATCGCTGGTGTGTGCGTGGCAGCGGGGGCAGCTCACGCCCGCTTCAAAGAGCGGCGACTCGGTGGCGCCTGCCTCCAAAGGGTGACGGCAGGCACGGCACAGCCCGTGATTCCCCGGCTTCAGGCCATGGCCCACGGAGACGCGCTCATCAAAGACAAAGCATTCGCCTTGCCACAGGCTTTCTTCGGGGGGGACCGTTTCGAGGTACTTGAGAATGCCGCCTTCGAGGTGGTAGACCTCATCAAAGCCTTGCTCACGCATATAAGCCGTCGACTTTTCGCACCGGATGCCACCGGTACAGAACATGGCGACTTTGGGCTTTTTCCCCGATCCTGCCAACACTGGGGCTTGCGCGACCCATGCGGGCAACTCGGCAAAACTTTTGATGCGCGGGTCGATGGCACCGGCGAAGGTGCCGATTTCCACTTCGTAGTCGTTGCGGGTATCGACAACCACCACATCAGGGTCGGAAATCAGGGCGTTCCAGTCTTGCGGTTTGACGTAGGTTCCCGCCATTTTGGTGGGGCTGATGCCCGGCACTTGCATGGTCACGATCTCTTTTTTCAGGCGCACCTTCATGCGATAGAAGGGGGCTTTTTCCGAGAAAGATTCTTTGTGCTGCAAGTCCGCCAGCAAAGGGTCCGCACGCAAATAGGCCAGTACCGCATGCACATCATCCGGCAAGCCGGCAATCGTGCTGTTGATGCCTTCTTCGGCCAGCAAGATCATGCCTTTGACCCGGCGACTTTCGCAAAATGCCAGCAGAGGGGCCTTACGCTCGGCGTAGTCGGGCAGTTCAACAAACTTGTAAAAAGCAGCGGTCAGATATACAGGATTCGACATCCCCCGATTGTGCCTGCTCAGCCGCGGTTGTCGGCGGTTTGGCAGGATACGGCGGTGCCGGCATGGCACCAACATGCGTAAAAAAGCCGCCGGATCGCGGGGCAATCGTGGCGGCTTGGTCGGGCTGGTGGCAGCCCCTTAGGGCGTGGCCGATCAGCTAAAGAAGCTCTTCAAGCGATCTGTCCAACTGTCGCCAGTCGGCGAATGTTTGCTGCCGCCTTTTTTGAACGACTCATCCAGCTCCTTGAGCAGCTTGCGCTGGTGCTCGGTGAGCTTGACCGGTGTTTCCACCGTGATGTGGCAATACAAGTCGCCGGGGTAGCTGGAGCGCACGCCCTTGATGCCCTTGCCGCGCAGGCGGAATTGCTTGCCGGTCTGGGTACCTTCGGGAATGTCGATCGCCGCTTTGCCAGCCAGCGTAGGAACATCAATCTCGCCACCCAGTGCCGCAGTGATGAAGCTGATGGGTACCGAGCAATGGATGTCATCGCCATCACGCTCAAAGATGTCGTGCTTCTTGAGGCGGATTTCGATGTACAGGTCGCCGGGTGGGCCGCCATTGGTGCCGGGCTCGCCGTTACCTGCGCTGCGAATGCGCATGCCGCCGTCGATCCCCGCCGGGATTTTGACTTCCAGGGTTTTCTGGCGCTTGATCTTGCCTTGGCCGCTGCAGGCATTGCAGGGGTCGGGGATGACCTTGCCATTGCCGCGGCAGGTGGGGCAGGTCTGCTGGACGCTGAAGAAGCCCTGGCGCATCTGCACCGTACCCGCTCCATTACAGGTGCCGCAGGTTTTGACTTGGGTGCCGGGTTTGGCGCCGCTGCCTTTGCAGGTGTCGCAGTTGTCCCAGCTGGGGATGCGGATCTGCGCGTCTTTGCCGCGTGCCGCTTCTTCCAGGGTGACTTCCATGGCGTAGCTCAAATCGCTGCCGCGGTAGACCTGACGTCCACCCCGTGCACCGCCGCGCTGCTGGCCGAACATGTCGCCAAAGATATCGCCGAAGGCTTCGGCAAAGCCGCCATAGCCCTCGCCACCGCCGCCACCCCGGTTGGGGTCCACGCCGGCGTGACCGTACTGGTCATAGGCCGCACGCTTCTGGGCATCGGAAAGCATCTCGTAGGCTTCTTTGCCTTCTTTGAACTTTTCTTCTGCCGCTTTGGCGGCATCACCCTGATTGCGGTCAGGGTGGTGCTTCATCGCCAATTTGCGATAGGCCTTTTTGATCTCTTCTTCCGTAGCGGTCTTGCTGACGCCCAGAACTTCGTAATAGTCGCGTTTGGCCATGTGTCTCTTTTGCCTGTAAACAACAGAAAAGCCGCGTTGAACCCCAAGTGGCGTTCAACGCGGCATCTTTGTGCTGCGCTAGTGTGCCAGCTTAGCCTTTTTTGACTTCTTTGACTTCAGCGTCCACGATGTTGTCATCGTCCGCTGGCTTGGTGCCCTGTGCGCTTTGCTCTGCACCAGCAGGCTGCTCGCCGCCTTCAGCGGCTTGCTTGGCTTGCATGTCAGCGTACATCTTCTCACCCAGCTTCTGGCTGGCAGCCATCAGTGCTTCGCTCTTGGCCTTGATCGCGTCTTTGTCGTCAGACTTCAGGCTGTCTTCCACGTCCTTGATGGCCGCTTCGATCTTTTCCTTCTCGCCAGCGTCCAGCTTATCGCCGTACTCGGTGAGGCTCTTCTTGACGCTGTGGGCGTTAGCTTCAGCTTCGTTGCGGGCCTGCACCAGTTCCAGCTTCTTCTTGTCGTCAGCGGCGTTCAGCTCGGCGTCTTTCACCATTTGCTGGATTTCGTCTTCCGACAAGCCGGAGTTGGCCTTGATGGTGATCTTGTTTTCCTTGCCGGTGCCCTTGTCTTTTGCGCCCACATGCAAGATGCCGTTGGCGTCAATGTCAAAAGACACTTCGATCTGGGGTGTGCCGCGCGCTGCGGGTGGGATGCCTTCGAGGTTGAATTCGCCCAGCATCTTGTTTACGGCTGCGATTTCGCGTTCACCTTGGAACACCTTGATGGTCACGGCAGGCTGGTTGTCTTCTGCGGTCGAGAAGGTCTGCGCGAACTTGGTTGGGATGGTGGTGTTCTTGGTGATCATCTTGGTCATGACGCCACCCAGGGTTTCAATACCCAGGGACAAGGGGGTCACGTCCAACAGCAACACGTCTTTGCGGTCGCCCGACAACACTTGACCTTGAATCGCTGCGCCCACGGCCACGGCTTCGTCAGGGTTCACGTCCTTGCGTGGCTCCTTGCCGAACAATTCCTTGACCTTCTCTTGCACCTTGGGCATGCGGGTCATACCGCCAACCAGAATCACGTCATGGATGTCGGAGGCCGACACGCCGGCATCTTTCAGGGCGGTGCGGATAGGCGCAATGGTGCGCTCAATCAACTCATCCACCAGCGACTCCAGCTTGGCGCGGGTCAACTTGATGTTCAAGTGCTTGGGGCCGGACGCATCTGCGGTGATGTAAGGCAGGTTGATGTCGGTTTGCGAGCTGCTGGAGAGTTCGATCTTGGCCTTTTCAGCAGCTTCCTTCAAGCGTTGCAGCGCCAGCACGTCCTTGGACAGGTCGACGCCTTGTTCTTTCTTGAACTCGGTGATGATGAAATCTATTACGCGTTGGTCGAAGTCTTCACCGCCCAAGAAAGTGTCGCCGTTGGTGGACAACACTTCGAATTGCTTTTCGCCGTCGACGTCAGCGATTTCGATGATGGACACATCAAAGGTGCCGCCACCCAAGTCGTACACGGCAATCTTGCGGTCGCCCTTTTCGTTCTTGTCCATACCGAATGCCAGAGCAGCCGCGGTCGGTTCGTTGATGATGCGCTTGACATCCAGACCGGCAATGCGGCCAGCGTCTTTGGTGGCTTGGCGCTGTGCGTCGTTGAAGTAGGCGGGCACGGTGATCACGGCCTCGGTTACTTCTTCGCCGAGGTAGTCTTCGGCGGTCTTCTTCATCTTGCGCAGAATGTCGGCGCTGACCTGCTGCGGAGCCATGCGGTTACCACGCACTTCCACCCAAGCGTCGCCGTTGTCGGCAGCAGCAATGGTGTAGGGCATCAGGTCGATGTCTTTCTGGACTTCTTTTTCAGTGAACTTGCGGCCGATCAGGCGCTTCACCGCGTACAGCGTGTTCTTGGGGTTGGTCACCGATTGGCGCTTGGCGGATGCGCCCACCAACACTTCGCCATCTTCCTGGTACGCAATGATGGACGGGGTAGTGCGCGCGCCTTCTGCGTTTTCGATCACTTTGGGCGTGTTGCCTTCCATCACAGCAACGCAGCTGTTGGTGGTTCCCAAGTCAATGCCAATGATTCTTCCCATGGTGTACTCCTAAAACTCTAAAAATTCAGATGTGGATAAGGTGTGGGCTACTCAAAACGTTTCAAGTGCCCAACCGCTCAAAAAATACGATTAATCCGTTCGGCTGGTTGTGCGCTGTCGCACTTACTTGGGGGCTGACACGGTGACCAAGGCCGGGCGCAGCACGCGATCAGCAATGGAGTAGCCCTTTTGCAGCACATTGACCACGGTGTTGGCTTCCTGCTCGGAAGGCACCACGCTGATGGCTTGGTGATGGTGCGGATCGAATTTGGTGCCGGCAGCCGGTGCGATGGCGATGACCTTGTTGCGCTCCAGTGCAGCTGTCAATTGGCGCAGGGTGGCTTGGGCGCCTTCGCGGATTTGTTCGGGGGTGGCGTCTTTGATCACCAGACCGGCTTCCAGGCTGTCTGCCACGGGCAACATGCTCTCGGCAAAGCTTTCTACGGCGAACTTGCGCGCTTTGGAGACGTCGTCCTCCGCGCGGCGGCGGGCGTTTTCGGCTTCGGCTTTGGCGCGCAAGAACTGGTCAGCCAATTCACTGCTTTTGGCTTTCAGCGTGGCAAGCTCTGCTTGGGCTTGGGCCAAGGCGTCGCCCTCGTTCGCAGCTGCCGCTGCGAGAATTTCTTCGGGGCTTTGTGCCGCGTCAGCGGCCGGGTTGGGGCTGGATGGGCTTGGGGTATCAGACATGCTGTTCTATCCGGTTGAATGCGATTGCGCCTTACATGGCGACGCATAACCTTGTTTCAAGAGGGAGTTTCCGGATGCCGTGCGGTCATCCGGAAGTTGTGTCACGCAGAGGCTGCGGAATTAGCCGCGCACACCCAGCAATTCCACGTCGAACTTCAGGGTCGCATTGGGGGGGATCACGCCACCCGCACCGCGGGAGCCGTAGCCCAGCGCTGCAGGGATGATCAGGGTGCGGGCACCGCCGACCTTCATGCCGGCCACACCTTCGTCCCAACCGCGGATCACCATGCCGGCACCCAGATGGAACACAAACGGATCGTTGCGGTCTTTGCTGGAGTCGAACTTGGCGCCTTGCACGCCATCGTTGTAGAGCCAGCCTGTGTAATGCACGGTGACGCTTTGGCCTTTTTTGGCTTCGTCGCCGGTGCCTTCAATCGTGTCTTCAAACTGGAGTCCGCTGGCGGTAGTAGGCATATTCAAATCCTTTTGCTATAAAAACAGGAGCGGGTCGCGCAAACGCACTGGGTGTTGGCGGCCGGAAAAACCATAAATTATGCCCCACCCAAAAAAAAGACAGGCCAAGGCCTGTCTGCAGGGTTCAAGCCGATAAACGGCCGGCAGCGATTTACTTCGCCTTTTTTGCCTGAGCGGTAGACCACTTCACGGCAAACGCCTGCAAGTCACCCAAGCGCTTGAGCAAATCTGCACCTGCGGATGTCACTACATAGCCGTCGGTACCGTGGGTCAGGAGGCCGGCTTCGCGCAATTCTTTGATCCGGGTATTCAGGGTGTTGGGGGTAATTCCACCGACGCTGTCTTGCAGCAAGCGGAAGGTTTGTGCGTGGCCGTCGCGAAGGGCCCACAAAACGCGTATCGCATAACGGGATTCCAAGAGTTCCAACAATTGGCCCACTGCGACCGTTTCTTTTGCACTCATTACCTTGCCCTTTTTATGTATCTTGATGGTGGGCCGGCCATGCGGCCGGATTCCTAAAACGAGCGGAAACTATAGCGCAGTTTTCTGCTTGCTACAAGTTTCATAGCTGTTGGCGCAGGTAAACAGGGCGCCAGACTTACAAACGCATACCTATGTGTCCGGCTTGCCACTGCGTGCCCGCGATGCTAAGGTGCGGTGATTCATGATCCGGAGGTTTTTTCACATGGCTTTCAACTTTGAGCTGGTCCACAACTACTACGAGCGCCTGGTTTTTGAGGAGGTCGTCCGCCGGGCTGCCGAGTTTCCGGCTTTCAACAACGATATGTTGGGCGATGTGGCGTGTGTCGCGCTGAACCGCTTGCCGGCGCGCTATGTCCGCCACGACGTGGATTTGATGTTTTATTTGACGGAACAAGAGCGCCAGGCGATTGACTTGTCTCTTGAAGAGGCCTTGCTGTTTGCGTTCCGTTTCGTGGGCGAACGTAGCGCCAAGGCAGGCGGCTAAAAGCCGCCCTTCGTTCGGACGCCTGCAACCTTCAGAAGGTCGCTTTGATCTTTTGCAGCAGTTCCGGATTGATGGAGGGCATGGTTCCAAACCATGCCTCAAACGCCGGGCGGGCCTGATGCAGCAGCATGCCGAGCCCATTGACGGTGGGGTTCCCCCGTGCCGCCGCGGCGGTCAGCAAGGGCGTTTCCATCGGGACATACACAATGTCCGACACCAGTGCTGTGACGGGGAGTGCGTCCAGCCGCAGGTCGAGTGCCGGCTGGCCGTGCATGCCTTGGTTGGTGGTGTTGACCAGTAGCGCACAGCCCTCCAGGCAGGGGTGCCTTTCTGACCAGGCGACTGCCTTGACCTTGTCACCGAATTCACCGGCCATCTCGATGGCTTTGCCATCGCTGCGGTTGGTGAGTCGTATTTCCGGTACTCCTGCATCCAGCAGGCCCACCACAACGGCGCGCGCCGCACCGCCTGCCCCGACCACGCAAACCGGCCCGTTAGCAGGTATCCACTGGCTGCCCGCTTCGTAAAGACTCTGGATAAAGCCGAAGGCATCGGTGTTGCGACCGCTTAAGGTGCCATCGGCATTCACCACAATCGTGTTCACCGCACCGATACGCTGACCGAGTGCATCCACATGGTCCACGATGGACATCGCATCGACTTTGTGAGGAATGGTCAGATTGCAGCCGGCAATTCCGAGAACGGGCAGGGCGCGCAACGCTTGCTCCAGGCGTACTGGCTGCACCGGCAGCAACACATAGGCGCCGCGCAGGCCATGTTCGGCAATCCAGTGGTTGTGGATGACCGGGGAGCGCGAGTGCGCGACGGGCCAGCCCATCACGCCGGCGAGTTGGTAAGGAGTGTCGTGAGCCATACGAATGACAAAGCGATCTTTTCGATCGGTTGGTGGGAATGGGTGTTATCAAAAAAATAGCGCCCTGCGCACATTGCATGTGGGCTGGGGCGCTAAATGGCTTGAAGTGAAGCCGGCGGGCTTTACAGCGTGTCGGTGAAGCTGCGCAGTTTGTCCGAGCGGCTGGGGTGCTTGAGCTTGCGCAGGGCCTTGGCTTCGATCTGGCGGATGCGCTCGCGGGTCACGTCGAACTGCTTGCCCACTTCTTCCAGGGTGTGGTCGGATGTCATTTCGATACCGAAACGCATACGCAGCACCTTGGCTTCGCGCGGGGTGAGGCTGTCGAGGATGTCCTTGACCACATCGCGCAGACCGGCTTGCATCGCCGCTTCCATCGGGGCAGTGTTGGCGCCGTCTTCGATGAAGTCGCCCAAGTGGCTGTCGTCGTCGTCGCCGATCGGTGTTTCCATGGAGATCGGCTCTTTCGCGATCTTCATGATCTTGCGGATCTTGTCTTCCGGGATCTCCATCTTCTCAGCCAAGACAGACGCATCAGGCTCAAAACCAAACTCTTGCAAGTGTTGGCGGCTGATACGGTTCATCTTGTTGATGGTTTCGATCATGTGCACCGGGATACGGATGGTGCGGGCCTGGTCCGCGATCGAGCGGGTAATCGCCTGACGGATCCACCAGGTGGCGTAGGTCGAGAACTTGTAGCCGCGGCGGTATTCAAACTTGTCCACCGCTTTCATCAAACCGATGTTGCCTTCCTGGATCAGGTCCAGGAACTGCAGGCCGCGGTTGGTGTACTTCTTGGCGATCGAAATCACCAGGCGCAAGTTGGCCTCGATCATTTCTTTCTTGGCGGCGCGGGAGGCGTACTCGCCGGCATTCATGCGCTTGTTGATGTCTTTGAGTTGCTCCAAAGGCACCACCACCTGTGCTTGCAGGTCGATCAGCTTTTGCTGCAAATCCTGCACCGGCGGAATGTTGCGGCCCATGACAGCGGCCCAGCTCTTGCCGGAGGCGGCTTGCTTTTCAATCCACTTCAGGTTCAGCAGGTTAGAGACCGCCTTGTTGCCGGCCTTGTCGCGACCGCTGAATTCCGCGATGAATTGTTCTTGCGGGTAGCCGCACTTGTCCACGATGATGCGGCGCAGTTCGCGTTCCTTCTTGCGCACGTCATCCACCTGGGCGCGCACCATGTCGCACAGCTTTTCAATCGCCTTGGCGGTGAAGCGGATGGTCATCAGCTCGTCGCTGAGGGCCTTCTGTGCTTTCACATACGCGGGAGTGCCGTAGCCTTCCTTGTCGTAGACCTTGTGCACCTTCTCGAACAGCTCGCGCATTTTGTCGAAGCGCTCGAGTGCTTGCTTCTTGAGTTCTTCCAGCTTCTTGGTCAGCGCCTTGGAGCCGCCTTTGCCGTCGTCATCGTCGGCTTCGTCGAATTCGTCGAAGTCTTCTTCGGCCACATAGTCGTCGGCCTCGTTGGGGTTGGAAAAGCCGTCCACGATGGTGGTGATGACGACTTTGCCTTCGCGGATATCTTCACCCAGGCGCAGAATTTCGGCGATGGTGGCGGGCGATGCAGAGATCGCCTCCATCATGTCCATCAAGCCGCCTTCGATGCGCTTGGCAATTTCGATTTCGCCTTCACGGGTCAGCAACTCGACCGTGCCCATTTCGCGCATGTACATGCGGACCGGGTCGGTGGTGCGGCCGAATTCCGAGTCCACGGTGGACAAAGCAGCTTCGGCTTCTTCTTCTGCTTCTTCAACGGTGGCCGCAGTGGACACGTTGTTGTTCAGCAGCAGGGTTTCCGCGTCAGGGGTTTGCTCGTAAACCGCTACGCCCATGTCGTTCAACATGGAGATCACGACTTCCAGCGTTTCCGCGTCGACCAGCTTGTCGGGCAAGTGGTCGGAAATTTCGCCGTGGGTCAGGTAGCCGCGGGTCTTGCCCAGGGTGATCAGGGCCTTGAGGCGCGCGCGGCGCTTGGCCATGTCTTCTTCGGACAGGACAGTTTCGTCGAGGCCGAACTCTTTCATCAAGGCGCGTTCTTTCGCCTTGCTGATCTTCATGCGCAGGGGCTTGACCTTTTCACCGGTAGCCGTCGTGGTGGCCGCGGCTTCGGGCTCGCCAACCAAGTCCGCTTCAATATCCGACATGTCCATGTCATCACCGCTGGACTCGGCAGCTGCAGCCTTGGGCTTGCGACCGCGCTTGGCGCCGGTGGTGGCTTTGGCGGGAGCAGCAGATTCGTCAGCTGCGGCCTTGGCGGGGCGACCCGCTTTCTTTTTCGCAGGAGCTTCAGCAGCGGCCAAAAGCGCGTCAGCGGCTTCTTTCAACAGGGTGGCTTTGGATTTGGGTGCGGACACGGAGGGTGCTTTCTTTTCGGTTTTGGCGACGGCCTTGCTGGCAGGCTGAACAGGCTTGGCGGATTTTGAAGCGGGCATGCAGAAACCTCGGGACAACAAAAAACTAACAAACGACAGAACAGATGCCGGCTACGCTGCGCTCAAAACGCCATGTAGTGGCTAGGCAGGGAATCAGATTCCCCATTGGCAAGATGGGAGGGCGATCATTTGGAATGCAGTCCTTGCGGTAAGGTGGCCTGTTGTGATGAACTATTCACGGTGGCCTGACCCGGAGGTGCTGCTGTCGCTCTTGCCGAACTGATCGGACATTATAGTTGCTATTGACAAGCCCAAGAGTTGTCGGATGAACTTAGCCTGAAAACAGCAGGGGGTTGCGCAGGCCGGCGTGCCACCGCGGTCCGGGGGCAGGCTTCAGGCGTCAATGGAGCTGGCCGCCAGCAGTTTGCCCAGTTCTTTTTTGCGGTCCATCAGCACCCGCAGTTCGGCCAGGTTGGCAGAGTCGGTCGCCAGCACGCGCATCTGCGCGTCGATACGGTCCAGCAGCATCCGGTTGAGCAAATCGCGCAACTCGGGGCCGGATTCACGCAATGGCTCGCTCGCCAGCACCGGGCCGGCGGTCAGTCGCTGCACCAAGTCCTCTGCCGGGTGGCCCACAATTTCTTCTTTCAAGGTGCCCCGGGAGACCGGGCCGTGCTCATGCAACTGGCTTTCCAGCCAGGTAAACAGCTCGCCGTGGGGGGCAGGCAGTTCGCACAGCAAGCCGTGGTCTTCGCTGGAAAGGATGTCCCAGAGCTCACTGTGGTTGAGCAAAATGCGGGCGGCAAGGTCCGGACGGCTATCGAGTTTGGCCAGCGGGCCGCTGGGGCGAGCCTCACGGTTGCCGAACTTGCCGCCTTTGCCCGGCCATTTACCCTCCCATTTGCCGTCGCCTTTGCCGCGCGGCGTCCAGCCCTCTTTCTTCCATTCGGTCTTCTTTTTCCACTCTTCTTGCGGCAACCACGGCTCCGAGAATCCGGCAGGCTCGTCGTCATCAAAGTAAGGAATGTCGCCCATGCCATCGTCGAAGCTCGGCGCAGAGGCCGGCGCCGACTCGCGCTTGCGGCGCGGTGCTTCGGCAGCCGGTTTGGTGCCGGCGCCTGACCACAGGCTGCCGAGTTCCGCTGAGGGGAGCTGCACCAGCTGGGCGATTTCGCTCAGCAGTTGCAGCTTGAGCGCACCGTCAGGCAACTGGCTCCACAAGGGCTTGGCTTGGCTGGACATGCGGGCCCGACCCTCGGCGGAGCTGAGGTCGCAGCCGTCTTGCGCCGCTTCGATCAAAAAACGACTGAGTGGTGTGGCCTTGCTGACGTAATCGGCAAAGGCGTCTTTGCCATAGGCGCGGATAAAGCTGTCGGGGTCGTGCTCAGCGGGCAGGAACAAAAACTTGATGCTGCGTACGTCGGTGGCAAAGGGCAGGGCGCCATCCAGCGCCTTGCGGGCGGCGCGGCGGCCGGCGGCATCGCCATCAAAGCTGAAGACCACCGCATCGGTAAAGCGGAACAGCTTTTGCACATGCTCGTTGGTGCAGGCCGTGCCCAGCGTGGCTACCGCGTTGGGGAAGCCCAACTGGGCCAGCGCCACCACGTCCATATAGCCCTCGGTGACCAGCGCATAGCCATGCTCACGCAGGGAGCTGCGGGCTTCAAACAGGCCATAGAGCTCACGCCCCTTGCTGAATACCGGGGTTTCCGGCGAGTTGAGGTATTTGGGCTTTTCATCGCCCAGCACCCGCCCGCCAAAGCCGATGCACTCGCCCTTGATATTGCGAATCGGAAACATCACCCGGTCGCGGAACCGGTCGTAGCGCTTTTCTTCGCCCCCGTTTTCGGCCTCGTGCAGGATGACCAAGCCGCTCTCGACGAGCAAAGGGTCGTCGTACTGCGGGAAGATGCTGGCGAGACTCCGCCAACCCTCCGGGGCATAGCCCAGGCCGAATTGCTTGGCAATCTCGCCCGACAGACCGCGGCCTTTGAAATACTGAATGGCGCGTTGCGACTCCTTGAGTCCGCGCTTGTAAGCCTCGCCGGCTTTTTCCAGCACGCTGGTGAGGGTGTTTTGCTTCTCGCGCTGGGCTTGGGCGCGCGCTTTGTCCTGGGGGCTGCCTTCCTCCTCGGGGATGACCATGCCATATTGGCCGGCGAGGTCTTTGACGGCCTCGATGAATGTCATGCCGGCGTGGTCCATCAAGAAGCTGATGGCATTGCCGTTTTTGCCGCAGCCGAAGCAGTGGTAGAACTGTTTGGCGGGGCTCACCGAGAACGAGGGCGACTTTTCCCCGTGAAACGGGCACAAGCCCATGAAGTTGGCGCCACCCTTTTTGAGCTGCACATAGCGGCCCACGATCTCCACCACATCTGTGCGCGCGATGAGTTCCTGGATGAAGCTTTGGGGGATGGCCATGGGTCGATTGTAGGCAGCCTGCACCGATCGCCGGAGCAGCCCGGCTGTGCTAGCGCAAGGTATTTGCTATCAAATAAGGAGCTGCATGCGCAGGTTCTAAGAGGGCTGGAGGCCGATTTGATGCCTGAATAAAAATTCAATCACCCAGCACCACACCTTCTCGCCGCGGATCCGCACCCCCGAAGAAACCTGTGGGGGTGCGCGCGATGGCTTGCAGGCCGCTCGCCATCGGAACCTCCACGACGGTGTGGCCCCTGCTTTTCAGTGACTGCACCACCGCTGGGCTGAAGCGCCCCGCCTCCAACAGGGTAGGGCCATTCAGGGAGCCGAAGTTGGGCAGGTCGATCGCTTGCTGTGCGTTCAGGCCCCAGTGCAACATGCCGTAGAGGGTTTTGGCGGTGAAGTGAATGATGAGCGCGCCGCCCGGGCTGCCGCCACTGATGAGCAGCTGGCCGGTAGCCTTGTCAAAGACTAGCGTGGGCGACATGCTGGAGCGCGGTCGCTTGCCCGGCTCTACGCGGTTGGCCACCGGCCTGCCGTCGCCCCCCGTGGGGCTGAAGCTGAAATCGGTGAGCTGGTTATTGAGCAAAAAGCCGCCAGCGAGACCGGCCCCCCGGTTCACCATCTGGCGTGAGCCCCAGGCATCTTCAATCGTGGTGGTCATGGCAACCGCATTGCCATAGGGATCGACCACCGAGATGTGCGAGGTGCCGTACTCCAACTGGTCAGGCATGGGCGCGTAGCTCAGTGGCGTGCCGCCGGGCTGCCCCGGCAAGGCAAACTGAATGCTCTGCCCGGTGGGGCTACTGTCGATCTGCGCGGCGCGGCTGCGCAAGTAGCCCGGTGCCAACAAGCTGGCCCAGTTGCCCGCTGGAGCTTGCACAAAAGCCGGATCACCGAGGTACTGGCCCCGGTCGGCAAACGCCAGGCGCGAAGCCTCGGTATACAGATGCAACCAGTCGGCACCGGGTTGGCCTTGCACCAGGGGCAGGCTGCGGGCGGGGGTGTGGTCCAGCATGCGCAGAATTTGACCAATGGCAATCGCCCCTGAGCTTGGCGGCGGCATGCCGCAAATGCGCACCGGGCGGGGTGCCGTGTCGTAGTCAAAACACAGCGGTTCGCGCACCAGCGGGCGGTAAGTTGCTAGGTCGCGGGTGCTCAGGCTGCCCGGGTTGGTGGGGTGGCCTTGCACTTTGCGGGCGATGGCTTCACCGACCTCCCCCCGCAGCAGGGCAGAGGGACCGCGGGTGGCTATGCCTTGCAACACCGCTGCCAATTCGGGGTTGCGCAGCACATGGCCGGCTGGCCATGGCTTGCCTGCAGCGTCGTAAAAGTAAGCTGCGGCTACCGGGTCTTTTTTCAGGTGCGGGTCTGCCGCCAGCAGTGCGGCCATGCGCGGGCTGATGGTAAAACCCTGGTTGGCAAGGGTAATCGCCGGTTGAAACAACTGAGCCCACGGCAGTTTGCCGTGCAAGGCATGTGCCTGCGCCAACATGGCGACCGCGCCTGGCACACCCACCGAGCGGCCGCCCACTACCGCATCGGCAAACTTCATGGCTTGGCCTGATGCATCCAGAAACAGGGCCGGCGTGGCAGCGGCGGGCGCGGTTTCGCGGCCGTCAAACGCTTGCGTGGTCGTGCCATTGAAGTGCAACAGAAAAGCACCCCCGCCAATGCCGCTGCTCTGCGGCTCTACCAGGCTCAGCACCATTTGCACCGCAATCGCTGCATCGACGGCGCTACCGCCCGCCGCCAACACCTGGCGCCCGGCATCGGTGGCTAGCGGGTTGGCCGCGGCCACCGCATAGCGGCGGGTCGCCCAACCGGGTTTGGCGGTGCTGCCGCTTGCAGCTTCGGGCTGAGGTGGTGGCGCGGACGGTGCCGGTGGTGGTGGCGACACGGCACACGCCGACAGCAGCGCTGCACAAAGCGCCGTCACGGCAAGGCTGAGAGTGCGGTGGGGGTGGAATGTCATGGCGGGTGTGGCGAGTGGCTATTTGGTTTTGGGGATCCGGCCCAGCAGGTAGAACTCGGGGTTGGGCAGCATGCCGGTCACATTGGCCATGCGGTTGGAGAGGCCGAAGAAAGCGGTAATGCCGGCAATGTCCCAGATGTCTTCGTCGTCAAAACCGTGGGCGTGCAGGGTGGCAAAGTCGGCGTCTTCTACGGTGTGGCTCTGCAGGCAGACCTGCATCGCAAAGTCGAGCATGGCGCGCTGGCGCGGTGTGATGTCGGCCTTGCGGTAGTTGACGGCTACCTGGTCTGCCACCAGCGACTTTTTCTCGTAAATCCGCAGAATGGCGCCGTGGGCCACCACGCAGTACAGGCACTGGTTGGCGGCACTGGTGGTGGTGATGATCATCTCGCGCTCGCCCTTGGTCAGGCTGGAGCCCTCGCGCAGCATGAGTGCATCGTGGTAGGCGAAAAAAGCGCGCCATTCGGCAGGCCGGCGGGCGAAGGCCAGAAACACATTCGGCACAAAGCCGGACTTTTCCTGGACCTCGAGGATCTTGGCCTTCAGGTCATCGGGCAGGGTGTTGAGGTCGGGCAGGGGGTAGCGCGGGGTGTGGTTCATGGGGTCTCCGTCGGGTCGCTTATTGGGGTATTTTTAAAAACTATCGATGTGATTCAGTTAATTGAATTTACATAAACGTCGGTGCTTTTTAGTATTCATCCTACTGCGAACCCCGTCGCAGCCCATTACCCGGAGACTTGCACCATGAAAGAAATCAAAACCACCCTCGGCATCGTCATCAATGGCATGGGTCTGGTGGCCTTGTTGTCCCAGCTCGGGCAATGGCACGCGGGCTAACATGGCGGTTTTGCCCTGAAGGCCTCTGATGACAGACTCCAAGCCCCCCTTGCCCGCCCGTCCGGACCCGGATGCCTATACCCAAGGCTTGGCGACCCGCCGTCAGGTGATGGGAGATGCATTTGTGGACGCGGCGCTGACCAAAACCACGCCGTTTACCGCGCCGATGCAGGCACACATCAGCCGTGCAGCGTGGGGCGATGTGTGGCAGCGCCCGGGCCTTGATTTGAAAACCCGCAGTTTGATCACGGTGGCCATGCTCACCGCCTTGGGCAAGCAAAACGAACTCAAAGGCCATGTGCGGGGCGCCCTGAACAATGGCGCGACTGCCGAAGAAATCCAGGAGGTACTGTTGCACGCCGCGGTGTACTGCGGGGTGCCCACCGCGGTGGAGGCGTTTCGCAGTGCCGATGAGGTAGTCAGCAGCCGCGATTGAACGTCAAAAAAGCAGCTAGCCCCTATTTCAATGTGGCTAGCTGCTCTTCATTTAATAGCAATCAGCAGGGTGATCAGGCCCAGCCTTCGAGCACCACTTTACCCCGGGCGGTGCCCGACTCTACGAATGCATGTGCGCGCTGCAGGTTGGCGGCGTTGATAGTGCCGTAGTGCTCGGCTAAGGTGGTGCGCAGCAAGCCGGCATCGACCAATTGGGCCACTTCATTGAGCAAGTGGTGCTGGGCCACCATATCGGGCGTGGCAAACAAGGGGCGGGTGAACATCAGCTCCCAGTGCACGGAGATGGCTTTGCGCTTGAAAGGCATCACGTCCAGAACCGGCAAATCGTCAATCAGGCCGAACTGACCCTGGGGTGCGATGACCTCCAAAATCTCTGGCAAATGCTGCTCGGTGTGGGTCAGGCTCAGCACAATATCTACTTGCGGCAGCCCGATGGCTGCCAACTGCGGTGCGATCGGCTGGCTGTGGTCGATCACATGGTGGGCGCCCAAAGACTGCACCCACTCGCGAGTTGCAGGGCGCGATGCGGTGCCGATGATGGTCAGGCTGGTCAAGCGGCGTGCCAGCTGCACCAGCACCGAGCCCACCCCGCCGGCCGCGCCGATCACCAGCAGGGTTTTGCCGGTGGGCTTTTTGCCGGGCTGCACACCAATGCGGTCGAACAACAGCTCCCAGGCGGTAATGCTGGTGAGTGGCAGTGCGGCGGCCTGGCCAAAGTTCAGGCTTGTGGGCATGTGGCCCACGATGCGCTCATCCACTAGGTGGAGCGCACTGTTGGTGCCGGGCCGCTGGATGGCGCCTGCGTAAAACACCCGGTCACCTGGTTTGAACAGGCTCACCTCCGGGCCCACCGCACGCACGATGCCACTGGCATCAAAACCCAACACTTTGTAGGTGTCTCCCTCAGCAGGGCGGGCGCTTTTGCGCAGCTTGGTGTCGACCGGGTTGACGGACACCGCCTGCACCTCCACCAGCAGGTCGTGGCCCAGTGCAACCGGGTCCGGCAGGGTGATGTCTTGTAGCCCCGGGGTGGCGGCAATAGGGTGGGGCTGGGTGTAACCGATGGCTTTCATGGCGGGCTCTCAAAGAAATAGCTGCAAGGCCTGCATCATCTTTCTATTGCTTGAAAAGAAAAATAGGCCTTGGATTGAATTCAGCTTCAAATAAAATTTGAAAATGAAAGCCCTGCAAGACCTAGCAATCTTTGTGCGCACGGTAGATGCCGGCAGCCTCTCTGCCGCCGCCCGGGCGCTGGACATGACCCCGGCGGCAGCCAGTGCCGCCCTCAAGCGGCTGGAGGCCGAGCTGCAGGTGCCGCTCTTGGTGCGCTCGACCCGCAGCCTGCGGCTGACCCCGGAGGGCGCGGCTTTTCTTGAACATGCGCGGCTGGCCCTCAGCACCCTGAGCGAAGGGGTGCGCGCACTGGGCACCGGCCGCCACGAGGTGCAAGGCGTTTTGCGCCTGGCGGCTTCGTCCGACATGGGGCGCAACCTGCTGCTGCCGTGGCTGGATGACTTTCAGTCGCTGCACCCCCAGCTGCGCTACCGGCTCACTCTGTCAGACCGCATGGCCAATATGTTCAGCGAGCCGGTGGACGCCGCTTTCCGCTACGGCAAGCCGCAAGACTCGAATCTGGTGGCCCTGCCTGTGGCGCCCCACAACCGGCGGGTGCTGGTGGCTTCCCCTGCGTATCTGGCGCAGCACCCCACGCCCCTTACGCCGCACGACCTGGCCGGGCACGACTGCCTGTGTTTCATGTTGGGGGAGGATGTGAATGACCGTTGGACTTTTCGCCGGGCGGGTGAGGCACTGACCGTGCGGGTGCAAGGTGGGCATGTCGGCAACGATGGGGATGTGGTGCGCCGCTGGGCGGTGGCCGGCCGGGGCGTGGCCTACAAAGCCTGGCTGGATGTGGCCCATGATGTGACCGAAGGCCGTTTGGTGATGCTGTGCACCGAATGGGACACCGAGCCGGTGCCGGTCTACATGGTGCTGCCCGACCGGCGTCAGCTCACCCCGGGTTTGCGATTGTTAAGGGAGTTTGTGGCCACCGCTTGTGCCGCGATGCCGCCACTGCCGGCTGCTTCGGGCTCCGCCTGCTAGGGCCTGAGCCCTGTTCAATCTTTGGTTAACAGCTCTGAGGGCGGTACACCCAAAGAGTCTGCGAGGGCGACCAATACCAGCAAGGTGGGATTGGCAGAGCCGGACTCGATCCGGCTCAGGTAGGTGCGGAATATTCCGCATCGTTCCGACAAAACTTCCTGAGACAGTTCGGCGTTTTGCCGTAATCCCCTGACGCGCTTCCCGACGATTTGTTTGTAATTGATCTTGTTCATTTCCACCGGCGCAGTGTCCGGCGAATGTGTTTTTTTTAAAACACATTCATTCGTACAAGCTGTTGAGCGCGTGCTGCGTGGCATGGAATTGAGCGTGAGCCCCCAAAAATCCGATGCTGCGGGCCTTTGGCGGGCGGGTCTGTGCGCTGACGCGCCGGGTGGTGTGGTCTAAGCAAATCCAAGCAAAAGATCGCGCGCTTTGCCGGGGGGCGTGCGTTGGCAAATCTCGTCGGCACACAAGCTGAACACTTGCACATGGCCGGGCAGGTGTTTGGCAATTTCGTCCTTGAAGCGGTGCAGTCCGACCGATACGCTCTCGAGACTCGGCCCATCCGTGGGCTCTTGCAACAAGCGCTCGATACCAAAAATTTTGCTTTGGTCTTGCAAGTTGCGCACGGCAGATTGCAAGGCAGCAACTTCGCCCTCGAGCAGCTGCATTACATGGCCATTAGAAAAAAGGGTGATCCCATAGAGGCTGCGCCCGACCACCGAGCCATAAGCGGCTCGCAGAACCGGGGGAAGTGCTTTTCCGTAAGCGTCGACCAAAGTACCCTTCAAAACCCAGCGGGTGTATGCCATTCCGAGAACCTTGTGCGCGTAGTGAAAAACTGTGAGCCGCGACTGTAAGAAGGCAGCGGCCTCAGCAGAACACACTCATTCACACAACAAGGGCTTTCATGCACCGTGAGTGCCTGGAGGTCTTTTGTTGCTGGGTGGGTCGTTTGCCCACGATCCATTTGCGCAGGATGCTATGTTTTTTGTAGCGATTTGGCCAAGCCCCAGGCGCTGGCGTGCGCTGACATCAGCAACTGGGTCCAGTCGCTCTGATCGGATTGCCAGAAACCCAGAGTGCGCTCGAACGCATGGGGCATGGAGCTCAGCAAGCCCGCCACCCGCTGCGGGCTGCGGCGCGCCATGGCCAGAGCGGTCAAGCTTCCGGCGCAGGGCTCTGTGCCGGGCGCGCGCTGCACCAGGGCGCTGGCCAAGGTGCCCAAGCTGCCGATCAGCAGGGCCACATCGCACCCCAACGCTACCCAGGCGTCACGCTGGGTATCCCACGGTGCATCGGGGATAGACAATTTGAGGTGCCGGGCCAATGCCGCTTGTACCGTGGGGCCGTGCGCGGGCCGGGCGCTCAGGGTGCCGCCCAGCTGTACCGCCAGCGCCGCGGCTGAGCTGGCATCTAGGCGTTGGAGTGCGCGGCGCAAGGGCGCTACTGTGACGGCCAGTTCGGGCTGTTGCGCCAGCGCCGCCATGCAGGTTTCCACATAGCCACGGGTGACTGCCAACACCTGCTGTGTGATCAGCGCCATGGTGGTGTCAATCAGGTCTTGCTTGGTGCACCCGTAGTGCACAAACGGAACCGCTGCCGGGTTGAAGAGCCCCACCGTATCGCGCAGGCTTTTGATCAAAGGAACCGCCAAACTGCCGCAGCTGGCGCTGTCGCGCACGATGCGGGCGGCGTCAAACAGCTCGACCTTGCAGGTGTCGACGATGGATACCGCCGCATCCGCAGGTATCACGCCGTGCTCGGCTTGGGCTTGCGCGAGTGCGGCTTCCACCCGCAGCATGGCGGCCACAAAACGCTGGGCCCCGAAGGACTCCAGCACCTCGGGCGCATACAAAAAATCGTCCAGCACACTGCTCATGGCAATTGTTTGGTTGAGGTCAGGTCGGGTGGGTCAGGCCAGCGCCTGGCGCAGGCGCATCTGGTTGGGCAGCGGCACCGAGCGGCGCAGCACGTCTTCACCCAGCCAGAGCGCAGCGCGGCGCGCGCGGGCAGCCACGGTTTCCAGCGGCATTTGCTGGTAATCGTCGTTGAACACCTCAAAGCTGTAGTCACCGCGGTATCCCAGTTGGTGCAGCTTGAGCACCAGCTCGGCCAGTGCCTCGCTGTGCACGCCTTCACCGGGAAACACGCGGAAGGTGCGCGCCGTGGTGATGCGCTCCTCAACGGTTTTGATTTCGTTCCACATGAAGTCGGCCAGCTGCACCAGAAAGATTTTGCTGGGGTCCAGGATCTCCAGCTCGTCCAACGGGGTCTTGGTGGCAAACAGGTGGAAGGAGTCAAAGCCCAGGCCCAAATTGGGCATGTCGGCTTGGGTGATCAGGTCCCACGCTTGGGGGAACTCGTTCACGTTGCGGCCCCAGGACAGGGCCTCGAACGCGATTTTGATGTTCATCGGAATTGCCAGCATGGCCAGCTTGCGCAGGTCCTGCACCAGCTTGTCGGTATCGCCGGTGGCATGCGTCGAGGTGCTGGAGCAGGCCAGCATGACGCGGCAGTCGAGGGCCGCGCACATCTCCATCATGCTTTTGGCGATGTCGACCTTGTAGTCGTGCAGGTGGCCGGACAGGCCTTCAAAATCACGCAGCACCTGAAAGCCGGTCACGCGCAGGCCACTGTCTTTGACCTCTTGCACCGCGGCGCGCCAGCCCTCGGGGTGGCTCACCAGATCACGGGCCAGCAGCATCACCTGGGTGAAGCCGGCCGCCTTCATGGCATCCAGCTTGGCCTTCAGGGGGCCGGCCAGCGTGATGGTGTCCATCCCGAAGTCGTCGAATTTGCCTTCAAATTGGCTCATGGTGTTCAGCCCCGGACGTGGTGAACCAGCTCAAACATGGCGTTACCCATGGTGGGGCGGGTGAGCGCGCCCTTGCTGTCTTGCGCCGGGTCTTTGCTGGGCACAAAGTCCACACCGCGCTGGCGCAAGGCCGCCACGGTGGCTTGCACATCCGGGGTACCCAGGCCCACGCGCTGGAAGCATTCGTCGTCTTCCACATCCAACACACCGGGCTCGGGCTCGATGAGTTGCAGGTAAAAGGTTTTGCACGGGCTTTGCAAAATGCGCCCCTTGGGCAGGATGCCGAAGCGGGTCTCCGGCTCCAGGGCGGTAAAGCCGAAGAGGGCGCTGTAAAACTCGGTCCAGTCGTCGCTGCGGTCGTTGCCGATGTACTGCACCACACCAAAGAAGTGCAGGCCGGTGATGGCCGGCGGGTTCTTGTTGACCGCGGGTACGGGCGTGAAGTCCACGTCGTAAATCGAGAACTCGCGGTGGCGGTCTACAAAGTAGATGCGGCTGTTGCCCACGCCATGCACGGCGGGAATGTGCAGCTCCATCACTTCGACCTGCACCGGCACAGCCCAAGCGCCGCGGGCCAACGCGCGCTTGTAGGCGGCAGAGGCGTCCTGCACCCGCAGGGCGATGGCGGCGATCACCGGCTTTTCGGTCAGCGCGGCGCCCCGGCCGTGGGCGTTGACGATGACGTTGATATCTCCCTGGCGGTAGAGCAGCACTTCGCGCGAGCGGTGGCGGGCGATGGGGCGAAAGCCCATGGCTTCCAGCACCTGGCCCAGGGCCTGTGGCTTGGAGGTGGCGTACTCGATGAACTCAATGCCTTCCAGGCCCAAGGGGTTGGGGCCTTCGTCAATGTGTTCGCGGTCTGCACCGCTCGGGCGTGGGGTATTGGCCATGGATTCTCCGGGTCGTCAAACAGTAAAAAAGAGGGTCACGCGGTGGTGGCTGTCGCAGCTGCAGGGGCTGCGCCAGTGTGCGCACCACCCAAAAACAGGCGCTCAATGTTCGGGTCCGCCAGCAACTCCGATGCTGGCTTTTGCAGCACCAGGCGGCCGGATTCGAGGGCAATGGCTTCGTCCGAAATCTTTAGCGCGCTCTTCACGTTTTGCTCCACCATCAGCACTGTGGTGCCCTGGTCGGCGAGCTTGCGCAAAAGTTTGAACACGTCTGCCACCACGATGGGCGAAAGGCCGATGGAGGGCTCGTCAATCAAAATCACCTTGGGCCGCAAGAGCAGGGCGCGGCCGATTTCCAGCTGCTTTTGCTCCCCGCCTGAGAGAGCAGACGCTGGCGAGTGCAATCGCTGGCTCACGCGGGGGAAGAACTCAAGCACTTCCGGAATGCGCTCGTGGGTCGTCTTCATGCCCAGGGTGATGCCGCCCAGCTCCAGGTTCTCAAACACGCTGAGCTGGCCGAACAGGTTGCGGCCCTGGGGCACAAAGGCAATGCCTTGGGCCAACAGTGCTTTTTGGGTGGAGCCCGCCACGCTCACGCCGTCGAGCAGGATGTCGCCCTGGCGCGGCTTGAGCAAGCCAAACAGCGCCTTGAGTACCGTGGATTTGCCCGCGCCATTGGGCCCGAGTAGCAGAGTGATGGTGCCGCGCTTGGCCTTGAACGACAGGTTGTTCAGGATCATGAAATCCTTGTAGCCGGCCACCACGTCTTTGAATTCAATGCAGGTGTCTGTGGTCATGCGTCAGCTCCCGAGGTAAGCGTCAAGGACTTGTTTGTTGTTGCGGATTTCTTCGGGGGTGCCGATGGCCAGCACCTGGCCCTCCACCATCACCATGATGCGGTGGCACAGGTCCATCACAAAATCCATGTTGTGCTCGATCACTACAAAAGAGCTCTTCTTGCCGAACTTGGGGTTCTGGTTGAGCTCTTTCAGCAAGGTGCTGATGCCACCGACCAGGCTGGGGTTCACCCCGGCGCAGGGTTCGTCGAGCAGCACCAGATCGGGCTCGCTCATGAAGGCCATGGCAATGTCCACTAGCTTCTGCTGGCCGTAGGACAGTTCGCCCGCCTTTTTGTCGGCCACATGGCGGATGCGGAACTGGTCGATCAGCGCATCGGCCTTGGCTCCCAAACCGGAGTCGGACGGGGCGAACATGCGGCTCAGCATGGAGCCTTGGTGCTCCTGGGCGGCGACGATCAGGTTGTCGCGCACCGTCATCTTGCCGAAGACCTGCAGCGTCTGAAACGTGCGGCCCACACCGCGGCGGCTCAACTCCAGCGGACCGGCTTGCGTGACGTCCTGGCCGTTGAGTTCGATCTTGCCCTCATCGGGGGTGATCTGGCCCAGCATGCTGTTGAACAGGGTGGTCTTACCCGAGCCGTTGGGCCCGATGACGCCGAAGATTTCTCCGGGCATGACTTCGAAGGAAACACCGCCGACGGCCTGAATGGCGCCGTAGGCCTTTTTGATGTTGGTGACTTTGAGAACGGGTTGTTGTTTAGCAGGCTGGCTCATCATTGGGCTCCCTGTTGTTGGGCGGCAGCCGCGCGGGCGGCGCTGGCTTCACGGGCCTGGCGTTTGGCCTTGATACGGTCAGGAATGCTCAGCAGCCCATCCGGCAGCCAGATCATCAGCACGACCACCGCAGCCCCGAAGACAAACAGGTACCAGGCCTGCGCAAAGCGCAGCCACTCCGGCAGGATCACGCCGACCGCAGAGCCCAGCAACGGGCCCAAAAAGTAGCCAGGTCCACCTACCACCACCATCAGGTACATCATGATGGAGGCACCCACGGTGAAGGGCGCCGGCTCAATGAACTGCACCAAAGATGCAAACAGCGCACCTGCCACACCGGCATAGGCGGCACCGATGGCAAAGCTGAGCAGGGTGTAAGAGCGGGTATCGATACCCAGGCTTTCGGCCCGGATCGGGTTGTCGCGCAGGGCAGTGAATGCCTTGCCCCAGGGGCTGCGCAACAGGCCCCATTGCAGCGCGCCCAGCAGCACGGTGGTCACCAGTACAAAATAGTAATACGCCAGGTTGCCTTCCAGCGAATAGCCGAAAAGGGAAGGGCGGGCGATGTTGTTGATGCCGAAGGTGCCGCCGGTCAGCCACTCTTCATTGCGCATGACCAGCCAGACCGCGGTATTGAAGCCCAGGGTGGCAAATGCGAGGTAGATGGTTTGCACCCGCAGGGCCGGAAAGCCGAGCGCAATGCCAATGAAAAAGCAAATCAGTGCCGCCACCGGCAAACCCAGCCAGAAACTGAAACCGGCCTTCATCAAAATGGCAACGGTGTAGGCACCAATGCCGAAGAAGGCCGCGTGCCCCAAAGACTTTTGGCCGGCGTAACCCACGGTGAGGTTCAGGCCCATGGTGGCGATAACAAACACCAGCCAGTAAGACAGCAGGTAGACGCCGTAATTTTTAAGAAAAGGCGGTGCAGCCAGCAGCAGGATTGCGCAAGCTGCTATCAAAAGGAGAGTAATTTTTTTCATGAGGGTGTTCCGGTGGTACTCAGACTTTGCGTTCCACTTTTTTGCCCAGCAGCCCCTGCGGCTTGAACAAAATCACGACCATGAAGATCACCAGTGCCACCGCATCTTTGTAAGCGGGGGAGATGTAGGCGGCGGCCAGGTTCTCGCACACACCCACAATCAGCCCGCCCAAGAGTGCGCCGCGCGAGTTGTTGAAGCCACCGATGATGGCCGCGAAAAAGGCCTTGGTGCCCAAGCTCTCGCCCATGTCGAACTTGGCCAGATAGGTGGGCGTGACCAGCAGTGCAGCCGCCACTGCCAGCACCGCGTTGATCGCGAATGCATAAAAGATCATGCGGGGTACATTGATGCCCAGCACCGAGGCGCTCTCGGTGTTTTGCGCCACCGCCTGCATGGCGCGGCCGGTCACGGTTTTGGTCATGAAAGCCTGCACCACAAACACCAGAATCAGCGCCACCGCAAAGGTACCCACATCCGCCAGCGTGATGGTCACACCCGCGATATTGAAAAGCTTGTCTGCAAACAAGCTGGGGAAGGGGTGGGCTTCGGCGCTGTAGCCGGCGCGCAAGCCGTTGCGCATGGCAATCGACAGGCCGATGGTGGCCACCACGATGGGCATCATGCCGAACTTGAACAAGGGGTCCACCAGACCCCGCTTGAATACCCAACCCAGCACAAACACCGCCAACACCACCGTCATGGTGAAGCTCACCGCCAGCGGCGCACCGATGCTCATGAAGCCCAGCATCATGAAGGCGGGCAGCATCACAAACTCGCCTTGGGCGAAGTTGATGGTGCCGCTGGCCTGCCACAACAGCGTAAAGCCGAGGGCTGCCAGCGAGTAGATGGCGCCGGTGGCCAGTCCGCTGAAAAAGAGTTGGAGGAAATCGGTCATGGGGGTCCCTTGGGGGCACTACGGAATGCGGGGGCACGGAGCCCGCTGGGGGCTGCGCCTAACAATGCCACTCCGGGCGCAGCCGCCTGGCCGCGGGCCGGAGTGGCTCACGCCATTACTTCTTGGCGGGTGCAGCAGGCTTGGCTGCCGGCGCTGCGGCCGGCTTGTTGACCGCGATAGGGTTCAACGGGGGCAGGGTGGCCACCACTTCCTGTTTGCCGTTTTTCACTTCGACCAGGAAGCTTTCGCGGTCCAGGTCGCCATTTTTGTCAAAGGCCACGTTCATCAGAATGCCGGGCTCTTTGTCGGTGGTGACCACCAGGCTGTGCATTGCGTTGGCTACTGCCTTGCGGTCGAGCTTGCCCACCTTTTCAATGGCGGCCTTCAGGGTGTAAATGCCGGAGTAGCCCTTCATGCCGTTGTGGTCGGAGATGTATTTGTACTCACGCTCGAACTTGGCGCGGAAGGCGCGCACGGCGGGGATGGGGGCATCCACCGTCAGGCCCACGTGGGCGACAGCACCGTTGGCGGCTTCACCAGCCAGCTCGATCACCTTTTGGCCGGTGAGGGTGGTCTCGCCGACGATGGGCTTGTTCCAGCCTTGCTTGCGCAGTTCGCGCAGGGCGCGGGCGGACTCTTCTTCGTTGGTGTAGACAAACACGCCGTCGGCGTTGCTTTGCTTGGCCTTGAGCACGGCGGCGGAGAAGTCCACCTGGCCGGCATCGGTCGAGATTTCAGCGGCGATCTTGGTGCTGGAGGTGGCCAGCGCCTTCTTGATCATGTCCAGGCCGCCTTTGCCGAAATCGTTGTTCACGTAAATGATGGCGATGTTCTTGAGCTTTGCCTGCTCGCTCATGTAGCGGGCCACTTTGGGCATAGCGGTCGCTTGGGTAAAGCTGGTGCGGAAGATGTAGGGGTTACCCTGCATGGTGATGCTGGCTGCCTCACCGCCGGTGAAGTTGGGGATCTCGGCTTTGCGGCTCTCGGCCATCGACACCATGATGGAACCCGAAAACACCGGGCCGAAGATGGCAAACACCTCGTCGTCTACCGCTTTTTGGGTCAGACCCTTGGCCACGCCGGGGTTGGACTGAGTGTCGGAGGTGATGGTCTGGATCTTTTTGCCCAGCACACCGCCTGCGGCGTTGATTTCCTTGACTGCCAATTCCACCCCGTTTTTGAAGTTGGTACCGGCCGAGGCGCCACCACCGGAGAGCTCCACAATATTGGCGATCTTGATAACTTCCTGGCTAAAAGCGCTGCTAGCGCCCATCAACATTGCGCAAGCCGCTATCAATTTGAGAGTGTTCCGTTTTTGCATATTGTTTGTCTCCTGGTGTGGCGTTCGGGTGGGGTGTGACCGTGTGTTCGTTAGTCGTACGAATGGCACGGTTCGGTGCGAACTTTAGCGACTCACTTGTGTGAATGAAAGTGAATATTGGTTAAAAAGAGCGTTTATTGAACTTGAATGATCGATGATCGTTCATATTGCGGGTAAGCACTAGGCTTTCCCGGTTTTCCGGCCCGCCAAAATCAGCGCCCATGACTACTGAACTTGCCATGCGCCCGCCCATTGCCGGCATTGACGCGCCCGCTCTGGAAAAGAAAGACTGGATTGCCGGTCTGGAAAAGGGCTTGGGGCTGATCGAGGCTTTTGACGACGCGCACCAGCGCATGACGGCCAGCCAGGCGGGCGAGCGTTGTGGCATGACGCGCACCGCCGCCCGCCGCTACCTGCTGACCTTGCAGTACCTGGGCTATGTGGCGAGCGATGGCAAGCTGTTTTGGCTCACGCCGCGTGTGCTGCGCATCGGGCAGTCGTACCTCGAGTCAGCGCGCTTGCCCCGGGTGGTGCAGCCGTTTTTGCAGCGGGTGACTGCCGGCACCCAAGAGATTGCCTATGTGAGTGTGTTGGACGGCGACGAGATCGTCTACATCGCCCGCAATGGCAGCAACCGGCCCATGAGTACCGGCTATGTGCTGGGCTCGCGGGTGCAGGCGCAGGTGACGTCAGCGGGCATGTTGATCTTGGCTATGCGCGACCCTGCGTGGCTCGAAGACTGGCTGCAGCAGCAAACCTTCAAGGCCTATACCTCGCATACGATTGCCAGCAAAGACCGGATGCGGGTCGAGCTGGCCCGCATTCGCCAGCAAGGCTGGGCCGTCTCGGAGCAGCAGTTGGAAATGAACTACCGCGGCGTTGCGGTGCCCCTGATTGATCGCCACGGGGCGCTGATGGGCGCGCTCAACGTCACCATGCCCATGGGCAACGAGAGCACCGATGATGCAGTGCGCCGCGTGCTGCCGGTGTTGCAGGAAACCGCACGCGCCATGCGCAACCTGATTTAGGCCTCGCCCTTAAGCCTCGCCTGTTCCTTGCAACTGGGCCTGCATGTCAGGCACGTACTGGGTGCTGACCCATTCGGAAATGACTTGGGTGGTCATGGAGTCCGGGTGGCCGGCTTCTTCGCTCACCCGTGCCACCTCTTCAGCCGAGGTCACCACGCTGATGAACATGTGCAGCAGAGCCTGCAAGCCGCCGGTAGATACCGCGGTATCGCCCAGTTGTTTGAGGGCAGCCCAGGCTTCGATTTCATGGGGGGCGGGGGTGAATGGGGTTGTCATGGTTGTCCTTTGGGAGGATGGTGAGTCTAGCTTCAGTACACTGCGCCGGCTGCCTCTCGAGAGATCCTTTCATGTCCGAACGTCCTATCCTTCCTGTCACTGAAAACGCCAACCCTCGTACTGAAGCCGCACTGGCGCGCCTGCGCAAAGCCATGGCGGAGATCGAAGCAGACATTGCAGCGCACCACGGGGTCTACCCCTTTAACCACGGGCGGGTGACCCAATCCGAGTTGTGCCGTCGGGCCGATGTGAAAAAAGCGACTCTGCAAACCCCGCTGCACAAAGACACCACCCGGGTGCAGATCCTCGCGTGGCTTGACACGGTGACTGCCGGCCTGACCATCACACGCGATGCCACCCGCGAAAAAGTGACCGCAGTGGCGGACACCCTGACGGAGGAAGTAGCCCGCCTGGAGGCCGAGCTGCAGGCGGCGCTGCTAAGCCTGGGGCTGGCCGAGCAGCGGATTGCGGCGTTGGAGGGTGAGCTCGCAAAGCGCCTGCCACTCGCCGCGTTGCCCCAGTAAGGGCGCTCAGCTCACGCAGCGTTTTCCAGCCGCGCCTGCCCGATGCTTGACCCCGAGGTTTTTTGCAGCCGGAATGCGGCAACGCATTGAACGAGCTCATGCGCCCGGGCCCGCAGGCTGGCGGCCGCCGCTGACATTTCTTCCACCAATGCCGCGTTTTGTTGGGTGGTCTGGTCCATGTGGCCTACCGCCTCACCGATCTGGGACACTCCTGACGCTTGTTCTGAGCTGGCGGCGCTGATCGAGTCCATCAGGTCTGCGACCTGCTGAATCGCCTCTACGACCTCTTGCATGGTGCCGCCCGCCTCGGACACTTGGTCGCTTCCGAGGGCGACCCGCTCTACGCTGGCCGAAATCAGGGATTTGATTTCTTTGGCCGCCTCCGCGCTGCGCCCCGCCAAGGAGCGGACTTCGCTGGCGACCACGGCAAAGCCGCGCCCCTGTTCGCCGGCGCGTGCGGCTTCTACGGCGGCATTCAGGGCGAGTATGTTGGTCTGGAAGGCGATACCGTCAATCACCCCGATGATGTCGGCGATGCGCTTAGAGGATTGATCGATGCCTTGCATGGTTTGCACCACTTGTGCCACCACGTCGCCACCTTTGCGGGCCACGCCGGAGGCCACATGAGCCAGCCGATAGGCCTCACGCGCACTGTCCGCGTTCTGCCGTACGGTTGCGCTGAGTTGCTCCATCGAGGCGGCTGTTTGCTCCAGGGCGCTGGCCTGGCGCTCGGTGCGCGACGACAGGTCGCCGCTGCCACTGGCAATTTGTGTGCTGCCGCTGGCGACGCTCTCAGAGCCGTCTCGCACCATGCCCACCATCACTTGCAAGGCGCGCTGCATATGGGCCATGCCCGCCATCACACTCTGCGGCGCAAAGTGCGGTACCTGGATGGCAGTGGTGAGGTCACCCTGTGCGATCGAGTTGGTGATGGCCAGCACCTCTGCCGGTTCGCCGCCCAGTTGCCGGTACAGAGACCGGATCATGAAAAAGCCCAGTGCGATGGCGACGACCAGGCCGGCAACGATGGCGGAGATGCAAATCGCACGGATCCATTCGAAATACGCCACGCCGGTGGTGTATTCGGTCTTGGAAACGTCATATTGAATCTGGTCCAAACGTTCCAAGGTGTCCATGGCGGGGCGCATGAGTCCCACCACCTGGTCGTTGTAAATCTTCGCGGCTTGTTCCATGTCGCCACGTGCGCAGGCTTCGCGCAAGGGTTTCAGGCCCATGGTCGACAAATCGCGGTAAGCCGTCGCAAAACCTTTGGCCAGCAAAGACTCTTCCGGGGTGAGGTAGGTCGCCTCGTAGGCTTGCCAGGTCTTGGTGATTTGGTCCGAATTCCGGTCGAATTCTTCGACCATTTGCCGCACGTGATGGGCGTCCCGGTTGATCAGGCTGTCTTGTAAAACAATGCGGTTGCGCTGGAGCAGACGGGACACCTCGCCGAGTTGGCCCAAGGCAATCACGCGGTCTTCGTAGACGGTTTTTAAAGAGGCATTGGATGCCGCCAGGCCTTGCAGGCCCAAGGCACCGATGCCGACCAACAGGGCGCCCAAGAGGCCGATGATCCACTGCAGGCGGGTTGAGATCTTCCAGGCTTTCATACGCACGTTCTCCCTACAAACAAAGGAGTGGCGCGCCCGATGGTCCAACGGATGTCCGCCGGTCGCCGCCTCCCGTCAGCAATAGGTGTACAGCTCCGCCTTGGTGGTCTATGAGCTGCATGTGTGCTGCATTTTGGTGCATTGATATGAAAAGTGCACCAAACCGATACAAATTTAGGGTCTTTTCAGGTTTTTAGCCGGCCATCAACTTGTGCACCAGGTCGGCGGTGGTCGATGCCTTGTACTTGCGCATCAGGCGTGCGCGGTAGATTTCGACAGTGCGGTGGCTGATCTCCAGCGTTTTGCCGATCTGTTTGGAGGTCTGGCCCTGCATCAGGTAGGCCGCGACCTCGCGCTCGCGCGGGGTGAGTTCTGCGCGCACCGGGCGCAGGGCGCTCAGGTCTTCAAAGGTCCAGATGCCGGCCTCGTGCGGGGCGCTGGGGTTCAGGGCGCGGCCGCTCACATGGCACCAGAAGGTTTCGCCTTTGAAGCGGCCGTCCAGTCGTTTCATGATGCGGTCATCTGCATAGGTTCCATTGCGGTTGAGCAAGGGGGCCATGCGCGCGCCGAGGCGTTCAAACTCATCGGCGCTGGGGTACAGCACTTGGAAGGACTGGCCCACCAGTTGGTCTTTGGTGGCCCCGAACATGTCGCACAGTTGCTGGTTGCAATCGATCATGGTGCGGTTGCGCGAAAGCGCCAGCCCGACGGGCGCAAGGTCAAAAGCTTGGCGGTAGTCAATGTCCATGCGGATTGCGGTGAGGGAAAGGCTTTACGGGGAACTACGTATGTGGTTACGTAGTATCGTAGCGGCCATGTTGTTTCTATCTACATAGGAGATACGCGCAGTGAACAAGATTTACCCCAGCGCCGCGCAGGCGCTTGAAGGCATTATTCAGGACGGACAGTTACTGGCCGTTGGTGGCTTTGGTTTGTGCGGCATCCCCGAGGCGCTGATTGATGCCTTGCGCGATTCGGGTGCCAAAAACCTGACCGCTATCTCCAACAACGCGGGCGTGGACGGCTTTGGCCTCGGCAAGTTGCTCGAGACGCGTCAGATCAAAAAAATGATCAGCTCCTATGTGGGCGAAAACAAAGAGTTCGAGCGCCAATACCTGGCCGGCGAGCTGGAGCTGGAGTTCACCCCCCAAGGCACCCTGGCCGAGAAGCTGCGCGCCGGTGGCGCCGGTATTCCTGCCTTCTTCACCAAAACCGGTGTGGGCACCATGGTGGCCGAGGGCAAAGAGCTGCGCGAGTTTGATGGCGAGACCTATGTGATGGAGCGCTCGTTGGTGCCAGATGTGTCTTTGGTCAAAGCCCACCGCGCCGACAAGTCGGGCAACTTGCAGTTCCGCTTTACTGCCCGCAACTTCAACCCGGCTGTGGCCATGGCCGGCAAGATCACGGTGGTGGAAGTGGAAGAGATTGTGGAGACCGGCGACATCGCTCCCGATCAGGTCCACTTGCCCGGTATTTATGTGCACCGCATCGTGCTGAACACCCGGCCCGAAAAACGGATCGAAAAACGCACCATCACTGAAAAAGCAGGAGTCTGACCATGAGCTGGAACCAAGACCAAATGGCTGCCCGTGCAGCCCACGAACTCGAAGACGGTTTTTATGTGAACCTGGGGATCGGCATTCCCACCCTGGTGGCCAACCACGTGCCCGCCGACAAAGAGGTGTGGCTGCAAAGCGAGAACGGTATGCTGGGCATCGGCCCCTTTCCGACTGAAGATGAGGTGGATGCCGACCTGATCAACGCCGGCAAACAAACCGTGACCACCATCAAGGGCAGCAGCATTTTCGGCTCGGACCAGAGCTTTGCCATGATCCGCGGCGGCAAGATCAACCTGTCCATCCTGGGTGCCATGCAAGTGTCCGAGAAAGGCGATCTGGCCAACTGGATGATCCCCGGCAAGATGGTCAAGGGTATGGGCGGCGCCATGGACTTGGTGGCCGGCGTGAAGCGCGTGATCGTGCTCATGGAGCATGTGGCCAAGAAGAAAGACGGCACCGAAGACCTGAAGATCCTGCCCAGCTGCACCTTGCCATTGACCGGCGTGGGCGTGGTGGACCGCATCATCACCGACCTGGCGGTGATGGACGTCACCCCCGAAGGCCTGAAGCTGGTGGAGTTGGCTCCGGGCGTCACCCGTGAGGCAGTGCAGGCCAAAACCGGCGTGACCCTGCTCTAAGGCGGGAGGGCCTGCGGGTAAGATGGCGCGCACCATTTCACCCTAGGGAAACTATGTCCAGAGCGCTCAAGTTGATGATGTTCATTTACGCCGTGGTCTTTGCTGCGACCGGGGTGTTGATTGTGTTCGTTATGAATGCCGACGAGGGCTCCCAGCCCTGGGTGCTGATGCTGGCGCGTAACCACGCCATCGTGTACGCATGGCACTTGGGCTGCTGGATGGTGCTGGGCATGTTTACCAATTACTACTGGGACCTCTTCAACCTCGGCAAGGGGCTGGAGTCGATGCAGGCCTTGCGCATTGGCCTGCCCTTGCTGGTGTCGCCTTTTGTGTTTATGCCGGTGTACAACCTGTGGTTGGCTTCCAGCTCACAAAGCTACATGCTGTTTGCGGTGATCGCGATCCAGAGCGGTTTCTTTTGGCAGGCTTTGCTGACTAAAGTGGCGCCCCTGGACCGGGCTGCGTCTATTCCCTGGTCGGTGAACAACGGTGTGAACCGCAATTCACGCGCCACCAACCCGCAAGGGCCCGAGCTGAGCTGATCAGAGCGCTGCAATAAAAACGGGGCCAAGGCCCCGTTTTTTTCGTCTGCAGATTGCGCGTGTTCAGTGTGCACCGGCCGCTGCTTCCGAGGCGCCTGCGCCCCCCTTGGCCGGTCGGGACAGCCACACCAGCGGAATTAACAGCACAAAGATGACGGCCGAGGCGTAGAACACATCATTGGCCGCCAGGGTGGCGGCTTGCTGGTCGATCATGCGGTTGATCTGGCTCAGGGCCTGCTCGGTGCTCAAGCCGGATGCGTTCAATCCCGCCAAGGCGCTGTTGGAGGCCGTGCTGCCACGGTTGATCATCTCGGTGAGCTGGGCGTGGTGCAGGGTGGTGCGGTCTTGCCACACCGTGACCGAGATCGAGGTGCCAAACGAGCCGAACAGCACCCGGCAGAAGCTGCTCAGGCCCGAGGCAGACGCAATCTTGTCGCCCGGCAAACCACCCAGAATGATGCTGGTTAGCGGGATAAAAAACAGCGCGAGCGCAATGCCCTGAATCAGCGTCGGGATCATCATGGTGTTGAAGTCCGACAGGGTGCTGAAGTGCGAACGCATCCAGAGCACCAGCGCAAACACCAGGAAAGCCAGCGTCGCCAAGCGGCGTGTGTCGAACTTGGTGATGTTCTTGCCGATGATGGGCGACAGGATGATCGCAAACAAGCCCACCGGTGCCATCAACATGCCGGCCTGGGTGGCGGTGTACCCCATAAAGCTTTGCAGCCACAGCGGCAGCAGCACGATGTTGCCCATGAAGAGGCCGTAGGCAATCGACATGGCGATGGTGCCGGTCAAGAAGTTGCGGACCTTGAAAAGCTTCAAGTCGACCACCGGATGGTCATCGGTCAGCTCCCACACGATCAAAAACGCGAAGGCCACCACCGATAGCACGGTCAGCGCAATGATCTCGTTGGAGTGGAACCAATCGAGCTCTTTGCCCAGGTCCAACATCATCTGAATCGCAGTAACCGCAATCACCAGCAAGGCCAGGCCCACGGTGTCGATAGGCAGCTTGCGCGTTTGCGTTTCGCGCTTGTGGAAGATGCTCCAAGTGATGAACCCCGCCACGATGCCGATCGGCACGTTGATGAAGAAGATCCATCCCCAGTGCGCGTTGTCGGTAATCCAGCCGCCCAGGAGCGGGCCCATCACGGGGGCGACCAGCGTGGTCATGGCCCAGAGCGCCATCGCCAAGCCCGCAAGGGCCGGTGGATAGCTGGAGAGCAACAGCGTTTGCGCCAGCGGCATCATCGGGCCGGCCACAAAGCCTTGCAGGGCGCGGGCACCAATCAGGAAGGGCATGTTGGGCGCAATGCCGCACAGCCAGCTGGACAGCACAAACAACAACACGCTGGTGATAAACAGCCTCACTTGCCCGAATCGCTGGGACAACCAGCCGGTCAGTGGCAAGGCAATCGCGTTGGCCACGCCAAAGCTGGTGATGACCCAAGTGCCCTGGCTGGAGCTGACCCCGAGGTCACCGGCAATGGCCGGCAAAGACACGTTGGCAATGGACGAGTCCAGCACGTTCATGAACGTGGCGGCCGACAGCGCAATCGTGCCCCACAGGCGCGCCGACCCTTCCAGGGGTGGTGGCGCTGAGTAAGCGGCGGGTGAGCTCATGGATGACTCACACGCCTTGGCCGGCCTTGGCGACGGCATGGACGTTGGCCTTGGCACCACGGCCGAGGTTGGCGGCAATCACTTTGCGCACTTCGTCGTTGGCTTGCTGGTCCAGCACGGTGTACACATCGGTTTGGGTCACCGATGCGGCGCGGGGCGCATCGGCCAAGGACTTGCCGCTTTGGTCGGTCACGTCCACCGTGGCTTCCATGGAGAGGCCTACGCGCAGCGGGTTCTGGGCGAGTTGCTCAGCATCCAGCGCCACCCGTACTGGCACGCGCTGCACCACCTTGATCCAGTTGCCGGTGGCGTTTTGTGCAGGCAGCAGCGAGAAGGCGGCACCGGTGCCGGCACCCAAACCGGCGACCGTGCCTTTGTATTCCATCTTCTTGCCATACAGGTCGGCGGTGAGCTTGACTGGCTGGCCGATGCGGATGTTTCGCAACTGCACTTCCTTGAAGTTGGCATCCACCCACAACTGATTCAGCGGGATGATGGCCATCAAAGGAGCACCGGCCGCCACGCGCTGGCCTAGCTGCACGGTGCGCTTGGCCACATAGCCGTCCACGGGCGCGGGCAGCTCAGCGCGGTGCAGCGCCAAGAAGGCCTCGCGCACTTTGGCGGATGCAGCCACCACGCTGGGGTGGCTTTCCACATTGGTGCCTTCGGTCAGGGTCTGGTTGCTGGAGAGCTGCTCACGCGCAGCGGCCACGCCAGCTTGGGCAGCGGACAGGGCGTTCTGGGCGGTAGTGAGTTGCGACTTGGCGTGGTTGAGTTCTTCTTTGGACACCGCGCCGTTGCCGGCCAGTGCCTGGCGGCGGTTCAGGTCGTCGGTGGCGCGGGCAATGTCGGTTTGCGCGCGGGCAATGTCGGACTCACGCAGCGTCACCTGGGCGGACAAGGTGCCGTTGTTGGCGTACAGGGTGCGCACCTGGCGCGCCGCTTGGGCCAGGTTGGCCTCGGCGTGGTCAAGTGCCACTTTGGCATCGGCCGGGTCCAGCTTCACCAGGGCCTGGCCGGCTTTCACGAAGTCGGTGTCGTCCGCCATGATGGCGGTGACGGTGCCGCCCACCTGGGGGGTGATTTGGATCACGTTGCCTTGCACATAGGCGTTGTCGGTTTCTTCGGAGTGACGCGCACCAAAGTAGCCGAAGCCGCCATAGGCCAGACCCAGCAGCACCACGATGCTGAGGGCGGTCAGCGCTTTTTTGCGTGCAGGGTTGCCGGCGGGAGTGGCGGCCGGTGCGACGGTGGGGGTGGAAGAAGTGCTCATGGTGTCTCTTTCAATCAGGTTCAGTGCGTGTTGGGTGGGGCCGTGGTCAGTGCTTAGCGGACTACGGTCTCGCTTGTCAGTGCGGTGGCTGAGGTGTTGTCGGTGTCGGTGAAGCCGCCACCCAGTGCGCGGATCAGCTGGATCTGTGTGTCCACGCTGCGGGCGGCCAGGTCCACGGCCAGCTTGCGCTGGGCCAGCACGCCGGTTTCGGCGTTGAGCACGTTCAGGTAGTTGCCCAAGCCCGCTTCGTACCGTTGCACGGCAATGGCGTAGGCGGCTTCGGCAGATCGCTGGGCGGCTTGTTGCTCGGCCTGCTGGCGCTCAATGGCTTTGGTGGAGGTGAGCTGGTCGGCCACATCGTGCACTGCGTCGACGACTGCGGCGTTATAGGTCTCAATGGCGGCGTCAAGGTCGGCTGCTTTTCCTTTGAGGTTGGCGCGCAGGCGGCCGCCCTCAAACAGGGGCAGGCGTATCGCTGGGCCCACACCCCATTGGGCGCTGCTGCTTTGCACCAGCTTGTCAAAACCGATGCTCGAGAAGCCGGCAAACGCGGTCAGGTTGATGTTGGGGTAGAACAGGGTTTTGGCGTTATCCACATCGCGGGTGGCAGCCTCTACCCGCCAGCGAGCGGCGACCACATCGGCGCGCCGGCCCAGCAGGTCCATCGGCACCGATTGCACTTTGGTTTGTGCGGATGCTATGGAATTGATAGCTGCTGGCGCATATTTGGTGAGCGCTAGAGGCGTATTTTGTTGCCCAGTTAAGGCAGCGAGGGCATTGAGGAGCAGGGCTTCCTGCTCTTTCAGGGTCTCGATCTGGAAGCGGGCATCAGGCAGTCCGCTTTCGCTTTGCTGGAGTTCGAGCTGGGTGTCCAGGCCGGCTTGCAGGCGGTCTTTCACGAGTTGTTGGGTTTGCTGGCGCTGGGCCAGGGTGCGCTGGGCCACTTCGAGTTGACCTTGCACCCGCATCCACTGGAAGTAGCTGCGTGCCACATTGCTGGCCAGCAGCATGCGGGCGGCCTGGGCGTCCGCTTGGGCGGCGCGGCTTTGGCCGATGGCGGCGTCTAGCGCAGCCCGATTTTTGCCAAACAAGTCCAGCTCCCAACTGCCGCTCAACTGCAGGGTGGCAATTTCGCGCTCGCTGCCAGCAATCGGTGCGGGCACCAAGCCGTTGCGGGTGTAGAGCTGGCGTGTGGCATCCAGCCCTGCGTTCAATTGCGGTGCGCTGGCGGCATTTGCGTTATCGATTCCTGCTTGCACGCGCTGCACACGGGCCTGGGCCACGCGCAGGTTGGGGTTGTTGGCCAGGGCTTGGGCGACCAGCTGGTTGAGTTGCTCATCGCCGTAGGCTTTCCACCACTGGCTGTCCAGCGCGACGCTGTCCGCCGGAATGGTTTGGGCAGACAAGCCGGCTTGCTGCGCAGCAACCGGCTTGGCCTGCGAAAAGATACCCGAGAAGTTGGCACACGCGCTCAAAGACGCAATGGCCACCGCGCTAAGCGCAAACCGGCTCCAGCGCAGTGCTTGTGAAGTGGAGAAGATGGTGTCTTGCATGGGGTGCTTAGCGGTCGGTAGAGGGGGTGTCGGCAGCGGCGTTGGCTGCCTTGATGCGTTGGGCGTTGTCCAGAATGCGGCGCAGGTAGCCCTTGAGGTTCTCGAACTCTTCAGCGCTGAACCCCTCGAGGTGGGTGTTTTGCACTTCGCACAGTACCTGCGGAATGTCGGCGGCGGCTTGCGTGCCGGCAGGGGTGAGCTGGATGTTGACCACCCGGCGATCTTGCTCGGAGCGCACCCGCTGAACCAGGCCTTTGGCCTCCATACGGTCCAGCAGGCGGGTGGTGGCGCCGTTGTCGAGCTCGCAGGCGCGGGCCAGCTCGGCCACGGTGGAGGCCTGCTTGTTGTAGAGCTTGAAGAGCGGAATCCACTGCGCGTTGGTCAGGTCGGTGTGGGCGAGCTGGTGCTCGACCGACTGGGCCACGTGCGAAAGGATGCTGCGCATCAGGTAACCGATGCTGTCTTCCGGCCGATAGCTTTCGGGGCTGTAAAACGAAGGGGCGATGTGATGCATGGCCCAAATATTATTTGCCTAAGCAAATATTGTCAAGGCTGATATTGCATGGGCAATGGAATGGGCGAAAAAAAGCCGGCAGATGCCGGCTTTTTAAGCATGGGGGTGCAGGCTTATTTGAGGATGTCGCCCAGGCAGAGGTACTTGACCTCGATGTAGTCGTCCATGCCGAAGTGCGAGCCCTCGCGGCCGAGGCCGGATTGCTTGACGCCGCCGAAAGGCACGTGTTCGGTGGCCAGAATGCCCACGTTCACGCCCACCATGCCGTACTCCAGTGCTTCGCCCACGCGGTAGATGCGGCCGATGTCGCGGCTGTAGAAATAGCTGGCGAGGCCGAATTCGGTGTTGTTGGCCGCGTCAATGGCTTCTTGCTCGGAGGTGAACTTGAACACTGGGGCAAAGGGGCCGAAGGTTTCTTCGCGGGCGCACAGCATGTCAGCAGTAGCGCCGGAGACCACGGTCGGCTCGAAGAACTGGCCTTGCAGCGCGTTGCCGCCGGTTTCCACTTTGCCGCCCTTGGCAACTGCGTCTGCCACGTGGCGTTTGACCTTTTCAATGGCGGCATCTTCGATCAGCGGGCCTTGCACCACGCCGTCTTCAAAGCCGTTGCCGACCTTCATCGCCTTTACTTTGGCGCTGAACTTGGCCACGAACTGGTCGTACACGCCGGCCTGCACATAGAAGCGGTTGGCGCACACGCAGGTCTGGCCGGCGTTGCGGTATTTGCTGGCCAGAGCGCCTTCCACAGCGGAGTCGATGTCGGCGTCGTCAAACACGATGAAGGGGGCATTGCCACCCAGTTCGAGCGACAACTTTTTAACCGTTGGCGCGCTTTGCGCCATCAGAATGCGGCCCACTTCGGTGGAGCCGGTGAAGCTCAAGTGGCGCACCACATCGCTGGCGCAAATGACCTTACCCACGGCAATGGACTGATCGCTGTCGGCGGTGATCATGTTGAGCACACCGGCCGGAATGCCGGCGCGGATGGCCAGCTCGGCAGCTGCCAGCGCAGTCAGCGGGGTGAGTTCCGCGGGCTTGATGATGACCGGGCAACCGGCAGCCAAGGCAGGCGCCACCTTGCGGGTGATCATGGCCAGCGGGAAGTTCCACGGAGTGATGGCTGCGCACACGCCGATGGGCTGCTTGATGACCATGAGGCGGCGGTTGTTGTCGAACTGGGGCAGGGTCTCGCCGTTGACGCGCTTGGCTTCTTCGGCGAACCATTCCACAAAGCTGGCGCCATAGGCAATCTCGCCCTTGGCCTCGGCAAAGGGCTTGCCTTGCTCGGCGGTCATGATGCGGGCCAAGTCTTCCTGGTTGGCCATCAGCAAATCAAACCACTTGCGCAGGATGATGCTGCGCTCTTTGGCAGTCTTGCTTTTCCAGGCGGGCCAGGCGGCGTTGGCGGCGGCGATGGCGGCTTCCGCGTCTGCGGCACCGAGGTTGGCCACATCGGCCAAGTGCTGGCCGTTGGACGGATCAGTCACCGCAAAGCGACTGGCTCCCGTGACCCATTGGCCGTTGATCAGCGCATTGGTTTTGAGCAGGCTGGGGTCTTTCAGCAGGGAAAGCGGCGATGTGGACATGGTGTCTCCTCAAAATTTAAAAAAATGGGCTGCTAGCGCACATAAAACCTGCGCGAGTAGCTATGAAAAACGTAGCAAATTCAGGTGTGTAGCCGGCGGTCAGCGCACCGGCACCCCGGGCAGCACACACAGCATCTCGTACAACAGGTTGGCCCCCAGCAGGGCCGTGTTGCCCGTCGTATCGTAGGGTGGAGATACCTCCACCAAGTCTGCCCCAACGATATTAAGCCCACGGCAACCCCGGATGATCTCGAGTGCCTGGGGCACTGTGAGCCCACCGATTTCAGGCGTTCCGGTGCCGCCGGCGTAGGCAGGGTCAATACCGTCAATGTCAAAGCTCAGGTAGCAGGGGGTGTTGCCCACGCGCTGGCGCACCTGCTCCATCACGGGGGCCAGGGACTGGTGCCACACCTCGTGGGCGGGTACCAGCGTAAAGCCTTGCCTGCGCGGCCAATCGAAATCATCGGCTGCATAGCCGGTGCCGCGCAAGCCTATCTGGGTGACCTTGTTGCAGTCCAGCAGGCCTTCTTCCACTGCGCGGCGGAAGGGGGTACCGTGCGCAATCCGCTCGCCGAACATGTCTTCATTCACATCGGCATGCGCATCCACATGCACCATCGCCACCGGGCCGTGTTGGGCGGCCATAGCCCGCAGAATGGGTAGCGCAATGGTGTGGTCACCGCCCAGCGTGAGCGGTATGCAGCCGTGGCCCAGCACCTCGGCGTAGTAGGCGGTGATGATGTCGACAGACTTCAACAACGAGTAGGTGTTGATGGGCACATCGCCCAGATCCGCCACTTGCAGGGCATCAAACGGCGCAGCACCGGTGGCCATGTTGTAGGGGCGCAGCAGGCAGGATTCCGCGCGGATTTGGCGCGGGCCGAAACGTGCCCCCGGCCGGTGGCTGGTGCCGATGTCCAGCGGCACACCGATGAACGCAGCATTCAGCCCTTGGGCGGACGTGGCGACCGGCAGGCGCATCATGCTGGCAATGCCGCCGAAGCGCGGCATGGCGTTGCCGGAAAGAGGTTGGTTCAGTTCCATAGGGGCAGGGCTCAGGGTTAGGCTTTGCGGCCGCGCAGCCATTCGAGCACCAGCAGCATGGCGGTTGTGAACAGGATCAGCAAGGTGGCCACCGCTGCAATCGTGGGCGAGATGTTTTCGCGGATGCCGGTGAACATCTGGCGCGGCAGGGTGGTTTGCTCGGCGCCGGCCAGGAACAGAGTGACCACCACTTCGTCAAACGAGGTCGCAAAGGCGAACAGCGCGCCCGAAATCACGCCCGGGGCAATCACCGGCAGGGTGACGCGCATGAAGGTGTTGAATGGTGTTTCACCCAAGCTGAGAGAGGCACGCACCAGGTTGTGGTTGAAGTTGGCCAGTGTGGCCAGCACGGTGGTCAGCACAAAAGGCGCACCCATGGCGGCGTGCACCGCAATCAGGCCTACATAACTGTCGCTCAGACCCAGGGGCGCGAAATACAGGTAGGTAGCTACGCCGATCACGATCACCGGCACCACCATCGGCGCGATCAAGAAGGCCATGAGCAGGCCCTTGAAGCGGAACTCGGTGCGGCTCAAGCCCACGGCGGCCAGCGTGCCCAGCACGGTGGCAATCACGGTGGCGGCAGGCGCCACGATGAAGCTGTTGCGCATGGCGTTAGACCATTCAGGCGCGGTAAACAGGTGGCTGTACCACTTGGTCGACCAACCGGGGATCGGGTATGTCAAAAACGAGCTGCTGGAAAACGACAGCGGAATGATCGCCAGGATGGGCGCGAGCAAATAGCCCAGCACCAGCACACACGCGATACGCAGCAGCCACCAACCGGCCTTGTCGGCTAGCGTGAAGTAGAGGGGGAATTCAGGCAGTTTGAACATGGATGTCTTTCTTATGCCAAGGCCAGGTCGGCTTTGCCGATGCGGCGGTACACGCCATAGAGCACCAGCGTGGTGGCCAGTAGCAGAGCACCCAAAGCGCAGGCCATGCCCCAGTTGACTTCAACGTTGGTGTAGCGGGCGATGTAGTAGCTCAGCATCTGGTCATCCGCGCCACCCAGCAGGGCGGGGGTGATGTAGTAGCCGATGGACAAGATGAACACCAGTAGAGCACCAGCGCCCACCCCAGGGAATGTTTGCGGCACATAGACCCGCATGAAGGCAGCCAGCGGTGCGCTGCCCAACGACACGGCCGCACGCACATAGGTGGGTGGAACGCTCTTCATCACGCTGTACAGCGGCAGGATCATGAAGGGCAGCAGGATGTGCACCATGGAGATGATCACGCCGGTGCGGTTGAACAGCAGCGCCAATGGCTCACTGATGACACCGATGCCCAGCAGCGCACCGTTGACCAGGCCTTCGGACTGCAGCAACACGATCCACGCTGCCACCCGCACCAGGATGGAAGTCCAGAAAGGCACCAGCACCAGAATCATCAGCACGTTGGCTTTGCGCTCCGGCAGGGTGGAGAGCCAATAGGCCAGCGGGTAGGCCAGCAGCAGGCACAGCAAGGTGACCACAAAACTGATCTGGAAGGTGCGCGCCAGTATGCCGCCATAGGCGCGCTGGTCTTCGGGCATGCGCTCGATGTGCCCCTTCGCATCGCGTTTCAGGTCCACCGACGCCAGCAGGTAGTCCGGCGTCCAGCGGGAGCCGTTTTTGGCAATGGCCTGCCAGAACTCAGGTTCGGCCCAGCGTGCGTCTTTATCGAGCAGTTGTTGGCGCACGGTATCGGCATCACCCTCGATGGGCAGGGCCTTGTAGGCGCCCATGATCAGCGAGCGGGCGCCGGGCACCTCAGAGTTCAATCGGCGTGCCAAGGCGCCGGCATCTGCCGTGTCGGGCAGTTGCGATAAATCTTTGACCAAGGCCGCGTATGCAGCCGCTTGGGGTTGGGACACGCGGTCCCAGTCGGCCAAGGCCTCCACTGTCGTGGGCAGGGCCTTGGCGACTTCGGGGTTCTCCACCGCGCGCATCAAGAGCGCGGCGATAGGAACCAGCAGGGTCAGGAGCAAAAACACCAGCAAGGGCAGTGTCAGGCTGAAGGCCCGCCATTTGCGGCGGGACTCCGCACGGGAGAGTGCCGCACGGAGATCGCCCGGGGGCTGGATGGCACTGGCTTGCATGGTCATGGGTTCAGGCTCCTGACGGTCTACAGATTACTGGGTGGCCCAGGCAGCAAAACGCTTTTCCAGAGCTTCGCCCTGGTCAGCCCAGAAGGTGGTGTTGAACTGCAAGGCTTCCTTGGCGTTTTTGTCCGAGGTGGGCAAGTCGGCGAGTACCTTGGCGTTCAGCTTGGCCAGAGCCTTCTTGTTGGTCGGGCCGTATGCGATGTTTTGGGCGTAAACCGCTTGGTTCTCGGGCTTCATGGCGAAGTTCAAGAACTTGTAGACAGCGTCCTTCTTGGCAGTGCCCTTGGGGATGACCCAGTAGTCCAGGTCATAAATGCCACCGGGCCAGTAGATCTGCAGGTTGCGGCCTTCGCGGTTGGCGGCATCAATACGGCCGTTGTACACGGTGGACAAGACCACATCGCCAGCCACCAGGAACTGGGGCGCCTGGGCACCGGCTTCCCACCACTGGATGTTGGGCTTGAGAGCGGTCAGCTTCTTGAAGGCGCGCTCTGCGCCGTCTTTGGTAGCCAGTACCTTGTAGATGTCAGCGGGCTTTACGCCATCGGCCAGCAAGGCGAATTCGAGGTTGTAGCGGGCGCCTTTGCGCATGCCGCGCTTGCCGGGGATCTTGGTGGTGTCAAAGAAGTCGGCCCAGCTGGTGGGGGCTTTTTTGAGCTTGTCGCCGTTGTAGGCCATCACGGTAGACCACACAAACAGGCCGACACCGCACTCAGTGACTGCAGAAGGCAACAGGTCGGCCTTGGGCGCGATTTTGCTGTAGTCGAGCTTTTCAAACAGACCTTCGTCGCAGCCGCGGGCCACGTCAGGAGACTCTACTTCCACCAAGTCCCAGGTCACGTTTTTGGTTTCCACCATGGCCTTGATCTTGGCTTGCTCGCCGTTGTACTCAACAGCAGTGACCTTGATGCCTTCTTTGGCAACCGGCTCGTAGTAAGCGGCCTTTTGGGCATTGGCGTTGGCGCCGCCGAAGTTCACCACGGTGATGGCGTCTTGGGCTTGAACATTCATCGCGAAGCAGGCAGCCACAGAGGCAGCAGCGATCAGGCTTTTTTTCATGGAGAAATTTCCTAGATAAGTTGAGGAAGGGACAGGGGGAAAACTTCAGAGCGCGTAAATGCGCGTAAACGGGGTTGGAAACTCGAGGTGCACCGTGCTGCCCATGGCGGGCGGCGTGAGGGCACACGCGTGGGTGAGCGGCAGTTTCACCGTGGCTTGCGCCTGGCCGGCACCCAGTGCGCATTGCAGGCGCACATGGTCACCGTAATACACAATGCCGGCCACTTGGGCGGATACCGTGTTCAGTCCGGCCTGCGTCTGTAAGTGCAGCGCAATCCGCTCGGGCCGCACACAGGCCTCGACCATGGCGCCGGTAGCTGCATTGTTGACATTGATGCCCGCCAGCTTTTGGCCTTGGCCGAGTTCAATGCAAGGTGCATCCGCATTACCACCCAATGTGCCGCGCAGCACTGTGCTGTCGCCCACAAAGCCGGCCACAAAACGGTTGCTGGGGGCCTCGTAGAGGCTTTGGGCATCGGCCAGTTGCTGAATCACGCCTTCGTTGAACACCGCCACACGGTCGCTCATGGTGAGGGCTTCGCCCTGGTCGTGGGTCACGTACACAAAGGTCACACCCAGCTGGCGGTGCAACTCTTTGAGTTCTAGCTGCATATGTTCGCGCAACTGCTTGTCCAGCGCGCCCAAGGGCTCGTCCATCAGCACCAGTTGGGGCTCGAACACCAGCGCGCGCGCCAACGCTACGCGCTGTTGCTGGCCGCCCGAGAGGCGGGTGGGCAGCCGCTCGCCCATGCCGGTCAGGCGCACCATGTCCAAGGCCTTTTGTACGCGCTTTTCTTGCTCGTCTTTGGGTACTTTGCGCACGGTGAGCGGGTAGGCCACGTTCTGTGCCACGGTCATGTGAGGGAACAGCGCGTAGTTCTGGAACACCATGCCGAAGTTGCGCTTGTGCGGCGGGGTGCGGGTGATCAGCTTGCCGTCGAGCAGGATGTCACCTGCGGTGGGGGACTCGAACCCGGCCAGCATCATCAGAGTGGTGGTTTTGCCCGAGCCCGAGGGTCCGAGCAGGCTCAGGAATTCACCGCGCTGGATATCGAGGTTCAGCTCCCGCACCACCAGCTGTTCGCCGTCGTACGTTTTTTGTACGCCGCTAAAGCGCACCAAGGGTTCAGTAGAGGACATGTGTTCTTCGAGAAGCAGATTCAAAAGAGGCGATCAGGCCACGGCAGCAAAGCTGTCGGCCAGAATGGCCAAGCCTTCTTCGAGCAGCGCGTCGGGAGCGGTCAAGGGCACCAAGATGCGGATGACGTTGCCGTAGGTACCGCAAGACAAGAGGATGAGTCCGCGGCGTGCAGCCTCGGTCACCACCTTCTTGGTCAACACCGCGTCTGGGCGATGCACATCGCCACCTTCAAACAACTCGATGGCGACCATGGCGCCCATGCCGCGCACATCACCGATGGCTGGTACCTTGGTGGCAATGGCCTTGAGCTTTTCGACCAGGAAAGCGCCCATGTCTTGGCTGCGCTGCAGGAGTTTTTCTTCTTCAAAGGCCTTCATCACCGCCAGAGCGGCGGCGCAGGCCACCGGGCTGCCGGCATAGGTGCCGCCCAAGCCGCCTGCGGCCGGTGCATCGATCACATCTGCACGGCCAACCACGCCGGACAAGGGGAATCCACCCGCCAACGATTTGGCAGTGGTAATCAAATCAGGAGCCACAGGCCACTGCTCGCAGGCAAACCAGGTGCCGGTGCGACCCGCGCCAGTTTGCACTTCGTCGGCAATCAACAAAATGCCGTACTTGTCAGCGAGCGCCTTGAGCCCGGAAATGAACTCGGGAGGCGCCACGTAGAAGCCGCCTTCGCCTTGCACGGGTTCGACGATGAAGGCCGCGACGCGTTCTGCTTCGATGTCATTCTTAAAGATCAGCTCCACCGAGTGCAGGGCATCCGCCACGCTCACGCCATGCAGTTCGTTGGGGAACAGGGCATGGAACACTTCACCGGGGAAGGGGCCGAAGCCCAGCTTGTAGGGCGCCACTTTGCCGGTCAGACCCAGCGTGAAGTTGGTGCGGCCGTGGTAGCCGCCGGTGAATGCGATCACGCCGGGGCGTTTGGTGTAAGCGCGGGCAATTTTGATGGCGTTTTCTACGGCCTCGGCGCCGGTGGTCAGCAGCAGGCTCTTCTTGGCAAAGTTGCCGGGGGCCATGGCGTTCAAGCGCTCGCACACTTCCACATAGGGTTCGTAGGCAATCACCTGAAAGCAGGTGTGGGTGTACAGGTCGAGCTGGGCCTTGACGGCCTCAATCACCTGGGGGTGCAGGTGGCCCGTGTTGAGCACCGCAATACCACCTGCGAAGTCGATGAAGCGGCGACCTTCCACATCCCAGAACTCGGAGTTGCGGGCGTTCTTGATGAAAATCTCGTGGGCCTGACCGACGCCGCGTGCAACGGCAGATTGACGGCGGGCATAAAGGGCGGCATTGAGAACTTGGCGATCAGCTTGCATAAATGGGGTCCGGTGTAGTTGAACGGGTGGCAGAACTATAGGAACCGTTCACACAAACAACCATGTACACAATGATGAAAGTTTCGAGACACTGTGCAGGTCTAAAATCCTGTACAGAGTTTCCCTAGATTGGTGCATTTCTACTGCCCCTCTCGCCTGCCTTACGATCGCGCCATGCTTACACTCAGCCCCGACATTGCAACCCCCCTGGTTAGCCAGATCGTGGACGGACTGCGTGGGCTGATTGCGGGCCAAGTGCTCAAGCCCGGGAGCAAGCTTCCCTCTATTCGCGCATTCGCGGTCGCTCACAACGTCAGTGTGTTCACCGTGGTCGAGGCCTATGACCGTTTGGTCGCCCAAGGGTGGCTGGTTTCGCGGGCACACTCCGGCTTTTTTGTGAAGCGCCGGGAAGAGGGCGGTAGCATGGGTGTACCGGCTCGCGAGGCAGAAACGCCCCGTTTTGATGCAAGCTGGTACCTCAAGCAGATTTTCGAGAACCGCAATCTGCCGCTCAAACCTGGTTGCGGCTGGTTACCGCACGACTGGTTGTTTGGCGATGCGGTGCGCCGCAGCATGCGCCAGCTCTCCAGCGATGGCTCCGAAATGGATGGTTATGGCTTGCCTTATGGCCACATGGCCTTGCGCATGATCATTGCGGAGTCGTTGGCCGAACACCAAATCTCGGCAGACGCCGGCCAGGTGCTGCTGACGCATGGCTCCAGCCAGGGGCTGGATCTGGTGGCGCGCTGCCTGCTCAAGCCCGGTGACACCGTGTTGGTGGATGACCCCGGTTACCCCAATCTTTTGTTCATGCTGCGTGTCTGGGGCGTGGACGTGGTGGGGGTTCCGCGTACCGGCACGGGTTACGACCTCGCCGCGCTGGAGTCCATCCTGACCACGCGCAAGCCCAAGGCTTTTTTCACACAGCCGCGTTTACAGAGCCCCACCTGCTCGGTGGCTTCAGTTGCCCAGCTGCACCGTCTGTTGCAACTGGCTGAGATGCACGATTTCGTGCTGGTCGAAAACGACATTTATGCAGACATGGATGCCACCTCGCGCACCACACTGGCCAGTTTGGACCAGCTACGGCGCGTGGTGTACGTGGGCAGCTATTCCAAAACCATTTCGCCTAATCTTCGCGTGGGCTACTTGTTGGCCCGGCCGGATTTGTCCGCCCAGTTTGTGCAGCTCAAGATGATTGCAGGGCTTACGTCTTCCGACATTGCCGAGCGCATCACCTTTGGCGCAATTACCGATGGCCGTTGGCGCAAGCACCTGAAGTCGCTGCGGGACCGCTTAGGTGAAGCGCATCGCCAGGTCAGCCGCAGGCTGCTGGGCCTGGGCTTTGAAATATTCCATGAGCCCGAGGCCGGCATGTACCTGTGGGCCCGGCACCCCGATATCGCGGACAGCGCCGTGCTGTCGCAGTCAGCGACCCAGGAAGGCATCATGTTGGGGCCCGGCCAGTTGTTTCTGGTGGAGCCCCGGCCCACCGGCTGGCTGCGCTTTAATGTGGCGTTTTGTGCGGACGAGCGTTTGTGGCGCTTTCTGGACCAGCGGATTCTGGTGGGGCAAAGCGCCGAACACGCCTGAGGGCGGATTCCGGCGCGCCTAAGCGCATCGCGGGCGGCGATAATAGTGAGTTCTATTGATCCACCACTCGAAGAAATTCCGTCATGACCCAGCCCGTAATGAGTGTTGCCGACATTCGCAAAACCTTCCTCGACTTCTTTGCCTCCAAGGGGCACACCGTCGTGGCGTCCAGCCCGCTGGTACCGGGTAACGACCCCACCCTGATGTTCACCAACTCGGGCATGGTGCAGTTTAAGGATGTGTTTTTGGGCTCCGACAAGCGCAGTTACGTGCGTGCGGCCTCGGTGCAAGCCTGCCTGCGCGCCGGCGGCAAACACAACGATCTGGAGAACGTGGGCTACACCGCCCGTCACCACACCTTCTTCGAGATGCTGGGCAACTGGAGCTTTGGCGACTACTTCAAGCGCGAATCTTTGCAGTGGGCGTGGGAGCTGCTGACGCAGGTCTACAAGCTGCCTGCCGACAAGCTGTACGCAACGGTCTATCAGGAAGACGACGAGGCCCACGCCATTTGGGAAGACATTTTCGTCAAGGCCGGCTGGACGCCAGAGCGCGTAAAGCAAGAGGGACGGATCATCCGCATTGGCGACAACAAGGGTGGCCGCTACAAGAGCGACAACTTCTGGATGATGGCAGACACCGGCCCCTGCGGCCCTTGCTCGGAGATCTTCTACGACCACGGCGCCCACATTCCCGGCGGCCCGCCCGGCAGCCCTGATGAAGACGGCGACCGCTTCATCGAAATCTGGAACAACGTGTTCATGCAGTTCAACATGGACGAGACCGGTGCCGTGACCCCGCTGCCCGCACCTTGCGTGGACACCGGCATGGGCTTGGAGCGCCTGGCTGCCATCCTGCAGCACGTGCACAGCAACTACGAGATCGACCTGTTCGACGCATTGATCAAGGCAGCATCCCGCGAAACCGGCTGCACCGACCTGAACAACAAGAGCTTGCGCGTCATTGCCGACCACATCCGCGCGACCGCCTTCCTGGTGAGCGACGGCGTGATCCCGAGCAACGAAGGCCGCGGCTATGTGCAGCGCCGCATCGTGCGCCGCGCCATCCGCCACGGCTACAAGCTGGGCCAGAAGACGCCGTTTTTCCACAAGTTGGTCAAGGACTTGGTGCAGGTCATGGGCGCGGCCTACCCCCACATGGCGTCGCAAGAGGCCCGCATCACCGAAGTGCTGCGCGTCGAGGAAGAGCGATTCTTCGAAACCCTGGCCACCGGCATGCAGATCCTGGACGAAGCCTTGGCTGGCGGCGTTAAAGTGCTGCCCGGCGAAGTGGCCTTCAAGTTGCACGACACCTACGGCTTTCCGCTCGATTTGTCGGCCGACGTGTGCCGCGAAAACGGCGTGGAAGTGGACAGCGCCGGTTTTACCGCCGCCATGGAAGCGCAAAAGGCCAAGGGCCGTGCAGCGGGTAAGTTCAAGATGGACAAGGCGCTAGAGTACACCGGCGCCGGCAACACCTTCGTGGGCTATGAGCACCTGACTCAAGCTGCAAAAATCGTAGCACTCTACGCAGACGGCACGCCGGTTAGCGAGCTAAAGGCAGGTCAAGACGGCGTGCTGGTGCTGGACACCACCCCGTTCTACGCCGAGAGCGGTGGCCAGGTGGGAGACGAGGGCGCAGTGTTCTCGGATGCCGGTCTGTTTGAAGTGGGCGACACCCAGAAGATCAAGGCCGATGTATTCGGCCACCACGGCACGCTCAAAACCGGCGTTTTGCGCGTGGGCGATGCCGTGACGGCCCATGTCGACGCCGCCAAGCGCGCCGCCACGGTGCGCAACCACAGCGCGACCCACTTGATGCACAAAGCCCTGCGCGAAGTGCTGGGCGAGCATGTGCAGCAAAAGGGCTCGCTGGTGAATGCCGAGCGCACCCGTTTTGACTTCGCGCACAACGCGGCAGTCACTGACGAACAGGTCCGCCAGATTGAAGCTATCGTGAACGCGGAAGTGCTTGCCAACGCTGCTGCCCAAGCGCGCGTGATGGATATCGAGTCGGCCCAGAAAACCGGCGCCATGATGCTGTTCGGCGAAAAGTACGGTGAGACCGTGCGGGTGCTGGACATCGGCTCCAGCCGCGAACTCTGCGGTGGCACGCACGTCCATGCCACTGGTGATATCGGCCTGTTCAAGGTGGTAGGCGAGAGCGGCGTGGCCGCTGGTGTTCGCCGTATCGAAGCGGTGACCGGCACCAACGCGCTGAACTACTTGCAGGACTTGGAAGACACCGTGAGCGCTGCCGCTGCGACGCTCAAAACGCCGGTGGCTGAGTTGGGCAACCGCTTGGGCCAGATGGTGGACCAGGTCAAGGCGCTGGAAAAAGAAATCGCCGCCCTCAAGGGCAAGCTGGCTTCCGCTCAGGGCGACGAGCTGGTGAGCAGTGCGGTAGAGGTGAACGGCGTCAAGGTGCTGGCAGCCAAGCTCGAAGGCGCTGACGCCAAGACCTTGCGCGACACCATGGACAAGCTCAAGGACAAGCTCAAGACCGCGGTCATCGTGCTCGGCGCGGTGGATGGCGACAAGGTGCAGATCGCAGCCGGCGTGACCAACGACACCACAGGCAAAGTTAAGGCCGGTGAACTGGCGAACTTTGTGGCTGGCCAAGTGGGTGGCAAGGGTGGTGGCAAGGCCGACATGGCCATGGCGGGTGGTACCGAGCCGGCCAAGCTGGCCGGCGCGCTGGCCAGCGTGCAAGCCTGGGTGAGCGCCAAGCTATAACGACTTTGGGCTAGCACAGTTTAAAACGCTATCAAAATAAGAGCTGCTCGCGCACACTTTATGGGCGCTAGCAGCTCTTTTCTATGAAAACACCGATGCGTCGTCGTCAACTGTTCATTCTGGGGGCGAGTGTTTGTGTCTCACCGGCTTGGGCGGCCGGTGCGCCGGGTACAGGCCCCGGGTTCGATGTGCAGGCCTGGCCCGCAAAAAGTGGTGTGCCAGCCATCCCCGCGGCTGATCAGACAGGGCAGCTCTGGAGCCTGCCGCCACTGCGCGGCAAAGCCGTGTTGCTGAATTTCTGGGCCAGTTGGTGTGAGCCATGCCGCGCCGAAATGCCGGCTTTGCAAGCGCTTGCGGCGCGTGAACAGGCGCAGCTCGCGGTGTTGACGATCAATCTCAAAGAGAGCCCGGAGGCGATTGCACGCTTCGTGCAAATCAGTGGTTTGAGCTTGCCTGTGTTGCGCGACCCACAAGGCGATACGGCCCGCGCCTGGGGCGTGCGCATCTATCCTTCAACCGTGCTGATCGACCGTGATGGTGTCCCGCGTGCCACGGTGCGTGGAGCCCTGGACTGGTCAGGTGCAGAGGGCGAGGCGCTCTGGCGCCCCTTGCTTCAGCCAGCGCGCAAACGCTGAACCAAAGCCTGCACTTCAGCGTCCTTCACCGCGGCAGCATCGACGCTGGCACTCGAGCTGATGAGTCTGCGCAAGGTGTCGAGGTGGGGCGTCACGGTTCCGAAAAAGCGGGCGCTCTGTCCCTGGGCCACCAAAAGCGTCGGGAAGTTTTCGACCTCGATCGGGTCGACCAAGTCGGACTGGTCTTCGACATCCACCCACACAAACCGGGCCCCGGCAAACTCGGACTGCAAGGCGGTGAACAGCGGTTGGTATTCAGTACAGGTGCCGCACCACTGGGCGCACAGGCAAACGACCAGCAGGTCGGGGGTAGGGAGATCGGTGGGAAATGACATGCGCTGGCTAATGACTCAAATCAATATCGATATAACAGGCTGCAGGGGTATGAAGTTTTACAATATAGGGTTTCGCCCTAGGCCATTGTGGCCGAACCGGTGTTCCCCATTCCGACCCTGAAGCAAGGCCCCCATGAGTGCATTTCTGGAAGAAACAGTTTTAAGCGTACACCACTGGACAGACCGCCTGTTCAGCTTTACCACCACGCGTGACCCTGCGCTGCGCTTCTCGAATGGTCATTTCACCATGATCGGGCTGATGCAAGACAACGGCAAACCGCTGCTGCGCGCGTATTCCATCGTGAGTGCCAACTATGAAGAGCACCTCGAGTTTCTGAGCATCAAGGTGCAAGATGGCCCGCTGACCTCCAAGCTCCAGCACATCAAGGTCGGCGACAAGATCGTGATCGGCCGCAAGCCCACCGGTACTTTGTTGATTGATTACCTCTTGCCCGGCAAAAACCTTTACCTGCTGGGCAGCGGTACCGGACTTGCTCCATTTTTGAGCGTGGCCCGTGACCCTGAGACCTACGAAAAGTTTGAAAAAGTGATCGTGGTGCATGGCGTGCGCGAAGTCAAAGAGTTGGCCTATTACGACTATTTCAAGAACGAGCTGCCCAAGCACGAGTTCTTGGGTGAAATGGTCAGCAAGCAAATGCTCTATTACCCCACGGTGACCCGTGAGGCCTTTGAGCACCAGGGCCGTATCACCACGCTGATCGAATCCAATCAGTTGCCGGCCGACCTGGGCTTGCCACCGCTGGACCCCGCGACAGACCGCATCATGATCTGCGGCAGCCCCGGCTTGAACAAAGACATGCGCGAGATTCTGGATGCCAAAGGCTTCAAGGAAGGCAACACCACCACCCCAGGCGACTATGTGGTGGAGCGCGCGTTCGTCGAGCAATAAGCGCAGGTGACTCAAAGACCCCCGCTCTAGTAAAAAAGGCCTGCTTGCAGGCCTTTTTTTATGCCTGCCGGGTGTGGCTGGCGCGATGCCGTTGCACAGCCGGTGATCGCAAAGCCAGGTGTTTGGTGGTGCGGCCTGCCATGCGCTTGCGCCACATCCGGAAAGAGCTGGCTTTCATGTGCTTGCGCATCAGGTCCACCACCGCCGACTCATTCAGGCCAAACTGCGCTTCAATCGCCTCGAACGCGGTGCGGTCCTCCCACGCCATTTCCACGATGCGTGAAATGTCAGACTCGCTCAAAGCCACTTGGACCCGGCTCATACCGCCAAGCTCCCTGCCAGCAGGCTAAAAGCCGCAGCCAAGGTCAAGTGGAGGCGCATCGGTAGCCAGGGTGACAAGCCATAGGTAGGGTAGCTGCGGCGGTCCACTGCCAAACACATGCCCAACAACAGAGCCAGTGTGACCAAGCCCTGCGCTGCCGGCAGCAGCAGGGCTACCCATGCCACCAGGCTGGGGAACACCCCCCACACAAACGGGCCCGGTTGAGGCGTCAGCGCCCCGCGCATGGCCAACCCCCAATGGATGGCCCCCATGAAACTCGCGATGGTGGCGCCGTAGGCTAGCAAGGCTGAAGCGGCGTGGCCGCGGTAGGCGGTGGGCGCCAGCCATGTCGCAGCGGCGAGCGCTACAAAAGGCAATGCACCGGCATAGCCCAAGCGGGCGGCCCACCGTGGCAAGGGCAGGGGAGCCAAGGGGGTTGCCACTGTCATGGTCCGCCGTCCTCTGCGTCTGGTTCGATCGGTTGGCTGGCAGGGGTTGCCTGTTCTGCAGACCCGGGGCGGCACATTACGGTGCCATTCCATTGCTGGCCGCACCAGCAGAGGCCCTCGTCATTGATGATGCAGGTGCCGGTTCCGCAGCAGCGTTCGTCGTCGTTGTCCATGGTCGCGTCCTGAATAGCCGTGAGTACAAAAGTTGCTTGCCACTGTGGCAGCATTCGATGCCCTGTATTTTGTGGGAATCGGCGCCCCCCCGTGTCCTCGGGGGCCATTGTTTGTTGTCTGAAAGCGAGTCGAGAATGTCCGCCCTGAATGTTTTGGGTACTGCCCTGCAAGCCTGCTCGTTTGACCCGCTGACCGGTTTCTTCCGCGATGGCTGCTGTAATACGGATGCGCACGACCATGGCACCCATGTGGTGTGTGCCAAGGTCACTGCAGACTTTTTGGCCTATTCGCTGCAGCGCGGCAATGACCTGAGCACGCCGCGCCCGGAATACCGCTTCGTGGGGCTGCGCCCCGGGGACCGCTGGTGCTTGTGCGTGAACCGCTGGCTGGAAGCGCTCCAGGCCGGAGTAGCGCCACCCGTGCACCTCGAGGCGACCCACGCCAAAGCGCTGGAGCGGGTCAGTCTGGAGCAACTTCGGGAATACGCCTTGTAAAACTGTTCGCTGCAGCCCAGATGCGGGCCGCGCACCCGTGCATACTGCCCCCATGAAAAACCTATTGCTTAATTGGTGTGGTGCTGCAATCCTGGCCATGGGGACTGCCATGGCCCACGCCCAGCCAACGGCCTTGCAGCCGATTGCGTCGCTCGATGTGCCTCGCTACATGGGCACTTGGTACGAGATTGCCAAGTACCCCAACAGCTTTCAGAAAAAGTGCGTGCGCAATACCCGCGCCGACTACCAAGCCCAGCCGGACGGCTCTGTGCAGGTGCTGAACCGATGTGTTACCGCGGATGGCCAGACGACCGAGGCTTTGGGGGCCGCCCGCCAAGTGGGCCCTTCCAACTCGCCCAAGCTGCAAGTGCGCTTTGCGCCGGCGTGGTTGTCTTTCCTGCCCATGGTCTGGGGTGACTACTGGGTGATTGATCTGGATCCGCAGTATCAGTTGGTGGCCGTGAGCGAGCCCAAGCGCGAATACTTGTGGGTGCTGTCCCGCAGCCCCAAGGTAGAGTCGGCGGCATACCAGGCCTTGCTGACCCGGTTGGGTCAGCAGGGGTTTGATCTGAAACGTTTGGAACTGAGCCCCCAGGAGTGAGCATGATTGACGGACTGATTGCCGGCCACCTCGTAGGCCTGGCAGAGACCCGTGAGGGGAAAAACGGCACCCGCTTTGCATTGGCCAAGGTCAAAGCCACTTCAGGCGACGGCGAGAGCCTGATCGTCAACGTGATTGCTTTTGCCACCGAGGCCAGCGCCGCCCTGATGGCCCTGGACGATGGCGATGCCATTGCCCTGGCCGGTGCGCTCACCCCCAAGGTATGGACCGACAAGCAAGGCAACACCCGCCCTGCGCTCGATATGGTGGCCACGCAGGTGCTGACGGCCTATCACGCAGCACGCAAGCAGCAAACGTTGGCAGAGCAGGGGAAAGACGCGCGGTAATACCCGCGGTACCCGATGGATGCGGATCACTTCGGGCGAATGCGCTGACTCTTGCGGGTTCGCTCCATGAAGTCGTCGGGCTTGGTTTTCACCCAGGCTACAAACAAGGCCACATCGGGGTGCGTCAGTAACGCGTCTACCGAGTTGAACTGCCGAGCCAACTCGGTCTCAGTCAAAAGAGCGTGAATCTGTCGATGGCATATCCGGTGCAGGTATTCCGTGTGCCTGCCCCCTTTGGACTTGGGAACCAAATGATGTGCATCGCGCTGACTGGGTGGAATTTTGCGCTCACACAGCGGGCATACCAGGTCCGCGGGCAGAACCCGAACATGCTCTTGCTGGAGAAGGCGCCTGATACGGCCCATGGGGTCTTTGGTGTCTGTGGATCCAAACTCAAACCAGCATGGCGCTCTGGGCATCCTGCTGCGCGTGGCTGGTTTTTTGGCCAGGCCGTTCGCTGCAGGGGTATTTCAGATGGTTTTCCCGGTGTCGCCGGTAAAACAATAAGCCTTCTTTGAGGCTGGCCACCGTGGCTTGTTGCTCCAGCATCTTGTCCCACAGATTCCAGTCTTCCTGCGGGTGTTCACCGTCCTCGAACCTTCTTTGGTAGCCAATCCGCTGGCCAAACGCAGTGCGATACAGCATGGAGCCGTGGTGTTGTGCCTGGCGATCCCAATACAAGTCGCCCCAATGTGGGGTCGTCTGACCGGGCACCCGGGTCAGGATTTCGTGTTTGAGCTCGCCGGTCACCACGATGTCATAGGTCACGATATCGGTCGTGGCGTCAGAGAGCAGTTCAATCGCATCCGAACGAAGCCAGTTGTCAGCGCCTATGAACAGCACATATTCTGTTGTCACACGCGACAGCATGTCCTGGAAGTTGTCGACCGTACCGAGGTTGGCCGGCCGCAAGACATATTCGACACTGGGGTAGAGCGCAGGGAGATGGTCGCAGTCCATCGCGCCATCATCGACAAACAAAATCCGCGCCGGAGCGCGGGTTTGGGACAACAGCGACTCAATGCAGTGCGCTGCAAGGTGGCCGTACCTGAAAGAGGCGATAACAACAGTGATCATGGTGCGGGCGAGTAGAGCACATGGCTATTCAATAACGGTGACAAAGGTCAATTCGGGGGCGTGCTAGGGGGCAGGGCTTTGCGATGCCCTACTGCTGAGGTGCACCATGCCATTTAAGATTCCCCGATGACCGACAAAGAACTCGACACCCTCGCGCGAGCCCGCGCGCAATGGCGCTGGCGAGGCGCAGACCGACCACCGTTTGCCGACATTCCTTCACAGGGGCAAACCTCGGTATGGGACTTTCCTCGGCCACCGGAGCTGGTGCGTAAAACGCGCGAGGTTCTGGTGGTTTGGGGTGGTCTGGAGGTCGCTCGAACCCGCGCCGCATGGGCCGTCAGAGAGACCGCCCACCCGCCGACTTTTTACCTGCCACTGGCGGATGTGCAGCGGTCGTTGTTGCGTCCGGCAGGCGGTGGCTCGTTCTGCGAGTGGAAGGGGCCAGCGCAGTATTGGGACCTGGTCGATGGTGCGCGCCGCCTGGAGCGGGTCGCGTGGAGCTACCCGCAGCCCCTGGAGGGTGCCGAGCCCTTGGCTGAGTGCATCGCCTTTTACGCGCACGACCTCAGCTGCACCGTGGGTGGCGCCAAGGTGCTGGCGCAGCCGGGCGGTTTTTATGGCGGGTGGATCACGCCAGAGTTGACCGGGCCCTTCAAAGGAGAACCCGGCAGCAACGGTTGGTAAGTGATGGGTGGGCGTGAAGCGCCTTCCCGGTTTGGGCTCCTTAGCCCAGCGCCCTCGTTGCCAGCTTGTACGCCGGTAATCCGGCCAGCATCCGCTTGCCGTAGCTGGTTTGGGTAAGCCGTTTGTCGTAGCAGATGACCTGCGCGCGGTCTTCTTCGGTGCGTATGGCGCGGCCGGTCCATTGGAGCAGTTTCACCCCGGTGGCGGGGATCACCAGTTCGTTGAATGGGTCGCGGCCCACGCTGCGCAGCCATTCAGCCCGGGCTTCGTCCACCGGGTCACTGGGCGGTGCGAAAGGCAGCTTGGCGATGAACACGGTTTCGCACAAGGCACCGGGCAAGTCCAAGCCTTCGCCAAAGCTCTGCAGGCCAAACAGCACCGAGGGCAACCCGCTCTCCACCCGTTCGGCGTGGGCGGCCAGCAGGCGGGTGCGGGACTGGGTGCCTTGCACCAGCACCATGTCCATCATGTGACCGGGCACAGCCTCAGAAGCGGTGCGCATCTGGGCCCGGCTGGTGAAGAGCACCAGCGCGCCGCGCTTGACCTGCTCCATGTCTTCCATCAGCGCGCGCACCACCTCGGCGGTGTAGGCGTCTGCGTGCTTGGGGTCTGCCTGGGTGTGCACCACCGTGAGGCTGCCTTGCTTGGCGTAGTTGAAGGGGCTGGCCACTTCCAGCGCAGTCACATAGGGCTTGTTGGCCAGACCCGCTTCTTTCAAAAAGTAGTCAAAGCTGCCACAGCTGGTGAGCGAGGCGCTGGTGACGATCGCGCCTCGCACCTGGCTCCACAAAAACTGGCGTAACAAATCGCCCGGCACGATGGGGCAGGCGTGCGCGGTCATGGTCAGGTAGCCGTTGGCGCTCTCAGCCTGCAACCACTTAGCCAAGGGCTGGTCGCCATGCTCGAGCAGCAAATTGGCGGTGCTCACCAGGCTGCCCAAGCGCGGCGCAATGCCGCCCAACTGGGCATAGAGCTGCGCGCACAGTACCGCCTGGCTGGGGTCGTCTTTGGCGATGGCTTTCACGTCCACGCCCAGTGCTTCCAGCGCTTTGGAAAGGCCTGTGGCCTGCGATTGAATCTGGCGCACCGGCTCATGCAGTGCTTCGGGCAGCACCCCATGGGCGAAGCGCAAGGTGCCGTCTTTGCCGCCACCGTGGGCGTCCTGGCCGGTATGGGCCCACACCAAGTCCATAGCCATGCGGGCTACCGAGGTGAGGGCGCCCTTGAGCTGGCTGGTTACTGTCTGCACGTCTTCGCCCAAGTGCAGGGCCAGTTTGCCGGCCACTTCGGTCATGGTTTTGGGCAGCTTGTCGAGCCAACGCAGGTTGGACAGGTCCATGCTGTTCGAGAACTGGTCGAGCGCGACGGCCGGCAGGTGGTGGCCTTCGTCAAACACCACCAGGCAGTTGTCCAGGTCGGGCAGGGTCTTCATGCCTAAAGACGCCAACACCAGGTCGTGGTTGGCCACGATGACATTGGCCTCCGCCAGTTTGGTGCGCGCGTTGTAGTAGCTGCACTCTTTGTAGCGCGGGCAATGGCGCGCGGTACAGGTGTGGCGCTCTGCGGCCACGGCTGACCAGTCGCGCGGGTCGGGGGTGTCGGCCAGGTTGTCGCGGTCGCCATCCCAGCTGGCCACGGCCAGCTTGTGGGCCATGGCCTCAAACAGGGCTTGGCGGCGTTCTTCAATCGCCTCTTGCGACAGGGCGCTCACCTTGGGCTGCGGCAGGTCGTCGTCAAACAAATCGTCCTCACTCGCGCCACTGCCCACCAGTCGCTCCAGCTTGACCTTGCAGGCATAGCGCCCACGGCCCTTGGCCAGGGCGTAGGCAAAAGGCTGGTCCATGCTGCGGGCCAGGGCCGGCAGGTCCTTGGTCATCAGCTGCTCTTGCAAGGCCACGGTGGCGGTGCTGATGATGACGCGAGTTTTGCGCTCCAGCGCCATAGCAATCGCGGTGCTGGCATAGGCCGCGCTCTTGCCCACGCCGGTACCGGCCTGGATGACCGCGATTGCTTTTGTGGGGTTGGGGTGCTCGCCGATGTCGGCTTGCGCCAGCGTGGCGGCCACGGTTTCGGCCATCTGGTGCTGGCCGGGGCGGCTCCTGAATCCGCTGGTGCTGCCCACTACTTGCTCAAATGCGCGCAGGGCGTGCTGGGCCAGGGCGGCGCTGGCAGGGGGCAGGGAAGAGAAATCGGAGCTCAAGGGGATAGAGGCGTGGGGCCGTTGCGGCAGAGGAGGGCTGAATATACAGGCAGCAGGGGATAATCGACCGCTTGCCGCCGCACAGCCACCGCTGTTGTGCCAAGAATGCGGCCCGATCATCCAACGGGAGAATTCAACATGTCCGATCAAAGCACCCTTGCCGACGGCAAAAAGCCCCAGGCTGCACGCCGCCAATTTATGAAGAATTCGGCGGTAGCCCTCGCCACCGCTGCGCTGCCTGCTATCAATTTTGCACAAACGGCTGCGGTGGCCGAGCGCCAATTCAGCCCCAAGCCCGCTGCTTGGCGCACCTTTGAGGTGACTACCCGCGTCGACATTGCCAAGCCCCAAGGCGCTACCCGTTTGTGGTTGCCAGTGCCCTCTATCAATAGCGAGTGGCAGCAGTCCCTGGAGAGCAGCTACTCCAGCAACGGTAGCGCCCGCATGGAAGACGACAACGCCACCGGCGCCCGCATGCTGTTTGTGGACTTTGCGGCCGACCAAGCAAAGCCCTTTGTGGAGCTGACCAGCCGCATCCGCACCCGCAGCCGCGCCCAAGACTGGGGCCAGAAAACCGCCGTGGCAGAAGACACCGCCACCCTGAAGTACTGGACCCAGCCCACCGATTTGTTGCCCTTGGACGGCATCGTGCGCACCACCGCACAAGAAGCCACCCGCGGCGCCAAAACCGATGTGGAAAAGGTGCAAAAGATTTACGACTGGATCGTCACTAACACCTACCGCGAACCCAAGGTGCGCGGCTGTGGTGAAGGCGACATCAAAACCATGCTGGAAACCAACAACCTGGGCGGCAAGTGCGCTGATCTGAATGCCTTGTTTGTGGGCTTGTGCCGCGCTGCCGGCGTGCCTGCACGCGATGTGTATGGCCTGCGCCTGGCGCCCAGTGCGTTCGGCTACCGCGAGTTGGGTGGCAACTCTGCCAGCCTCAAGGGTGCGCAGCACTGCCGTGCCGAGGTCTACCTCAAAGGCTACGGCTGGGTGGGCATGGACCCGGCCGACGTGGCCAAGGTCATGCGCCAGGAAACCCCGGAGTGGATCAAGTCCGCCAGCAACCCGCTGGTCGCGCCCGTCAACAAGGGCTTGTTCGGCGGCTGGGAAGGCAACTGGATGGCCTACAACATGGCCCATGACGTGGCGTTGCCCCAGTCCAGCGGCTCTAAGCTGGGCTTTTTGATGTACCCCACTGCCGAAACTGCAGCCGGCCGCCTCGACTCGTACGCGCCGGACGACTTTCAGTACCAGATCAGCGCCAAAGAGTTGGCGGCGTAACAGGTACCTTGACCCTCTCGTTTCGCAGCATTGCCTATGACCATACCCCGCGCACTGTTGGAGTTCGGTGATCCGCATCACAGTGGCCAGCCCGCCACCAGATTGGCTTTTGGCGAGCCGCAGCAGGTGCTGGTGGCCCACACCCTGGATGATGTGCGGCCGGTGCTGGAACAGGTGGATGCGCTGAGCCGTGAGGGCCAGTGGTGTGTGGGCTATGTGCGTTATGAGGCCGCGCCGGCTTTTGATGTGGCGCTGCAGGTGCACGCAGCCGAGGGGCCTTTGGTGTGGTTTGGTGTCCATGCGCAGCCCTTGGCTGACGCTGAGGTGGCGCTGCCCACCGCGCCCGAGCCGCACGTGCAATGGACTCCGCGTATCAGCCGTGAGGTCTTTGATGCCAACATGACGCACATCCACGCAGCCATTGCCGCCGGGGACTTCTACCAGCTGAACTACACGGCTCAGCTCGAAGCGCCATTTGCGTCCTTAGAGGGCAGTGCTTTGGCGTATTTTGCCGCCCTGCGCCGCTCGCAACCGCGGGGCTACGGCGCGTTCATTGACGCCGGTGAAGAGCAAGTGCTCTCGGTCTCGCCAGAGCTGTTTTTTGACTGGGACGGCACCCGAATCTTGGGTCGCCCGATGAAGGGTACAGCCGCCCGGGGCGCTAACCCGCAAGAAGACGCAGCCAATGCCGAGCGCTTGCGCAGCACCCCGAAAGAGCAGGCCGAGAATGTGATGATTGTGGATTTGATCCGCAACGACCTCTCTCGCGTGGCAGAGCCATTCAGCGTCAAAGTGCCGCGGCTGTTTCATCTGGAGGCACTGCCCACCGTGTGGCAAATGACTTCAGACGTGGTGGCCACCACCCGGCAAGGCACGCGCTTGTGGGATGTGTTTGAGGCCTTATTCCCCTGCGGCTCGGTCACCGGTGCACCCAAAGTGCAGGCCATGCGCCAGATCAAGGCGCTTGAGCCGGATGCCCGCGGCGTGTATTGCGGCGCTGTCGGGGTGGTGCGGCCGGGTGGACATGCCACTTTCAATGTGCCTATCCGCACCGTCACGCTGCGTGGCGGGACTGCGCGCTGTGGCATCGGTAGCGGTATTACTTTCGATGCGCAAGCCGAGGGCGAGTGGCAGGAGTGGCGCAGCAAGCGCATGTTTTTGGAGCGCGCCAGCCAGCCCTTCGAGGTGTTGGAGACCTTGGCCCTGCGGGATGGCGTTTTCCAGCACTTGCCCTTGCATTTGCAGCGCATGGCGCAGGCGGCTGCGCATTTCGGCTATTTGTGGGACGAGGCCCTGGCCCGGGAGGCCCTGGCCGCATTGGCGCAAACCCGCCCGGCCGGTGCTTGGCGGGTGCGCTTGCTGCTGCAGCCCAGTGGGCGGTGCACTGCCGAGGCGTTTGCGCTGCCTGATTCCCCACAGCCGGTCCGCTTGCAACTGGCCGATAGGCCCATGGCCGATGCGCAAGGCGAGTTTGTGCGTTTCAAAACGACGCGCCGCGCGCACTATGACGTGTTCACTCCCGCAGACCCGTCCGTGTTCGACACGGTGTTGTTCAACAGCGCCGGCGAGGTGACCGAGTGCACCCGGGGCAACATCGCCATCAAGCTGGGCGGCCGTTGGGTCACCCCGCCGCTGGCCTGCGGTTTGCTGCCCGGCATCGGCCGGCAGGTCTGGCTGGCTGAGGGCCGCTTGGTGGAGCAAGTGGTGCACACCGCCCAACTCGCAGAGGCCCAGGGCGTGGCTTTCATCAACAGCCTGCGAGGCTGGCTGGATGCCGAGCTGGTCTAGCCCTTTGCGGTTCCCTGGCAGCTGGCTCAGGCGCAGCGGTGCTGCGCTAGCTGGGTTTGTTTGTTTATGGGCTGGATACGCAGCAGCGCAGCCCGGTGCGGCGGTGATGGCACCTGCCAAACCGGCCTGGGTCAACGTGCCACGGATTCAGGGGCATTTGGTAGCAGCCGATGTGGGGCTGGTGATCAATAGCAACGACCCGAATTCAGTCGCGGTGGGCGAGTATTACGCCCGGCAGCGCGGCATCCCACCCGAGCAAGTGCTGCGTGTGGCGCTGCCGGTTCGCCCGACCCTGACTGCGGCAGAGTTCGAGTCGTTCAATGCTCAGATAAAAGCCACTATGGGGTCTCAGGTGCAAGCCTTGGCCTTGGCATGGGCCCAACCCTATGCGGTGGAGTGCAACGCGATCACGGCTGCCCTGACTGTGGGGTACCAGCCCGAGTTGTGCAGCCAGACATGTGCCACGAGCCGCCCCTCAGTGCTGTTCAACCATCCCACGGTCCGGCCCTATACGGACCTCGGGGTGCGCCCCAGTATGTTGCTGGCCGGGCGCACTGTGGCCCAGGCCACCGCGCTGATTGATCGCGGTGTGGCCGCCGATCGCCAGTTGGGCAAACGAGGGGTAGCGCCCGCCAGCGTGGTACTGCTGCGGACTACGGATGCGGCGCGCAACGTGCGTGCCGCTTGGTACCCGCCGATGCCGGCGATGGGCCAGCCCGATCCGCTGGTGCCCCTGGGCGCGCAGCTCCGGGTGCAAGACAGCACAGCAGAAAGCCCCGAGCGCGTGGTGCTGCTCCAGACCGGTGCAGTCCGGGTTGACAACCCGGCGGCTATTGACTGGGTGCCCGGTGCGCTGGCGGACCATCTGACCTCGTATGGCGGGCAATTGCTCAACACCAGCGGCCAAATGACCGCGCTCGAATGGCTGGAGGCCGGCGCCACCGCGAGCTACGGCAGTGTGAGTGAACCCTGCAACCATTGGCAGAAGTTCCCGCACCCGCAGGTGCTCTTGCTGCACTATGTGCAAGGTGCGACCGCGCTAGAGGCCTATTGGCGCAGCGTGGCATGGCCCGCCCAAGGTGTGTTTGTCGGGGAACCTTTGGCCGCACCGTTCGGTCGATAAACCTAATGCATACACCCGCACAACCTTCTGCCAAAACCACTGGCCTACAGCCTCCGGCACTGACCGAGTTGATGCGTGCGCCTGCGGCACAGGTTCCGGTCACCGTGGGGCTGATCGTGTTGAACCTGCTGGTGTTTGTGGCATTGGCCGCCGCCGGCGGCGGTTGGTGGCATGCGGGGCGGGGCGTGCAGCTCGATTGGGGGGCCAACTTCGCCCCGGCCACCCAAGACGGCCAGTGGTGGCGACTGGGCAGCGCCATGTTTATTCACTTTGGCATTTGGCATCTGTTGCTCAACATGTGGGCCTTGTGGGATATCGGCCGCTTGTTGGAGGGTTTGCTCGGGCGCTGGCGGTTTGCCTTGCTCTACCTCGGGGCTGGGGTCTGCGGGAATCTGGTGTCTTTGGTGGTGCAGGGCAACCGGGCGGTGTCTGGTGGGGCATCGGGTGCCGTGTTCGGCCTGTATGGCGCCTTGCTGGTTTTTTTGTGGGTGGAGCGAAAACAAGTGGAGGCCGGGGAATTCCGCTGGCTTTTCGGCGGGGCGCTGGGCTTCTCGGCGCTGATGCTGGGCTTGGGTTGGTTCATGCCGGGCATCGACAACGCGGCGCATGGTGGCGGCCTGCTGGCGGGCATGTTGTGGGCAGGGCTGTTGCTGCGGCCGTGGACGGCGAGTAGTCCCGCAGCCGGATTGCGCCCGGGGCTTTCGGCCACACTGCTCGTGGTTGCGGTCGTCTTGTTGGGCTTGGTGTTGCCAGAGCCTGCCTACCGTTTTGGTGAAGAGGTCAAAGCGCGCCAGAGCATTCAACGCTTCATGTCTGACGATGAACGCATCCATGAGCATTGGAATTCGATATTGAATGATGTGCAGAAAAACAGCGCGTCGTTTGAGTCCATCGCCGGACGGATGGATGCGGAAGTGGTGCAACCCTATCGCCAAAGCTTTGAAGATTTGATGCGCGCATCCCCAGAGAGTGCCGCGCCCTCAGCCGCTACGCTGGCCAATTTGCAGGCCTATGCCGCCCAAAAAGCCTCCCAGGCCCAGAAGCAGGTCGATGCCCTGCGCCAGGGCAACAAGCCGGAGCTGCCGGCTACAGTGCCCCCCAGCGAGACACGTTAAATCTCAATGCGCTGGAGGCGCTTCTGCCAAAGGCATCAGGGTGCGCCGGCTGTCAAATGTGCGCTTTGCGCCGCTCAGCGGATCTGTGAACTCCAGGGTACGGGCCAGTAACTGCAAGGGGCGCCGGAAATCGTTGGCGCCCTCGGGCGTGAGGACGGGGTAGATGCCATCAAATAGCAGGGGCAAACCCAAGGCGTGCATATGCACCCGCAGCTGGTGGCGCTGCCCGGTCAGCGGCTGCAATTGGTAACGGGCCCAGGCACCTGCCACTTCCAGCGGCGCAATGTCGGTGATGGCGTTAACTTCCCCCAGCACCTCGGCCTGCTGCATGAAGTGAACGGCGTCACCGATACGGCTTTCGCGGTGCAGCGGCCAGGGCAGGTCAGGGTTCCAGGGGGCGACGCATTCGTAGGTCTTGTGCACCAGCCGGTCGCGGAACAGGGCCTGGTAGGCATTGCGGCTGGCCGCCTGGACCGAAAACATCACCAGCCCGGCCGTGTCTTTGTCGATCCGGTGGATGGGTGAGAGTTCGGGCAGGTCTAGACGTTGCTGCAAACGGGCCAACAGGGTTTCACGCACATGTTTGCCGCTGGGGACCACCGGGAGAAAGTGCGGCTTGTCGACCACCAGCAAATGCGCGTCCTGCCAGATCACCTCTTCCTGAAACGGGATGACGCGCTCGTCCGGCACCTCGCGGTAGTAGTAAAGGCGGCGGCCCGGGGTGGCGGCATCGCTGGCAGAGGCGGTGCGACCGTCTCCGTCGGTGATATCGCCCGCATCCAGTCGCTGACGCCACACCGCTTCCGGCACAGCCGGAAGGCGGTGGGTCAAGAAAGCCAGTAGGCTGGGCCAGGGGCCACCAGGCACCACCACGCTGCTCGGCCGAACACCATGCCGGGCCGCAGGAGCCAAAGGCCGTGCGCGGGCCATGGGGCGGATCGGGCTTAGATACGCTCGAACACGACGTCCCACACGCCGTGGCCGAGCTTGATGCCGCGGTTCTCAAACTTGGTGAGGGGGCGGTAGTGCGGCTTGGGCGAGTAGCCCGCCAACTCAGGGTGCGCGGGCAGGGCGCGGTTTTTGAGTTTGGGCTCAGCGCTCAACACTTCCAGAATCTGCTGGGCATAGGGCTCCCAGTCGGTGGCCGCGTGCAGGTAACCGCCGGGCTTCAGGCGGGCCGCCAGCTTGGCGATCAGTGGGCTTTGGATCAAGCGGCGCTTGTTGTGCTTGGTTTTGTGCCAAGGGTCGGGGAAGAAGATGTGCACGCCATCGAGGCAGGCCAGCGGCAGCATATGGTCAATCACCTCCACCGCATCGTGGTTGCAGATGCGGATGTTGGGGATGTTGTTTTCACCGATGCGCTTGAGCAAAGCGCCGACCCCGGGCTCATGCACTTCGCAGCACAAGAAGTTGGTACCCGGCAGGGTGAGTGCAATTTGTGCGGTGGCCTCGCCCATGCCGAAGCCAATTTCCAGCACGACCGGGCGTTGGGCGTCTGATGGGGCTCCAGCGCCCGCTGCACCTTCAAAAGTTGCTCCGAAATTGAGAGCAGAAGGCTGGTAGGGAACCAGAAACTGCGGGCCCAGTTCCGCCATGGCGCGCTCTTGCCCGCTGCCCATGCGGCCTGCGCGCTTTACAAAGCTCTTGATGGTGCGCATGAAGGGCTTGGCAGCGTCGTCAGTGCGGGTAAGGGTTTCGGCCGATTCGGGCTGGTGGGATTGAGGGTTCGTCATGGCGGCAAGAGCACGTAAGCAGGGCCTGCATTGTAGGCAGTCAGGCGCGACATCGGTAATTTGCGCAATATCAAATTCATTGTAAAAATCTTTTTAAACAAATTTGATAAATATACATATAATTAAACAAATGATCTGACGAAAGTCACCATCTCCGCTCAGTCGCGGGCTGTCCGCGCGGCGTGGTACTCAAGAGGGAAACGAGATGTTCAAGTCTTTGCGCTGGGTAATGTCGCTTTTGGGGGCTATCGGCGTTGCCGCCGCGATAGCGGTTGCCGCACAGGGTTACTTCTTCATTCAGAAGCTGGATGCCTCTGCGCTGAAGGTCTATGCGGGGAAAGATGTGGTGGCCGACATCCTGCCACCCCCGATGTACCTGATCGAGACCCGGCTGGTTTTGTCGCTCATGCTGGACGGAAGCGTGTCCGCAGCAGACGGTAAGAAGCGCTTTGACGAGCTGACCACCGAATACGACCAGCGGGTGGAGTTCTGGAAAAAGAACCCGCCCTTCGGCCTGGAGACCAAACTCTTGGGTGAGCAACACAGAGCGGCGCAGGCTTTCTTGGCGGCCGCCCGCAGCCAAGTGGTTGAGCCTTTCGCCGCAGGCAAAGCCGATGTGGCCCGCACTAATTTGCCCGCAGTCCATACGTTGTACCAGCAGCATCGGGCCGGTGTGGACGCCACGGTGGTCGACGCCAATGCGTTCGCAGCCAGCTCCATGCAAGAGTTTGACGCCACGCACGCCTTCAGCGTGACCGCCATGGTGGTGACCGCACTGGTGGCTGCGGCGGTGGTGTTTGTGGTGTACCGGTTGGTGCTGGCCAGTATCCAAAAACCGGTGCGCGGCAGCACCCAGGCAGCCAAGTTGATCGCTGCGGGCGATTTGGCCACCCATGTGGCCTTGGACCCGGGGCGCACAGACAGCTTGGGAGCGCTGCAAGAGGCGCTGCAAACCATGCGCGAAGGCCTCAACAGCACCGTATCGTCGGTGCGTTTGGTGGCAGACAACGTGTCCAATGCCAGCGCTGAAATTGCGCAAGGCAACCACGACTTGTCCGCCCGGACTGAGAGCCAGGCCAGTGCCTTGGAGGAGACCGCCGCCTCCATGGAAGAGCTGACGTCCGTGGTGAACCAAAATGCCCAAGCGGCCCAGCAGGCTGAGCGGCTCGCCCAGCAAGCCGCCGAGGTTGCCGAACGCGGCGGTGCCGCCGTGGGGCAGGTGGTGGAGACCATGAAGGGCATCAACGACTCGTCCCGCGAAATCGCAGGCATTGTGAGCGTGATTGAAGCCATCGCGTTTCAAACCAATATCTTGGCCTTGAATGCCGCCGTCGAAGCGGCCCGGGCCGGCGAGCAAGGCCGCGGCTTTGCAGTGGTGGCTTCTGAGGTGCGATCGCTGGCGGGCCGCAGTGCAGTAGCGGCCAAAGAAATCAAGGCCCTGATCGATGCCAGCGTAGACCGTGTGTCCCATGGCTCCACACTGGCCGACCAAGCCGGTGCCACGATGGACGAAATGTTGCGTTCGACCCAACAGGTCAGCACCTTGCTGACAGAAATCAGCGCGGCGAGCCGCGAGCAGTCCAGCGGGATCTCGCAAATCGGGGAAGCCGTCAGTCAGATGGACCAAGTCACCCAACAAAACGCTGCGCTGGTGGAAGAAATTGCCGCAGCTGCCAGCAGCCTCAAGGTCCAGGCGGCAGAGCTGGTGCGGCAGATGTCGCAGTTCACGGTAGAAGGCGGGCACGAGGTACCGCGCCTGAGCTGACGGCCTGTGCAGCCCGGGTTGCTGCAAACCAGTGTCACGTGTTGTAACGGCTGCGCCACTCAGCGGTCCAGGCGCTGAGCGCACTGGCTCTGTCACCCACTGCCGCAGACAAGCCCAGCGCAGCAGCGGCACTGGCCAAGGTCGTATCCGGGTCGCTCAGGTCTAGGGCTGCAGCGCCGTTTTGTTTGCTGAGTTTTTCCCCATTGGGGCCTAGCACCAAGGGGGTGTGCAGGTAGCGCACCGCAGGCAGCCCTAAGGCCATTTGCAGTGCGATCTGGCGCACGGTGTTGTCCGCCAGGTCTTCGCCCCGCACGATGTGGGTGATGCCCTGGTCGGCATCGTCAACCACCACCGCCAATTGGTAGGCCCACAAACCGTCTGCCCGTAACAGCACGAAGTCGCCCACCTCGCGGGCAAGGTCTTGCTGCTGCACACCGAGGCGTCGGTCATGCCATGTCCATATACCGTCATCATTCACATTTGCTATGAAATCAGGAGCTAGTGGCGCAGTTGATATGAGCGCTAGAGGGCTTTTTGGCTCACAACTATGAGCGTCGGTGCGCAGGCGCCACGCACGGCCCTCGCGCCCTTGTAATCCGTGGCGGCAGGTGCCGGGGTAGATCAGCTCGCCGTTACGCGCCTTGCCCGCGCCCATTTGCGCCAGTGCTTGTGCAGTGTCTTTGCGGGAGCAGGCGCAGGGGTAGGCACTTCCGGCAGCGATCAGTGTGTCGAGCGCCTGCCGGTAGAGGGCGCTTCGTTGGCTTTGCCAGACCGGAGGCTCGTCGGGCACCAGGCCCACGCTGGCGAGTTGATGCAGGATAAACTCACCACCTCCTGCTACGCAGCGCGGGGTGTCGACGTCTTCAATCCGCACCAACCACTGCCCGCCGTGGGCACGGGCGTCCAGCCAGCTGGCCAGCGCAGCAAGCAAAGAGCCCGCATGCAGCGGGCCCGTGGGGGAGGGGGCAAAGCGGCCCCTGTAATTCAAATTCAATGTGCGGGAGTTAAGCAACTTTCAGCGCGAGTTCCAGGCCGGAGACAAAGGCATCTTCCACGCGGTGGCCGATGCACCAGTCGCCGCACAGGCCGATGCCCGCTTTGCTGTCCCACAAAAAGTGTTCGCCCAATGGGGCCTCGGTTTTGGCATACAGCCAGCGGTGTACTTGGGCGTGGGCCGGCTCTGCGCGAATGCCGGTGATCTCGGCAAAAGCCTTGATCAATTTGGCCTGAATACGGTCAGGCGTGTCGTTCAAATGCTCCTGCGACCAGGCTGCACTGGCTTGCACTGTCCAGCGTTCGACCTTGCCGCGGCCGGGTTTGCTCGATTCGCGCGACAACCAGGCCACACGGTGGTGGGTGCTGCGGGCGGCGTTCCACTGCGGGCCCAGGGTGGTGAGGCCGGGTTGCACCGCTTGGGGGTAGGCCAGCATCAGGGTCCAGCAAGGCGCCACAGAGACTTTGGAGGTTTTCTTGGCCAGCGCTGCGCCCTTGGGGGTGGTGGCCAGCAGTTCTTGGGCTTGGGGATGGGGGATGGCGAGCACTACCTCGTCAAACCCGCCATAGACGTGGCTGCTGCCCGCGTCACCCGAGGTGCGCAGCTGCCATTTCTTTTTGTGCAGGGCGTCTTGTTCGAGCGCGGTCACGCGGGTGTTGACGAGCAACTGCCCGGCATCCGCCAGGGGCTGTGCCCAAGCGCGCACCAGCGCGTTCATGCCGGGGACGGGCACCCAGTGCGCATCGCGCCCGGGCAGGGCGGCGGCGGCCACACGGCCATGGGAGTCGAGCACGCGGACTGCGTTCGCGCTCCAGGGGCGGCACAGGCCGGGCGTGGTCTGCAGGGCCTGGGTGAAACGGGGGTCGCGCACCGTGAAGTACTGAGCCCCGTGGTCAAACGTGCCGAAGGCGCTTTCGCGGGTGGACATGCGGCCACCGGGCCCGCGGCTTTTTTCAAAAACGGTGACCTTGTGGCCGGCCTGTACCAGGGTGCGTGCGCAGGTGATGGCGGCCATGCCGCCCCCCACGATGGCAATGTGTCGGGATGTTGTCATGGGCACAGTCTCCGTTGGTTGTAATAGCCTCTTTATACACGCTGGCCACGGGGCGTAAATCGTTTAGCTGCTGCGATGCTCGTCCAGCAAGGCACTGCGGGTGGTCTCACTTTCGAGTTGGCTGAGCCACCATTGCAAGGCCCTGCCTTGGTTGATGGTTTTGGTTTGCCGCCAGGCGTAGTGCAGCGGCACGTTGCGTTGGGGGCGCTCGGTTTTCTTCACGACCAAGCGGCCGGTTTGTATGTAGGCGTCTGCCATGCAGCGGGGCAGGTTGCCGCCACCCAGACCGCGCAATTGGGCGTCGAGCTTGGCGTGCATGGTGGGTACGGTGAACACATCCTGCCCGCTAAGCAGGCCAAAGGTTTGGCCCGCGCCGCGTTGCACCGAGTCGGCTACGGCGACCGCCCGGTGTTTTTGAATCAGCTCGTCACTCAGCGGCTCCGGGGCTTGTGCGAGCGGGTGGTGCGGGGCGACGGCGTAGACAAAGCTGATCGACCCCATGGGCTTGCTGTGCACACCGGCGGTGCGCGCCGAGTCCGCCCCGACGCCGATGGCCAGGTCTGCCTGGCCGGTAGTGAGGGCCTCCAGCGTGCCGGAGAGGGTCTCTTCCCGCAGGCGGATACGGGTGGGCGGGGATTGGCTGAAAAAGTTGTCGCACATCTCCATCATGACCGGCTTGGAGATCACGGTGTCGATCGCAATCGTGAGTTGCGGCTCCCAGCCGGTGGCCACGCGTTTGACACGGTTGGCCACGGCGTCAATTTCTTCCAGTAGGCGTGCACCTTCCCGCAACAACTCCGCTCCGGCAGCGGTGAGCTTGGCTTGGCGGGAGCTGCGGTCGTATAGCAGCACGTCCAACGCGTCCTCGATTTGGCGCACCCGGTAGGTCAAGGCGCTGGGCACCATGCCCATGTCCCGCGCGGCGGCGGCGAAGCTGCCGGCCTCGGCAATGGTCTGCAGCATGGAGAGGGCATCAGGGGTGAGGAAGTCGCGTGCCGTTTGCATGATCGATACCCTTAAGTTGAGTTTTTTTGAATGATGCCATCAAACGGTATGGATGGAAAAGGCCTGGTCGAGGCCTAAAGTTCAACCCATACGAAACCAGAGGCACTTCACATGTTGACCGTACGCAAATCGCAGGACAGAGGCTACGCTGACCACGGCTGGCTCAAGTCTTTCCACAGCTTTTCGTTCGCCGGGTACTACGACCCCGCGCACATGGGGTGGGGCAATCTGCGGGTGATCAATGAAGACCGCATCGCACCCGGCACCGGCTTCGGCACTCATGGTCACCGTGATATGGAGATCATCAGCTATGTCATGTCGGGCAACCTGGCGCACAAAGACAGCATGGGCAACATCAAGGGCATTCCGCCCGGTGATGTGCAGCGCATGAGTGCCGGTACCGGTGTGACGCACAGCGAGTTCAACCACGCGCCGAATGACACCACCCATTTCTTCCAGATCTGGATCGAGCCCAATGTGACCGGTATTCCCCCGAGCTACGAGCAAAAAACCTTTGCTGCAGCGGACAAGCAAGGCCTGCTCAAGTTGGTGGCCTCGCCTGACGGCGCAGAAGGCAGTGTGCTGATCCATGCGGACGCCAAGTTGTATAGCGGTTTGCTGGACGGGGCAGAAACTGCAACCTTGGCGCTGGACCCTGCCCGCAAAGGCTATGTGCAGGTGCTGCGCGGTTCGGTGTCGGTGAATGGCACGCCCTTGCAGACGGGTGATGCCGCCTTGCTGAGTGCTGAAAGCACCTTGGTGCTGGATGCGGCGCAGGATGCAGAAGTGCTAGTTTTCGATCTGGAAGCCTGATTTTTTCGGGTGTCCGCAGGGTGCGGATGCCTTTCTTTGAGTCTTTTTACCTAGGAGTTAACAAAATGGCAAAAGTAGCAGTTGTATTCCATTCCGGTTACGGTCACACCCAGCGCGTAGCGCAATTCGTGGCTGAAGGCGCGAGCGCCGAGCTGATCACCATCGACGCCAATGGCGACATCACCGATGCCCAGTGGGCCACTCTGGATGCGGCAGACGCGGTGATCTTCGGTTCCCCCACTTACATGGGTATGGCCTCCTGGCAGTTCAAGAAGTTTGCCGATGCATCTAGCAAGCGTTGGTTCACCACCGCCTGGAAAGACAAGGTGGCTGGCGGCTTCACGATTTCTGCCAGCCCTAGCGGCGACAAGCTGTCCACTATCCAGTACTTCATCACCCTGTCTCAGCAGCACGGCATGATCTGGGTGGGCCAGCCTGCCATGAACGACGGCACCATCAACCGCATCGGTTCCAACTCCGGCGTGATGGCCCAAGTCGGCCCCACCAGCCCGGCGGAAGACATCCCCCAAGGCGACCTGGACACCGCCAAAGCCTATGGCGCACGCGTGGCATCCATTGCCGCCAAACTGAAGGCATAAGCTTTCTTCAGGCCTCTTCGGTCTGAAATGCTTGAGCCCGCTTCGGCGGGCTTTTTTGTGCACGCTTGAATAATGCGTAAGCTGTGGGCTCTCAGACTATCGGAGTTCTATTTTGACGATCCGTTTTGCTACTAAATTCATAGCTGCTTGCGCAATATCCGCGGGAGCTATGGCGCCTTTTCATGCTTATTCGCAGACTGACGCTTCCGCGTTCAGCGCCATCAGCGCCATGCCAGTGGCCTCGGTCGTCGGTGCGAGCGCGGGTGCGGTGATCGCCATTCCTGTGGCTTTTTCCACCGCAGGCGCGGTGTTGGTGGTGAAGGGCGTAGAGGCCTCGGCCAAAGGCACGGTCTATCTGCTGGAGCGCATGTCGGACGGCGCACGCGCCAGCGTGGAGGTGTCGGGCAAAGCTGCCTCCGGTGCCTCTGCGGCTTTAGGCACCGTGGTCTTTGTCAGCGTGATCAGCACCGGCGTGGTGTTGTCGGTGGCGGGTAAGGTGATTGCGTTTGTGCCTAACGAAATCGGTAAAGCTTTGTTGCACAACGAACGCGTGAGCCAGTGAGCCGCATTATTTACCTGCAGCGATGGATGGCGGCAGGAGTGGTCGCCCTGGCGTGTGCCGGCCAAGCGCAGGCAGGCCGGACTTGTGATGAGCCCCAGGACCTGACGCCCGCCAAGGTGGACAAGTCGATGACCTTGGCCTGGAAAACGCTGCAGGCGCTGGATGCCAGCGGTGCCAAGGTGGTGGTCATGGCGCGAGCCGGGCAGGACCTGAGCAAATACGGTGTGCGCTACTCGCACCTCGGGTTTGTGTACCGGCAAGACACCCCCGATGGCGGGCATGTGTGGCGGGTGCTGCACAAACTCAATGTGTGCGGGACGGCGGAGTCGGCCATTTACCGGCAAGGGCTCGGGGAATTCTTCCTGGACGACCTCTGGCAATACGAAGCAGCCTGGGTCGCGCTCAATCCGCAAGCAGAGGCGGCGTTGCTGAAAGTGTTGCTGGACGGGCCGCGGTCCTTGGTGCTGCACGAGCCGCGCTACAACATGGTCAGCTACCCGTGGTCTCAGAAGTACCAGCAGAGCAACCAGTGGGCCATTGAAACACTGGCCTTTGCGATGACGGCGGCTAGCACTGAGCCGGTGACCAGTCGCACGCAGGCGCAGACTTGGCTGCAGCGCACCGCCTATCAGCCGACGACCCTGACCATCACGCCGCTGGTTCGGCTTGGAGCCCGCATGACGAAAGCCAATGTGGCGTTTGACGATCATCCGGATGAGAAGCGCTACGCCGACCGCATCGAAACCATCACGGTGGACTCGGTGTTTACGTGGCTCAAGCGCGCCAATCTGTCTGCTGGCGCCCCCCAGGTGCAGCGCTAACTGCTCAGGCTTCGCTGCTGCTTTGCAGGCCGGTGGCCTGCAGATCTGCGCTAAGGGCTCGGCGCTCGTCAAACACAAAGCAGCCGCCGTGGTAGTGGCTGCCGTCGGTCTCTTCAAAGTACTTGAGGATGCCGCCTTCGAGCTGGTAGACGTGTTCCAGACCTTCTTCGCGCATCAGGATGGCCGCCTTTTCGCAGCGTATGCCCCCGGTGCAAAAGCTCACCACGGTTTTGTCCTTGAGTTCGTCCAGATGGGCGCGGAAGGCGTCCGGAAATTCGGTGAACTTGGTGATACGCCAGTCGATCGCACCCTCAAAAGTGCCTTCATCGACTTCAAAGTCGTTGCGCGTATCCAGGGTGACCACCGGGCGGCCGTTGTCGTCATGGCCTTGATCCAGCCAGCGCTTGACAGTAGCAGGTGCCACCGCGGGCGCGCGCCCGTCAGCGGGCTTGATGGTGGGGTGGTTCATGCGGATGATTTCGCCCTTCACCTTCACCAGCATTTTCTTGAACGGCTGGGTGTCCGACCAACTTTCCTTGGGCGCAATATCTGCAAACCGCGGGTCTTGTTGGAGCTGGGTGACAAAACTGCGCACATCGTCTGCCGGACCGGCGAGGAACATATTGATGCCTTCTTCGGCCAAGAGAATGGTGCCTTTGAGCTGCAGGGCCTGGGCGCGGCCTAGCAATACCTCGCGTAAAGCGGCTGCGTCGGGCAGCGGGACGAATTTGTAGGTGGAGATGTTCAGTACGGTGTTCACCGGTTGATTTTAATTGCCCGGGTTCAGGCCAGACGCATCCGGCAGTTGGAGCTGGGCTTTGATCCACTCTTTGGCGCTCTGGCTGTCGGCAAAAACGCGGGAGGCGATCACACCGTCCAGCAAGCTTTCAAACCGGCTGCGCAGCAATGAGGCGCCTTCCACGTGCGGAGCAATCACAAAGGCCACCGCTTGGAGACGGGAGCCTGCCGGGCGGTTGGCGTAGTCCGCGCGGGTTTGGGCATAGATGTCCGGCCCGTAGACCAGTGTGTCATGCATGTGATTGATGATGCCCCAAGGGCCCGCCGCGTTCAGCGTGGGGACTTGCGCCTTCATTTGGGCAGCTATCAGGGCCCGCATTTCGGCGTTCCAGTCGCCGTGCATGTGGGCAATCAGCATGCCAGGGGCGATCTCCACCAAAGCGGATCCATGGGGACTGAATAAACGGCGGGTCACGGGGTTTGAGGGACTTTTTCCGGGTTGGCAATGCGTAGCCCGCATTGTGGCGCAGATGCAAACCCTTCTCCAAGGTCTGCCGCCAATCGAAAACTACAATGACCGGATGTTTGTACACCTGCGCCTTCACACTGAGTTTTCTGTCGTCGACGGAACCACCCGTATCGACGATGTCATCAAAATGGCGGCCAAAGACGGGCAGCCGGCGCTGGCCATCACCGACCTGAACAATCTGTTCGGAGCGATCAAGTTTTACAAAGGTGGCCGTGGCAAAGGTGTGAAGCCGGTCATAGGCGCAGAAATCATTCTCGAAGGCCTGGGTGGCGACGCCACAGCCGTCACACGCATCATCCTGCTGGTGCAAAACAAGCAGGGCTACCTGAACATCTCGGAGCTGATTGCCCGCGCATTCACGCAAAACGTGGTGAAGAACCAGGCCGTCATCAAGATGGCTTGGCTCAAAGAGCTCAACGAAGGCCTGATTGCGCTTTCAGGCGCACAAGCCGGGCCGGTGGGCCAAGCGCTGGTGCAGGGCGACACTGCCCGTGCGCACGATGTGGCGCTGCAGTTGGCGGGTGTTTTTCCCCACCGCTTTTACATTGAGCTGCAGCGCGCAGGCCGCGCCGACGATGAGGCGCATGTGGTCGCTGCGGTGAAGTTGGCTGCCCGCATGAAGCTGCCGGTGGTGGCGACCCACCCCATCCAGTTTGCGGAGCAGGACGACTTTGAGGCGCATGAAGCCCGCATCTGTATTGCCGATGGCGAGATCCTGAGCAACCCCAAGCGCGTGCGCCGCTTCACCCGCGAGCAGTATTTCAAAAGCGCAGCCCAGATGGAGGAGCTGTTTGCCGATATTCCCTCGGCAATCGCCAACACGATTGAAATTGCCAAACGCTGCAGCCTGACGCTGGTGCTGGGCAAGCCGCAGTTGCCCGCCTTCCCAACCCCCGAAGTCAACGGGCAGCGCATGACGCCCGAAGAGTATTTCCGCTACGCCTCGTTTGAAGGGTTGAACGAGCGCATGGTGCATCTCTACCCCAACGAACAAGAGCGGGCCGCAGAGATGCCACGCTATGTGGAGCGCTTGGAGTTTGAGCTGGGCACCATTTTGAAAATGGGTTTCCCGGGTTATTTTTTGATCGTGGGCGACTTCATCAACTGGGCCAAGAACAACGGCTGCCCGGTAGGCCCGGGGCGCGGCTCCGGTGCCGGCTCGCTGGTGGCGTATGCGCTCAAGATTACCGACTTGGACCCTCTGCGCTACAACCTGCTGTTTGAGCGGTTTTTGAACCCGGAGCGGGTCTCCATGCCCGACTTCGACATCGACTTTTGCCAGACCAACCGCAACCTGGTGATCGACTATGTGAAGGACAAATACGGCAAAGACGCCGTGAGCCAGATTGCCACCTTCGGTACCATGGCCGCCCGCGGCGTGGTGCGCGATGTAGGCCGGGTGCTGGACATGAGCTACACCTTTTGCGATGGCATCAGCAAGCTCATCCCGAACAAGCCGGGCACCAACGTCACGCTGCAGTTGCCGCCGACCGATGGCAAGAAGAGCGACAAATACGTCTACGCCACCGAGGCAGAGCCGATTCTGGCGGAGCGCGAGGCCAAAGAAGAAGACGTCAAAACCCTGCTGGAGATGGCCCGCAAGCTGGAGGGCATGACCCGTAACATCGGCATGCACGCCGGGGGCGTGTTGATCGCCCCGGGCAAGCTCACCGACTTCTGCCCGCTCTACCAGCAGCCCGGCAGCGAATCCGCAGTGAGCCAGTACGACAAGGACGATGTGGAAGCCATCGGCCTCGTGAAGTTCGACTTTTTGGGCTTGGCCACGCTCACCATTCTGGAAATTGCGGCCGAGTTCATCCGCAAGCGGCATCCGGGTCAGGAAAAGTTCGCCTACGAGAACCTGCCGCTCGACGATGCCAAGGTCTATAAGCTGTTCAGCGAAGGTAAAACGGAGGCGGTGTTCCAGTTTGAAAGCCGCGGCATGCAGGGCATGTTGCGCGACGCCAAGCCCAGCCGCCTGGAAGACCTGATTGCCCTGAACGCGCTGTACCGCCCGGGGCCTATGGACCTGATTCCGAGTTTCGTGGCGCGCAAGCACGGGCGCGAAGTGGTGGAGTATCCGCACCCGGCCGTGGCCGAGATGCTCTCCGAGACCTACGGCATCATGGTGTACCAGGAGCAGGTGATGCAGACCGCCCAGATTCTGGGCGGCTACTCACTCGGCGGCGCCGACTTGCTGCGCCGCGCCATGGGCAAGAAGAAGAAAGAAGAGATGGACGAGCACCGGGGTATTTTCCGGGCCGGTGCGTTCAAGACCCACGGCATCCCTGAAGCGAAGGCCGATGAGGTTTTTGACTTGATGGAGAAGTTCGCAGGCTACGGCTTCAACAAGTCACACGCGGCTGCCTACTCTTTGCTGGCGTACCACACCGGCTGGATCAAGGTGCACTACACCGCCGAGTTCTTCTGCGCCAACATGACAGTCGAAATGGACGACACCGACAAGCTCAAGGTGTTGTTTGAAGACGCCGAGAAGATGGGCCTGAGCTTTGAGCCGCCCAACATCAACCGCGGCTTTTATCGCTTCGAGCCGATTTCGAACAAAGAGATTCGCTACGGGCTGGGTGCCATCAAGGGCACCGGCGAGCAGGCGATTCTGGCCATCGTGGCTGCCCGCGAGGGCAGGGGCCCGACGGAAGAAGCTGGCCCGTTCAAGAGCCTGTTTGACTTTGCCCGCCGCGTCGACCGCAGCCGCATGAACAAGCGATGCGTGGAAGCGCTGATCAAGGCCGGAGCGTTTGACTCGCTGCACCTGAACCGGGCAGAGTTGGTGGCTTCCATGGACCGGGCGTTTGAGTTTGCCGCTGCGTCGGCCGCCAACGCCAACCAGGTGGGGCTGTTTGACATGGGCGGTGACGACGACCATGGGTCCAGCACGCAAGAGCCCGACCTGGTGGAGGTCACGCCTTGGGGGGTGAAAGAGCGCCTGACCCAAGAGAAAACGGCAGTCGGTTTCTACTTGTCCGGCCACTTGTTTGACGAAGTCGCCACCGAGGTCCGCAAATTCGCCCGTCGACCGATTGAAGAGCTCAAAGACTCCCGCGAGCCCCAGTTGCTGGCCGGCATCGTGACCGAGTTGCGGGTGATCAACGGGCAGCGCGGCAAACTGGCCCTGTTCAAGCTCGACGACAAGTCCGCCATGATCGAGGCGCGCGCCAGCGAGGCACTGCTCAATACCTACAAAGACTTGTTGAAGGACGATGAGCTCATCATCGTGGAAGGCAAGGCCATGCCGGACCGCTTCTCGGGCGGTATGCAATTGACGGTGCAGCACATCTGGAGCCTGGAGCAGGCACGCTGCAAGTTTGGCAAGTACCTGCGTGTACCGGTGAAGCTCGATGCCCAGGGGCGTGCGCCCGATGTGGCGGCCCTGGTGCGCGAATTTCCTGCCGTGCGCGAAGCAACCGAACATGGGGAAACGGTGCGCGGCCTGTCAGTCCGTCTGCAGTTGGTGTGTAGTGCGGCAGGCGCCCATCCGGTAGAGCAGGCAGCGGCTGATTTGCATCTGGGCGAAGCCGCCAAGTTTTACCCCACCGACGCAGCCCTTGCGAGCTGGCGTGCACAGGCCAATGGGGGAGTGGCCGCGATTGCCTACGACTGATTTTTGATAAAAAAGGCTGCTGGCGCTCTAGATATCTGCGCCAGTAGCTATCAAAAACAGAGCAGAACTGAGCGGATTAGGGGCCGACCAAGGTCTGCGGCGAGATCACGATGATCATCGGCGACCAAACCTTGCCATCGTCCAGCGGCAACTTGCGGGTTTTGTCGATCGCATTTTCGGCCGCGTCATCCCAGGCCTTGTTACCGCTGCGTTTGATAACGCGCTTGCTCAAGATTTCGCCGCTTGCGCTCAGGCTCACTTCAATCTCAGTTTTGGGGTTGCCGACAATCGTGTCGGTGAACGTGATGTTGGGTTTGACCGCCGCCTGGATGCGCCCACTGTAGTTCGCCCCAGGGCCTGAGCTCTTCGCGGCGGTACCGGTGGAGCCTGGCGCACCACTGCCGCTGGCTCCCGCCAGACCAGTCATGCGGGCGATTTGCTGCTGGCGCAGCTCTTCTGTGCGCTTGGCATCTTCTTTGGCCGCTTTTTGCGCCTTGAGTTTGGCGGCGTCGGCCAGTTTGGCTTTGTCTGCTTTCTCTTTCGCCTCGCGTGCCGCTTTCTCTTTGGCGAGCTTTTCTTTTTCCAGCTGTTCTTTTTCGCGCAACTGGGCACGGGCTTTGTCTTGCTTGTCTTTGGCCGCTTTTTCCTGAGCCTGCTTTTCGAGCTCACGTTTTTCTTGGGCCTTGCGCGCTTCTGCCTTTTGCGCTTGCAATTCCTTTTGCTTTTCTTCGGCGATACGGCGCTCTTTTTCTTTGGCCAACGCGATGTCTGCCTTACTCGGGGCTTCCGGCTCTGCGGGCTTGACCACGGGGGGCGGGGGAGTCGGCGTTGGCTTGGGGGCTGGCTCAGGCTCGACTTCAGGCTCTGGCGGCTCTTCAGGCGGCGGCGGGGGCGCCGCCTCTTGCGGAATCGCAGACCACAGCTCAGCCTCTACCGTGGCGGGCGGGAGTTCGCGTTTCCAGGCCACGCCAATTGCCAGCACCGCCACCAGCGCCGCATGCGCCACCAAGGCCATGACCAGCGCGCGCAACATGCCCGGTGTGTGGGGCGGCGCAAATTCCTGTCGGGTATCAGCAGCGGGCATGGTGCAAATCGGAGACTCAGTTGGCCAGCTGGACGGACAAGCCGACCCGCTGAATGCCGGCACGCTGCAAGGTGTCCATGACTTTGACCACGCTCTCGTATTTCACGTTCTTGTCGGCACTGATCACCACTGCCGAGTTGGCTGGCGCAGCCCCGTCGCCCGTGCCTTGTGCCTGCTTGACGGTGGCGGCCAGGTCTTTGAGTGCCACAGACGAGGTTTTCTCTTTTACTTTGACCTCGAGCGACTCGGTCTTGGTCAGAGTCACCTGGATGATCTGGTCAGGCTGACGCGATGCTTTGCCCACGCTGGGCAAGTCAATCACGCTGGGGGTAATCAAGGGTGCGGTCACCATGAAGATGATCAAGAGCACCAACATCACATCGATGAAGGGCACCATGTTGATCTCGTTGATGGTGCGGCGACCACGGCCACGTCCGGCGACAGCAGGCATGTTGATTCCTTGTGCGGCTTAGCGGGCTGCCGGCGCAGGCTGGGCGCTCACGTTGCGTTGCAGGATGTTCGAAAACTCTTCAATGAAGGTTTCTTGCTGGATGGCGATGCGGTCCAGGTCGCGTGCGAAGCGGTTGTACGCCACCACCGCCGGAATCGCTGCAAACAGGCCGATGGCGGTCGCCACCAAGGCCTCTGCAATACCCGGCGCCACGGTCGACAAGGTCACTTGTTGCAAAGAGGCCAAGCCGGTGAAGGCGTGCATGATGCCCCAGACGGTGCCGAACAGACCCACATACGGCGACACCGACCCGACTGATGCCAGAAAGGACAGGTTGCTCTCGACCTCGTCCATCTCACGCTGGAAGCTGGCGCGCATCGCACGGCGCGCGCCGTCCATCAAGGTGCCCACGTCGCTCACACGGCGCTCGCGCAGCTTTTGAAATTCGCGCATGCCGCTGGCAAAAATACGCTCCATCGGGCCACAAGTCTGGGCATTGCGACTCGCTGCGTTGAACAGATCATTGAGGCTGGAGCCTGACCAAAAATCGCGTTCAAAAGCTTCGTTTTGGGTTTTGATGCGTTTGAGCGAAAACAGCTTGCGGAAGATGGCGGCCCAGCTGGCAATCGATACCAGCATCAACAAGGCCATGACGGCCTGGACCACGATGCTCGCGTTCAGGATCAGGTGCAGGATGGAAAGGTCTTGGTTCATGGTGTGAGGGCTTAAACGGATGTGAGCATCGCACGCAAACGCTGGATGGCTGTTTCTAATTGTTGCATCGAGCTTGCGGTCGAAAAGCGGACAAACTGGGCCGTCTGCGCGGTGCCGAAGTCCCGACCGGGCGTGATCGCTACATGGGCACGGTTCATGACTTCAAAGGCAAACTCCCAGCTACTTTGGAGCCCGAGTCGCGCGCAAAGTTCCGAGCAATCAGCCCACACATAAAAGGCTCCGTCGGGCTCCACCGGAATGCTGAAACCCAGATCACGCAGGGCCGGAATGAAATAGTCGCGACGCGCTTTGAACTCGGCGCGACGGGCCTCGTAGAGCGCAATGCTCTCCGGCTCGAAGCAGGCCAGTGCCGCATGCTGGGCGATGGTGCTGGGGCAAATGAACAGGTTTTGGGCTAGGCGCTCAATCACCGGCACCAGGTCTTGCGGAACCACCATCCAGCCCAAGCGCCAACCCGTCATGTTGAAGTACTTGCTGAAGCTGTTGATGCTGATCACCTGGTCATCCAGCGCCAGCGCAGTGTGACCGAACTGGTCGTCGTGGCTGAGTGCCAGATAGATCTCGTCAATCAAAGTGATACCACCCTTGGCCTGCACCACTGCATGGATGCGGCGCAGTTCGTCAGGGTGAATCGAGGTGCCTGTGGGGTTCGATGGCGAAGCCAGCAGTACACCGCGTGTGCGCGGGCCCCAAGCAGCCTCCACTTTGGCGGCGCTGAGCTGGTAGCGCTCGTCTGCTGAGGTTTCCAGCAGCACAGCCTTGCCCTCGGCGGCGCTCACAAAATGGCGGTTGCACGGGTAGCTGGGGTCCGGCATCAAGACTTCGTCGCCCGGCTCAATCAGGGCCAGACAGGCCAGGTGCAGCGCTGCGGAGGCTCCTGCCGTGACCACGATGCGCTCCGGCGCCACTTGCACGCCAAAGCGGCTGGCGTACCAGGCGCTGATGCGTTCGCGTAGCGCAGGCAGACCGGTGGCCGCGGTGTATTGGGTGACACCATCGCGAATCGCCTGTTCGGCGGCCGCTTGCACCAGGGGAGGTGCAGTGAAATCGGGTTCCCCGATATTGAGGAACACCATAGGCGCATCGCTGTGCGCCACTTGTGCAGCAAGGGCAGAAGCTGCCTTGGCAACCTCCATCACATAAAACGGCTCAATGTTCTGTGCGCGTGAGGAAATGTGCATCGTGGCGGTCGTGGGGTCAGGCAGCGGGTTTTTTGTTGCGTTCGGCGTCGATTTCTACGGCGCGCAGCTGAGGGGCAATGCCGTTGAGCACGCCATTGACGTATTTGTGGCCATCGGTGCCGCCGAATTCTTTGGCGAGTTCGATGCACTCATTGAGCACCACGCGCCATGGCACATCGAGGCAGTGCTTCAACTCGTAAGCACCGATCCACATGATGGCGTGTTCGACCGGCGAAATCTCGGCCATCGGACGGTCCAATGCCGGAATGATCAGGGCGTCAAGCTCTTCCGCTTGGGCAACGCAGCCGTGCAGCAAGGCATCGAAATGCACGGCGTCCGCTTTGGCAAAACCGGCCAGGTCACGGGTGAACGGGTCAATGTCGTCCACCGCATTGCGGCCCACCAGGCTTTGGTAAAGGCCTTGCAGCGCGAATTCGCGGGCGCGGGTGCGGTTGGATTTGCTGCCTGCTTTGCGGGCGCCGGTGGTGGTAAGGCCGGTGCGGCTCTGACGGGGAGGGCGCTTGGCCGCGGAGGTGCTGGGGGTATCGCTCATTAGATGCTCTCCAACAGGTTGGCCATTTCGACGGCGACTTGGGCAGCATCGCGCCCCTTGTCGGTCTGGCGGGCTACGGCTTGTTCGAGGTTCTCAGTGGTGAGAATCGCATTGGCCACGGGAATCTGGTAGTCCAGAGATACGCGGGTCACGGCAGAACCGGATTCGTTCGCCACCAGCTCAAAGTGGTAGGTTTCGCCGCGGATGATGCAGCCCAGCGCGATCAGCGCATCGTATGTGCCTTTTTCCGCCATGGCTTGCAGCGCTACCGGCACTTCCAGGGCACCCGGTACGGTGACATGGTCAATGTCTTTTTCAGATACGCCCAGAGCCAGCAATTCGGTCTTACAGGCGTTGGCGAGTGCATTGGTGATGTCCGCATTGAAGCGGGCCTGCACGATGCCGATGTTGAGTTTCTTGCCGTTCAAACGGTCGGAGGCTGCGGTGCCTTTGTCTGCGCCAAACATGGGTGATTCCTTTATTCGAGTTATTTGCTGATGTAGCCGGTGATTTCGAGGCCGTAACCGGTCATGCTCGGCATGCGGCGCGGGCTTCCCATGAGTTGCATTTTCTGCACACCGCACTTGAGCAGAATCTGGGCGCCGATGCCGTAAGTGCGCAGGTCCATGCGGCCCCGCTCAGGCGCTTGCGACGCGCGCGCGGTGCCTTCAAACTGGCACAGCAACTGCTCGCCGCTTTCGCCGCAATTGAGGAGCACCACCACGCCTTTGCCTTCAGCGGCGATATAAGCCAGAGCAGCATCCAGGCTCCAGGAGTGCATGCTGCGGTTGACTTCCAATGCGTCCAGCACCGAGAGCGGCTCATGCACACGCGCAGGGACCACAGTGCCGGCGTCCCACTCGCCCTTGACGAGCGCTAGGTGCACGCCTTGTCCGGTGCTGTCTTTGAAGGCGTGGGCGGTGAATTCACCGTACGCCGTTTTCATGGTACGGCTGCCCACGGGCTCGATCAGGGATTCGACACGGCTGCGGTGTTCAATCAGGTCGGCGATCGTGCCGATTTTCAGGCCGTGTTCGGCTGCGAACAGCTGCAAGTCGGGCAGACGGGCCATAGTGCCGTCGTCTTTCATGATCTCGCAGATCACGGCCGAGGGGCTGCAGCCGGCCATGGCCGCCAGATCGCAACCGGCTTCGGTGTGGCCTGCGCGCATGAGCACGCCACCGTCCACTGCCTGCAGTGGGAAAATGTGGCCGGGTTGCACCAGATCGGTCGCCACCGCGTTTTTCGCCACCGCGGCTTGCACGGTTGTTGCGCGGTCTGCGGCAGAAATGCCGGTGGTCACGCCTTCGGCGGCTTCAATAGAGACGGTAAACGCGGTGCTGTACACGGTGCCGTTGCGTGCTGCCATCGGGGGCAGCTTCAGGTGCTCGCAGCGTTCGCGGGTCAGGGTCAGGCAGATCAGCCCACGGCCAAAACGGGCCATGAAGTTGATCGCTTCGGGCGTGACGTGGTCCGAGGCGAGAACCAGATCGCCTTCGTTTTCACGGTCCTCTTCGTCCACCAGAATCACGATGCGGCCGGCGCGCATGTCGGCCACGATGTCTTCAACGGGGGAAATGGATACGGGGGTGAGGGCGGTCATGCAGAAGGGCTTTCCAAATGTCGTTCTATGGCGGGGGCCCTGAGGGGTGCGGCGCTCCTGCCGGATGCTCGGTGCCTCAGTAGTAACCCCCGATTATCGCCGCTTTCGAACGGATGGTTGCGGGTCAGGCGCAGGGGCTGAGCACAGTAGGGGCTTCAGTCCAGCGAGGCGCTCCAGCGCTCGTTCCAGCCGGTTTGCAGGGCGCGCCGGTCGCGTTTGGTAGGTCGACCACCCGCAATTGTGTGGGCGGGCTCCGGGCTTAGGCGTTGTTGCTCGGCGGCCGCTAGACGGTCGCGCACGCTGTCCGGGGTTTCTGCGTACATCAGTTGCGCCACAGGTGCCGGGCCGCGTTGCTCACTGATGAGCAGCACTTGTACGACCTTTTTGACCTTGCCTTGCCAGATCGTCAGGGTGTCTCCGGCCTTGACCTCTTTGGCGGGTTTGACGTCTCGGCCTTCCCACTGCACCCGGCCGAGTTGGACTTCATCCGTGGCCAGCGAGCGGGTTTTGAAAAAACGTGCGGCCCACAGCCACTTGTCGATCCGGGTGCTTTGCATGCGAAAACTTCAGCTGAGATAGAGCGGTAATCGTACACAAGCATCCAGTCCGGTGCAGGCGTCCCCTGAATACCGGTTGTTCAGCTGGATGGTTCCCCCCAGTGCGAGCACCATTTCCCGGGTGATCGTGAGCCCAAGGCCTGACCCCGAGTGGGTGCTTCCGGCCGCAAATGGCTGAAACAACCGCATACGCAAGGCATCACTGATGCCGGGCCCGCTGTCCGAAATTGTGAGCTGTGCCCAGTCGCCATCTCGCTGCAAACGGATCATCAAGTCGCCGCCCTGCGGTGATAGGCGCACAGCGTTGTGCAGCAGGTTACGGATGGTTTCCCGCAGCATCCATTCGTGGGCCATCACCGGACAAGGCTCGGTCACGAGTTCGAAGTCGAGGTCTTTTTCGCCCACCAAGGCCGACAGATCCAGCGCAATGGTCCGGACCGGCTCTGCCCAGTCCATAGCCGCAAAGTCTTGCTGTTGGCGCACTTGTTCCACTTTGGCCAGTGAGAGCATTTGGTTGGCCAGTTGGGTGGCCCGGTCGACCGTGGAGGCAATTTCTTTCAGGCCGTCCTGAGCGGCTATGTCGCCCCGCAGTGCCGATTGCACCTGCACCTTGAGCACCGCCAATGGGGTCCGGAGTTGGTGTGCCGCATCACGTACAAAGCGCTTCTGGTGGTCCAGCAGGTGTTGCAGCTTGTGCATCACATGGTTGGTGGCCACCGCCAGCGGCTGAATTTCCAGCGGCAATTCGCCGGCAGGCAAGGCGGTCAGGTCGTCCTCGCTGCGCTGCTCTAGCTCTTCGCTCAGCTGCCGCACCGGGCGGGTGGCACGGTCTACCACCAGCATCACCACCGCGGTAATGACGGTGATCAGAATCAGCTGCCGCTGGAGTGTGTCCAGCAAAATTTGTCGCGCCAGGGTGTGGCGCAGCTCCAGCGTTTCTGCCACCTGCACCATGGCCATGGTGCGCTCCCGCCCACTGGCCACCGGCTGCAGCAGTACGGCTACCCGCACCGCATCGCCCCGGAAGGTGTCGTCGTAAAAATCTACCAGCGCGGCATAGGGGCCCTGCTGGGGCAGCTGACCCGTCCAGACCTTGATGTCTTGCTCGCCATCGACCCATTGGCCTTTGGCGTCAGACACCCGGTAGCTCATGCGGCTGCGGTTGTCTGCCTCAAACGCTTCAAGGGCAGAGTAGGGTACTTGCGCCCTGAGCCGAGCATCCGCACCTCGCCCTTCAATGTCCAATAGTTCGCCAATGGCTTTGGCGGAGGCGAGCAGCGTCCTGTCATAGGCCGTGTTGACCGCGGCCAGCGCCTGCTGGTAAAGGCTGTAGGTGTCTACCAATACAAACAACAAAATCGGAATCAAGATACCCAGTAACAGGCTCTTGCGTAATGAGGGCGCAGGGCGGCGGCTCGCCATCTCAGTCGGCCTTGAGCAAATAGCCAAGCCCGCGCAGGGTCACCAGGCTGACCCGCATGGCGGTGAGCTTCTTGCGCAGGCGGTACACCACCACCTCGATCGCTTCAAACTGCACATCCACTTGGCCGGGAAACACCACTTCAAATAAGCGTTCTTTGCTGACCGCATGGCCCGGGCGCAACATCAGGGCCGTCATCAGGGCGAGCTCCCGAGGGGTCAAGTCCAAGACCTCGTGGCGGTGATAGATGGCGCCGCTGTTGCGGTCGAGCCGCAACTCTCCGACCAGCAGGTCGCTGCTCTGCGGTGTCGGGTTGTCGGCATTGCGGCGATGCAGGGCGCGTATGCGGGCTTCCAGCTCGTCGAGATCAAACGGCTTGGGCAGGTAATCGTCGGCACCGGCATTCAGGCCCAGCACTTTGTCGCCGACCGTTCCGCGAGCGGTCAATATCAGAACCGGCGTGCGCAGGCCGCTGCGGCGCGCCTGCTTGAGTACGTCGAGCCCGTCTACTCCCGGTAGGCTCAGGTCGAGCACCACCACATCGGGCTGGAGCGTGTTCCAGTGGGTGAGCGCTTGTGCACCATCGCTGCAGACATCGACCCGCATTTGTGCACGTACCAGGCTGCGTTGCAGGGTGGTGAACAGGGCGGGATCGTCTTCGATCAAGAGTAAATGCATGGCCAGAGCAGGGTGCGAATTACGGGTTTCCCCTAGGGAATTTGGACAGCCGTTTGACAGCCACGGCCCGCATCATAGGCCCTACCAATAACCACAGGAGACTTCCATGCGTCGCGATACTTTCCTCAAATCCATGGCCGTGATGGCTGCTGCCGGTGCTCTGCCTTTGTCGGCACGTGCAGCCACCAATCTGAAAATGATGCTCCCCGCCAACCCCGGCGGCGGTTGGGACGGCACAGGCCGCGCCTTGGGCAAAGCACTGATCGACGCCAAGCTGGTGGATACTGTGCAATATGAAAACAAGGGTGGCGCGGCCGGTGTGATCGGACTGGCCCAGTTTGTGAACTCCGCCAAGGGCGATCCCAACGCCATGATGGTGATGGGTGCGGTGATGCTGGGTGGGATCATCACCAGCAAGCCTGCTGTTGGCCTGGACAAGGTAACACCGATCGCCCGTATTACCAGCGAATACAACGTGTTCGTGGTGCCGGCCGACTCCCCGCTCAAGACCATGAAAGACGTAGTCACCCAGATGCAAAAAGACCCCGGCAGTGTCAAGTGGGGCGGCGGTTCGCGTGGATCCACTGAGCACATTTGTGCCTCCATGCTGGCGACCAAGGTCAACGTAGACCCCAAAAAGGTCAACTACGTTGCGTTCCGTGGCGGCGGCGAAGCTACTGCGGCGATTTTGGGCGGTAACGTGACGATTGGCGGCAGCGGTTACAGCGAGTTCGCTGAGTACATTGCCGCGGGCAAGATGCGCGCCATCGGGGTGACTTCCGAGAAGCGCCTGCCCGGCATCAATGTGCCGACCATGCGCGAGCAAGGCTATGACGTGGTGTTGGGCAACTGGCGCGGTGTGTATGGCGCGCCTGGCATCACCGCAGAGCAGCGTGCTGCACTGACCGACCTGATCGTGAAAGTCACCAAGACCAAGGGCTGGGCTGACGCGCTGGAGAAAAACCAGTGGACCCCTGCGGTGTTGACCGGCAAAGCGTTTGACGAATTTGTGGACAACGAGTTTTCCAGCCTGCGCGGCGTGATGCACCTCTCCGGAATGCTGTGATGAGCCAGGTCGTGAAAGCGCGGCAAGAAGCCGCCGTAGCAGTGGGCGTGCTGCTCCTGGCCCTCGGGCTCGGTGCTGGCGCATGGGTCATTCCCTCAGAAGCGGGTTACGCCGGTATCGGCCCTGACTTTCTTCCGTGGGTGGTATCCGTGGCTTTGCTGCTGTGCAGTGGTTTCTTGCTGTGGGAAGTCCGTAAGGGCGGCTTTCTCGACATGGAAGATGACGAAGACAGCGAGCCCGCCTTCTGGCCCGGATTTATCTGGATGTCGGTGGGCTTGCTGGTGAATGCAGCGTTGATCACCACCATAGGGTTCATCTTTAGTTGCGCCCTGTGTTTTGTGTTGGCATCGCGGGGTGCGCGCTTGGCCCAAGGACAGGTCTTGGGCGGCGCCCGTACCTGGATCACGGATATCGTGGTCGGTCTGCTGATCTCGGCACCCGTGTACTGGATGTTTACCAAGTTTCTGGCCATCAGCTTGCCAGGTTTGACGCAAAGCGGATGGTTGTAATGGAAATCTGGAATCAACTTCTTCAAGGGTTTGCGACGGCGGGTACCCCCGTCAACCTGTTGTGGGCATTTGTGGGGTGTGCGCTGGGCACAGCCGTTGGCGTGTTGCCCGGCATCGGGCCTGCTACCGCGGTGGCGATGTTGCTGCCTATTACCACCCAAGTGGAGGCCACTGCCTCCATGATCTTTTTTGCCGGCATTTACTACGGCGCGATGTATGGTGGCTCCACCACATCCATTTTGCTCAACACGCCGGGTGAGACCTCCAGTATGGTGACCGCCATGGAGGGCAACAAGATGGCCAAGAGCGGCCGTGCGGGTGCTGCGCTGGCAACAGCAGCTATCGGCTCGTTTGTGGCTGGCAGTATCGCCACGGTGGTCGTGACCCTGTTTGCGCCGCTGGTGGCGGAATACGCCGTCAAGCTCGGCCCGCCAGAATATTTTTGCTTGATGCTATTGGCGTTCACCACCGTCAGTGCGGTGTTGGGGCAGAGCACATTGCGCGGTTTGACCGCGCTGTTTGTGGGCTTAGCCATTGGCTTGATTGGCATGGACCAGATCACCGGCCAAACCCGCTACACCGGCAACATGCCCGAGCTGCTGGACGGTATTGAAATTGTGTTGGTAGCGGTTGGTTTGTTTGCGGTGGCTGAGGCCCTGCACTTTGTACTCTTTGAGGGCAAGGTGGTTGAGACCGAAAACAAGCTCAGCCGCGTCACCATGACCGCGCGGGATTGGAAGCGTTCGATCCCCGCCTGGATCCGTGGCGCTGCAATTGGTGCGCCTTTTGGTTGCATTCCTGCCGGCGGCACAGAGATTCCTACTTTCTTGAGTTACGCCACAGAAAAGAAACTCGCCAAAGGCGACGACCTGGCGGAGTTCGGTACCAAAGGTGCCATCGAAGGGGTGGCCGGCCCCGAAGCCGCCAATAACGCGACGGTGACCACTGCCTTGATTCCGTTGCTCACGCTGGGCATTCCCGTGTCCAACACGACGGCCGTGTTGTTGGGCGCTTTCCAGAACTACGGTATCCAACCCGGGCCACAACTGTTCACCACCTCGTCTGCGCTGGTGTGGGCGTTGATCGCCTCGCTTTTCATTGGCAACGTCATGTTGCTGGTGCTGAATTTGCCGATGGTGGGTTTGTGGGTCAAGCTGCTGAAGGTGCCCAAGGCCCAGCTGTACGCCGGTATTCTGATTTTTGCCACCGTGGGCACTTACGGTATGCGCCAGAGCGCCTTTGACCTAGTGCTGCTTTACGTGGTGGGGGTCATGGGCTTGGTGATGCGCCGGTTCAATATCCCGACGGCACCGGTGATTGTGGGCATGATCCTCGGGCCTTTGGCAGAGGCACAGCTGCGCAATGCCATGTCCATTGGTGAAGGCAGTGCCATGATCTTCCTTCAGCGCCCCATGTCGGTGACATTGCTGGTGGTGGTGCTGAGTGTGTTGGTCTTGCCACGGGTGCTCAAGCACTTTCAAGGCAAGGCGCAGCGCTTGGCTTCGGCATAAAAAAGGGTGCTAGCCCCCATTTAGTCTGCGGGTGTAGCTATACCTTTAGTAGCAAAAAAGGGGCGCTTCGGCGCCCCTTTTTTGTTGCGGCGGATGCTAATCTTCTCGTATGGCTAATTCAGTGATTTCATGGGTGCTGCGGCAGGGATTAGGCGTGGGTCTGCTAAGCCTCGGGGTGCTCACATCGGTGCGGGCGGACACTGCGTTGGTGGCCGTGGCCGCCAATTTTTCCGGAACGGCGCAAACCATTGCCAGCGACTTCAAGCGGGTGAGCGGGCACACTGTGACCCTGGTGCCAGGTGCCACCGGCAAGCTATACGCCCAGATCAAGAACGGTGCGCCGTACCAAGTGCTTTTATCCGCCGACGACGAGACACCCTCGCGCCTGGTGCAGGAGGGTGCGGCAGTAGCGGCGAGCCAATTCACCTATGCCACCGGCCGATTGGTTTTATGGAGTCCGCAGCCCGGTGTTGTGGATGCGCAGGGCGCGGTGCTGGGCGCTGCTGGTTTGCGGGTGGCCATGGCCGATCCCAAAACTGCGCCCTATGGCGCTGCCGCCATGCAGGTGATCCAGCAGCGGGGTGTGTGGCAAGGCCTGCAAGGACGGCTGATTCAGGGTGAAAGCATCGCCCAGACCTATCAATTTGTCGCAAGTGGTAACGCGCCCGTGGGGTTTGTCGCGCTGTCTCAAGTGATGCGGGATGGGCGTTTGGTGGATGGCTCCGCGTGGCAGGTGCCCGCCCACTTGCACCAGGCTTTGCGGCAGGATGCGGTGCTTCTCAATCCCGGGCAAGGCCAAGTAGCGGCCCTGGCTTTTTTGGCCTATCTGCGCACTGAGCCTGCCCGCCGGGTGATGCGCGCGGTGGGCTATGAGTAGCAGCTTGTCCGTGGCTGCGTTTCCGCTGTCTTCGGACGATTTTTCGGCCATCCGGCTCACTTTGGAGTTGGCCAGTGTCACCACGCTTGTGTTGCTGTGTTTGGCTACCCCGTTGGCCTGGTGGCTGGCCCGGTCCGGCTCTTGGTGGAGTCGCGCTGTGGGTGCCCTGGTGGCCATGCCTTTGGTGTTGCCACCGACGGTATTGGGTTTTTACCTGTTGGTGAGCTTGGGGCCACAGGGGTGGGGCGGTCAGTTCACCCAGTGGTTGGGTATCGGTTTGCTGCCATTCACTTTTGCGGGACTGGTGCTGGGCTCGGTGATTTACTCCCTGCCGTTTGCGGTGCAGCCATTGCAGAATGCGTTTGAAAGCTTGGGGCCGCGCCCTCTGGAGGTCGCCGCCACACTGCGGGCCTCTCCTTGGGATACCTTCTGGCATGTGGTCCTGCCGCTGTGCCGCCCCGGTGTGGTGAGTGCTGCTGTGCTGAGCTTTGCCCACACGGTCGGCGAGTTTGGTGTGGTGCTGATGCTGGGGGGCAATATCCCCGAGAGCACCCGGGTGGTGTCCACCCAAATCTATGGCCATGTGGAGGCACTTGAATACACCCAGGCGCACTGGTTGTCGGGTGGCATGGTGCTGTTTTCTTTTGTGGTGTTGCTAGCGCTGGGGTGGCTCAACCCGAGTGGCAGCCGTTTGCGGACTTGAGCGCCATGGTCAACCGCATCCAATTGAATGTCTCCAAACCCGGCTTCAGCCTGGTGGTGGATATGGAGCTGCCGTCAAAGGGCATCACGGTTTTGTATGGGCCGTCGGGCTCAGGCAAAACGACAGTTCTGAGGTGCATCGCTGGTCTCGAGCGCTCGCCGCAAGCGCTGGTGCAGGTGGGCGGGCATACCTGGCAAGACGAGTCCGCAGGTGTTTTTTTGCCGACCTACCGGCGCTCCCAGGGTTATGTGTTTCAAGAGGCCAGCCTCTTCGCCCATTTGGACGTGGCGGGTAACTTGGAGTTCGCCCGTCGGCGCGCTACGCCCAGAGTGGATGGCAGCCCCTTGCTGACGCTTGAGTTCGCGATTCAGACCTTGGGCTTGTCCAAGCTTTTACACCGGCGGACGACCGACCTCTCCGGTGGCGAGCGACAGCGTGTGGCGATCGCACGGGCGCTGGCAACCAACCCGCAGATTTTGCTTTTGGACGAGCCCCTTGCGTCTCTGGACGAGGCCCGCCGGCGCGAGGTTTTGCCGTGGCTGGAGCAACTCGGCAGCGAGCTCCAAATTCCGATGGTGTATGTGTCGCACGCGACCGAGGAGGTCACCCGTCTGGCCGACACCTTGGTGGTTCTGGAGCAAGGGCGTGTCATGGCCATAGGCCCAGTAGATACCGTGCTGTCTCAGGTGGAGCCTGTGATCCGCCTCGGTGGAGAGACGGCGAGCTTGGTGACGGGGCGTGTGATATCCCACGACCCACAGTGGCATTTGAGCGAAATTGCGTTTGATGGCGGCACCTTCTGGGTGCCTGATGCCAAGCTGCAAACTGGGCAGCTGGTGCGTTTGCGGGTGCTGGCTCGCGATGTCAGCATTGCAACCCAAGCCCCATCGGGAAGCAGCATTCAAAACACCGTGGCGTGCACCGTGGCGCAAATTCTGCCGGACCAGCAACCCGCCCAGGCCCTGGTGCGCTTGGATGTGAGCGGTACAGCGCTTTGGGCCCGCCTGACACGGCGCGCAGTGCAACAGCTGCAACTCCAGCCGGGCATGCACGTCTGGGCGCAAGTGAAAGCCATGGCGCTCACGCAGTAACGCAAACGGGTTGCAAATACTTGCAAATTTCACCCGTTCGGGTGATGACAGCGCCGGTGCGTCCGCCTAACCTGTGGGGTTGATTACTTGTCTCTCCCCCATGCCCGACGCGCCGCTTTTGTCCTCTGAGCCGACCCACGTCACCCTGCTTTTCCAAGCACAGGCTGCCTTGACGCGCGGCGACGTGGACTTCAGCCAGACGCTTTCCAAAAGCGCACTGCTGCACGCCCAGCGGCAGAACGACGCCGCGGGCCAGGCCCGCGCCCTTTTGTACCTTGCGCAGGGAGACCGTCAGCTCTCGCACCTGCGCCGTGCCCGTGAGACGGCGGAGCGCGCCGCCCAGATGTTCCAAACCCACGGGGACGCCGCTGGCGAGGCTGAGGCCCTGACCACTTTAGCCAATGTGCTGAGCCTGATGGGCCACAGCGCTGATGGCTTGGAGGCCGCCATGCTGGCCTTGAAGCTCAGCCAGTCCAGCCCAGCCAGCCATCCGCTTGCAGAAGCTATGGCCTGCAACTACCTCGGCGTTGCCTATGCCTGCAGCCAGAGTTTTGACAATGCGGCCGATTTGCTGGAGCGCTCGGTCCGGATGTTTGAAGCCCAGGGCCTGTGGGCTGAATCCTGCTTGCCGCGCTACCACCAGCGGTATGCCGAAATGCACCGCTGTTTTCTGGACCGGTATTACCACGGCACTTTTTTGTCGCTGGACCGGTTGACGCAGATTGCCGCGCTGCCCGAACAAGTCACCTCGCAACCCGGGAGTGTGCGTTCCTTGCTGTGCCCCTATCGCAAAACCCGCGCGCTGCTGGACCTGACACATGCATTTGAGCTGTGCTGGCAGGGCGATCTGGACGAGGCCAGCCGCCGGGCTGACACGATTTCGGCCAGCGTGGCCAAGGGCATGCGCCAACCGGCGGTGATCTTGCTTGAGATGTGGCTGAGGACCGAAATTGCATGGGCCGCCGAGGATTGGATGTCGGCCGAGGCCCATGCCCAGCGCTTGCTGCAATCTGCGGCGCGGGCTGAAAACGAGCACCTGCGGGCCACTGCGTATTTGCTGTTGATTCAGATCTACTCTGCCCAGGGCAAAGACCTCCAGGCACAAGCGCAGCAACGGCTCTGGAAAATGCAGGAAATGCACCTTCGCAAAGAGGCCTTGCACAGCCGCGAAGAGCGTGTGGAATGGCAAATGCGGGTGCGGGCAGACCGCCAAGCCAGCCGCCACTTGGAAGAAAAAACGCGCCATTTGGAGCGGCTGGCCATGCAAGATGCCCTGACTGGCCTGTACAACCGCCGGTATTTAGAGCAAATCGTGCCGGCTTTGCTCAGCGATGCCACTGAGCGCCAGCGTGCCCCAGCCTTGGTGTTTGTCGATATCGACCACTTCAAGCAAATCAACGATCGCTTTTCCCATTTGGTAGGTGACGAAGTGCTCAGGACCGTGGGGCGGATTCTGGGTGGCTTTGTGCGGGAAGGCGATGTGTCCGTCCGGCTCGGGGGCGATGAGTTCGTGGTCCTCTTCAGCCACGTGGAGGCGCAGAGCACCACCTCGGTGGTCGCGCGTATCCACAAAGCGGTGAACGAATTTGACTGGCACAGTGTGCACCCGGGGCTGAGCGTCTCAGCCAGCGCTGGGCTTGCACTGGCCGATAGCCAAGACACCCTTGCCAGTTGGCTCCACCGCTGCGATCTGCAGATGTATGTGGAGAAAGACTCGCGCTACCAAGACCTCGCTTGAGGTGCGGCAGCGCGCGTTGATCTAGCTTTTGGCCGCCGCCATCAGTGCTGCGAAGCCCACGAAAACGCCGCCGGTCAGGCGGTTAAAAGCGCGCATCACAGTGGCGCGGCGCAGGTAGGTCGAGAGCTGCTTTCCACTGGCTGCATACACAAAGTACCACGCGACTTCGACGACAGCAAAAGTCCCCAACAGAATCGCGAACTGGGTGAGTTGCGCCGCTTCAGGGTTCAGAAATTGGGGGAAGAAAGCAGCCGCAAACAAAATGGCTTTGGGGTTGCTGGCCGCCACTAGGGCGCCCTGGCGGTAATGGCTCCAGAGGCTGGTGCCTGCGCTGACTGCCGGGGTTTTGGAGTCATTTGCGGTGTCTTCCGCATCCTCTACCGGCGAGCGCCAGCATTGCACGCCCAGGTAGGCCAGATAAGCCGCGCCTGCCAAACGCAGCGTGTCAAACACGGCCGGGAATGCCTGCAACAGCGCACCTAAACCTGCGGCAGAGAGCCCCAGCATCAACATCAAAGAGGTCATGCATCCTGCCATGTTGACAATGGCTGCGCGCATGCCTTCACGGGCGCTGGTGCTCATGACCAACAGCATATTTGGGCCGGGCGTGCCCGACACCACAAACGTCATCATGACAAACAACCACCAAGTGTGAAGCGACATATCAGTTTCCAGAGTCAATAGTGGGGGGGCAGATCGTCACGCAGATTCCGCGCAACACCGGCATCCGGCGTCTGCTGCTTGAGATGGGTCACCTCCCGGATCAACAGCTCAATTTGCGCTTGTTGGCGGATGATGATGCTGTCGAGCTGGTCCACCGTGTCTTCGAGGTAGCTGGCCTTGATCTCCAGATCATGGAGGCGTTGTTCATTAAGGGCGTTCATTTCCATTGCTGTATTGGACACCATGCGGCGTCGCTTACCACGGCTGAACCCTCATTGTTTGGCGCCCAATGCCAGCGCAGCGGCGCGCGAGACCTGTTGGGCCGCGGTGTCGGGGGCTTCTTGGGTGCGCCAGCCGCTGAGGTGGGTTTCGGTAAGCTGGCAGAGTGCGGTGATCCACTCGGGGTCGTCGTTCAGGCAGGGGATGTAGTGAAACTCTTTGCCGCCTGCATGCAAAAACGCTTCGCGGGCTTCCATGTTGATTTCCTCGAGGGTTTCCAGGCAATCGCTGGTGAACCCGGGGCAGATCACATCTACCCGCTCCACACCGGCCTTGCCCATTTCAATCAAGGTAGGCTCGGTGTAGGGCTCCAGCCATTTGGCACGGCCCAGCCGGGACTGGAAAGTCACTTTGAACTGGTCTTTGGACAGGCCCAAAGCTTCGGACAGCAGCCGTGCGGTCTTGAAGCACTCGCAGTGGTAGATGTCGCCCAGGTGCAGGGTGCGCTCAGGCACGCCATGAAAACTCATCACCAGCTTGTCAGGCCGGCCATTGGCACGCCAGTAGCGCTGCACGCTGGCAGCCAGCGCGGCGATATAGCCACTGTGGTCGTGGTAGTGGTTGACAAAACGCAGCTCAGGAATCGAGCGGGTTTTCGAGGCCCAGGCGTAGACCGCATCAAACACACTGGCTGTCGTGGTGGCACTGTATTGCGGGTAGGCGGGCACGATCAGGACGCGGGTGACCCCGTCTGCCTTGAGGGCGGTTAGCTGGGAGGCAATATTGGTACTGCCGTAGCGCATGGCCCACGCCACCTTGACGTGGTGGTTGCGCTGGCCCAGCCAGCCCTGCAGCATTTTGGCCTGCCGCTCGGTCCAGACCTTGAGCGGCGAGCCCTCAGGCGTCCAAATGCTGGCGTACTTGGCGGCCGACTTGGCCGGCCGGAAGCGCAGGATGATGCCGTGCAGGATCAACAGCCACAGCAGCCGTGGAATCTCGACTACGCGGTGGTCACTCAAAAACTCGGCGAGATAGCGGCGCACAGCCGGGGTGGTGGGTTCATCCGGCGTACCCAGGTTACACAACAGCACGGCGTTGCGTGCGGGTTGACCGTGGGTGTACGAGGGCTCGGGAGCAAAGGGGGAGGGGAGTGCCATGAGAGAAATATTCGGTCGCGGTGAGTGTCAGTCGGCTTCGGTGCTGGAGGGCGGGGGCGTATCGCCGAGCTCTTTGTCTACCAATTGGAGTGTGGGGTGTTGCCCGGTGAGCAGCAAAAACATGGCAAATACCGGGCCCTGCATGTTGCGGTCATCGGTCGGGCTTTCCAGTGCTTGCCAGGTGCGGGACTGCAGGCCGCCGCGGCTTCCGGTTTGCAAGGAGTAGCCCAGCAGTTCAGCGGCCTGGGCCTGATTCAGGCCGGCTGCTAAGCGGGCGGCTTTGAGTTGTTCGCCCGTCGGGCTGGGCATATCAAGCGTGATGGCGGGCATGGGTGAGTGGGTCGTTAAAGCAACAGGCTTGATGGTAGCGCTCTGTGCGGCCCGGTGCGGTGCCGTTTGTGTGTACCCTCACAGCTTCCTCCGTTGTTTTGGCGGCTCCCGCGAGTCGCGCACTGCCCCATGCTGAATTTGAGCCGTATCCGCGCCATCACCCTTGATCTGGACGACACTTTGTGGCCCGTGTGGCCCGCGATTCACCGGGCCGAAGACCTGTTGCGCGAATGGCTCACAGCACACGCGCCCCGCACCGCCGTCATGTATGCCGATCCTCATCAGCGTCAGTTGTTGCGCGCGGATACCGAAGCGCAATGGGCAGACCAGGCCCATGACTTGAGCGTGCTGCGGCGTGAATCCATCCGGCTGGCCCTGCAACGCAGTGGCGATGACCCGGCCTTGGCAGAGCCTGCGTTTGAGGTGTTTTTTGATGCCCGCATGCAGGTAGAGCTGTTTGAGGATGCGATTCCTTTGCTCGACGCCATGGCGGCCCGTTGGCCGATCGTTGCTGTGAGCAATGGCAATGCGGATGTGCACCGCGTGGGCATTGGCCGCTACTTTGCGGCCAGTGTGAGCGCGCGGGATGCAGGCGTGGGCAAGCCGGACCCGCGTATTTTTGCAGCGGCCTGCGCATCGGTGGGCGTCAAAGCCGAAGAGGTATTACACATCGGGGATGACGCAGCACTGGACGTTTTGGGCGCTTTGGGTGTGGGCATGCAAACCGTGTGGGTGAACCGGGAGGAGCACCTTTGGTCTTTCGCCCAACACCCGCACGCCACCGTGGGCAGCCTGCGGGAGCTGCAAGACTTGCTTAGCGGGCCGGCCTCAACGTAAGAGTGCTTGCGGTGCGGGCGATTACGTCGGCTTCGTCCAGCCACATGCGCACGAACTCGCCCTTGGCGTATTTTTCAGCCTGATCGGCGTAATGCTTGTCGGGCCACACGCCGCTTTGGCCGAGCGGGTTGATGCCCACGGCTTTGCCTGCGTCCGCAAAATCAATCACCCGTCGCGTCGACGGGCCGGAGGTGACTGCCCAAGGGGCGGGACCCAGCGAGCCTGACAGGTTGTTTGGCGTTTCGCGGCCGCCAGGTACTTGAAAGGGCCCCACGTTAAAAATCTTGTCCAGTGGCTTTTGCCGGCCCAGCGGGTGCCCGTGGGTCAAGGTGTGGGCCACACCCCAGCGCCAGTCCAGGAGGCTGGTGCCATAGAGACCTTGCAGGTGCTTGAGGGTGTTGGACCAGGCGATACGGGTCGTCTCAAAGTGGCTTTCTTTGGCCGGCGTGCTGACATCGTCCCACCAGGGCGAATTGTTGTCCGCGACCAATAGTGGCAGGGCGAAGTCCAGAGCGCGAGTTTCCAGCAGGTTCGCAAACTGCACGGGGCCCAGTTCGTCGGCAAATGCAGCTTTGGCCAACTCGTACATCATTTGGGTAAATAGAGTGGCCGCAATACTGCCCTCGTCATAGGTGCCGTCCCAGTTGGTGAGGGGCTCCATAAAGGCTTTTTCGTTGGGGTCGGTGACGACCGCATTCATGGCCGGCAGGAGGTTGCGCAAAATGCGGGGGCCGTAGTTGTTGTTGACATCCAGCATCAGCTTGCGCGTCTCGACACTGGTCCACTTCATGTTGGGGGTGTTGAGCAGGGTATCGAGCCGTTGCGCCCGGTCCGGCAAGTTGTAGTAGCCGGGCACCGGTACACCGCTTTTGGGCAGGGGTTGGTGGTTGGCCGAAACAATGTAGCCGCGCGCCGGGTTCTCTTCCTGCGGGTTGAAGCGGAAGGCGTAAAAACCGGGTTTGTCCGCCTCGCCTTTGGCCGCATCCAGGATAAATGTCGGGTTCACGCCTTGCGGGCGCAAGGGCAGCTTGGCCGCGGCCCACCACCCGATGTCGCCCTCTGCGTTGGCCCACACAATGTTCAGGCCGGGCGCGTGGAGTTTGCTGGAGGCCTCTCGGGCCTTGTCCAAGGTGTCTGCACGGTTGAGCTCGTAAAAGCCCCGGATGGCCGGATTCTCGGTGGCGTAAAACGCCCACCACATGGAGATGGGTCGTGTTCCCAGGCTTTCTTTGAACGCATCGTTGATCACCGGCCCCTGTGGCGTGGTTCGCACCACCATGCGCTCCGGTGGCGCGCCCTTGACCTGGATCAGCTCGGTCCGGCTCACCATGTCGACCCAGTTGCCCTGGTGCCACACTTGTTGGGGGTTGTCGGGGTTGACCTGCTCGGCAATGAAGTCGACGTCGTCGTTCTGGAACATCGTCAAACTCCAGCCGAAGTCGTGGTTGTGACCCAGTAGCGCCATCGGGTTCAGGGCCTGAAAGTGCCCGAAAAGCTCAAACTCCGGCGTGCTCAGGTGCGCCTCGTACCACACGGACGGTGCAGAAAATGAGATGTGCGGGTCACCGGCCAGCATCGGGCTGCCCGATGCGGTGCGCCTGCCCGAGACGGCCCAGGCGTTACTCCCTTCGAGCAGCGGTATGCCGCCCAGCTCGCTGGCCTGCAGGCTCACACCGGCCACGCGTTGGAGGCTGTTCCATGCGTCGGGCGTCATGCCGGCGATCGGGGTCAATACGCCCTCGGGGTGCCAATCGACATCAAATGCCCGCAAATAGTCGGGCCCGAGCTTATCTCGGATGAAGGTCATGAGCGGTTCGGTCCGGAAGGCGGCGGCAAAGCTGTAGGCGAGGTACCCGCCCACGGCATAAGTGTCTTCGGGGGTGAATGGCTGTTGCGGGATACCCAGAATGTCAAACTCCAGCGGGGCGCGGTGGCTGTCTTGCCACTGGTTGATCCCGTCGATGTAGCTCAGCAGGGCCCGGCTTTCGGGCGCGTTGCGGTCCATGGCCGCCACCACTTTTTTGGCGTGTTCGCGCAGGCCCAGGGTGCGGAAGAGTTTGTCGACGTCCAGCAGTTTGGGGCCCAGCACTTCGGCCAACTCGCCGTTGGCTAGGCGCCTCACCATCTCCAGTTGAAATAGCCGGTCTTGCGCGTGCACATAGCCCAGGGCGCGGTATAGGTCAGCCTCGTTGTCTGCGGTGATGTGCGGAACGCCGCGCTCGTCATACCGGACGGTGACGTTTCCTTGCAGATTTTGCAGCTCCACCACGCCGCTGCGGACCGGTTGCTTTTTGTACAGGTACCAGCCGCCCACGCCGGCGACCGCCAGTAAAACCAGAGCAAGCAGGCCCGCCATGAGTTTGACCATGAATTTCAAATTCGTCTCCAAATACCGTGGATATCAGTCTATCGCTGCCAGCAGGCCCGCGGCCTCTGTGCCGCTACGCACCGCACCTTCCAGTGTGGCCGGGTAAGGCCCAGCCACATAGTCGCCGCAAGCCCACAAGCCGGGTGCAATCGTCGCTGGCGGGCGCTTGAGCGCGGGGGTGCAGGCAAAGGTAGCGCGCTTTTCGATCACGGTTTGCACCGCTACCAATTCCAAGCCCAGTTGGGCGCGGGCTTGGGCCAGCACTTGTTGTTCGATGGTGTCTTTGTCGCCGCTGCTGGCGCTGACCACAAACGCCAAGAGGCCGTGGGTGCCGTCGAGCTGGCCGCGGTCAAACACAAACTGGGCAGGGCAGGCGGCATCGCTGCGCAAAGCGACCATGGGGCGCGCCAGGCGGGCTGTTTCGCCATGGGCGTAGACGGTGGCAATCGATTCAAACTGCAGTGCACCCGCGGTAGCCGCCCAGGTGCGCAGATAGTTTGCTATGGTTTCGGTAGCATCTTGCGCAGATTCCATGAGGGCTGAGGCCGCATTTGATGATGAAGTGGCCCAGATCACTGCGTCAAACACTTCCCCGTTGAGCTGCCAGCGGCCGGCAGTACCCGGGGCGGTGGCCTCCAAGCGCGTGACGCGCACGCCAGTGCGGACCTCTCCGCCGTTGGCCTGCAGCCAAGTGGATGCGGTGGCCGGGAACAGGCGCGCCATGTCGGTGGTGGGCAGCAGCAGGTTGGAACTGCCGCGCCCGCCGAATAAGGAGTCGCGCAGTACTGTCAGGAACACTTGGCCGCAGGCTCGGTCCGCAGGCGTATTGAGCGCCGAGACGCACAAGGGGTCAATCAAGGTGGACTGGACGGTGGGGCTGACTTGGCGGCACAAGTCGGCCACCGTGGTGCCGGGCGCGCAGCGAAAGCGACTTATCTGCCAGCCGATGGACGCCCGCACCAGACTCCAGCGATCCGCCCAGGTCCAGCCCTGCGCGGTGGCAATACCGGCCACTGCATCCCAGGGGCTGGGCCACAGGGGCAGCGCGATGCCCGCACCATCAGGATGGCGCAGGTCTAGCGGCAGGCGCTTGAGGCAGGTCGCGGGGTCGGCGCCCACGGAGCGCATCAACTCCAGTGTGCGGGTATAAGCGCCGATCAGGATGTGTTGGCCGTTGTCCAGCACCACCGGCGTGCCGTCTGGCAAGGTGCCCTGGAGTGCCCTAGCCCTCCCACCGACTGCGCGAGATGCTTCAAAAACAATAGCATGGTGTCCGGCACGTATCGCCGTGACCGCAGCCGCCATCCCGGCCCAGCCGGCGCCGACGATGGCTACCCTCATAGGCGGCCGAGGGCCTGCACCTTCCAAGCGAGCCAGAACTTGCGCAGCGGGGTGAGGCTGACGCGTTGGTGCAGCACCTGGAAGTTGTCACGCTCAATCTCGGTGAGCAGGGCGCGGTAGATGCTGGCCATCATCAGGCCGGGCTTTTGGGCACGGCGGTCGGCAGCGGGCAGCAGGGCCAGTGCCTCGTCGTACAGGCCTTGGGCGCGCTGGGCTTGAAACTTCATCAGCGCCACAAAGCGGTCGGAGTAGGTGCGTTTCAGGATTTCGTGCGCCTTCACATCGAACTGCTGCAGTTCGTTGACCGGCAGGTAGATGCGGCCGCGCATCGCGTCTTCGCCCACATCGCGCAGGATGTTGGTGAGCTGCAGGGCTTGGCCCAGCTTGTGGGCATATGAGGTGGTTTGCGGATCGGTCTGGCCGAAGATGCCGGCCGCCACTTCGCCCACCACGCCGGCCACCAAGTGGCAGTAGCGCTGCAGGCCGGGGTAGTCGAGGTAGCGGGTTTGCTCCAGGTCCATCTGGCAGCCGTCAATCACCGCCAGCAGGTGCCGGGCTTCGATGGTGTAGGTGGTGGCGTGGGGCATCAGCGCCTTCATCACCGGATGGGTGGGGCTGCCCTTGAAGGATTGCTGCACCTCATTGCGCCACCAGGCGAGTTTGGTGGCAGCCACACCGGCATCGACCATGTCGTCCACCACATCGTCCACCTCGCGGCAGAAGGCATAAAAGGCGGTAATGGCGGCACGGCGCGGGGCGGGCAGAAAAAGAAAGGCGTAGTAAAAGCTGCTGCCGGAGGCGGCGGCTTTTTCCTGGACGTATTGCTCTGGTGTCATGGGCGGTATTGTCGCTACATCCACACCGCGCGCCACAGCATGACGCCATAGTCCCACGCATGGAGTTTGGGGCGGCGCTGGAGGGTGGCGTGGTCTAGTGCAGCAATCTTGTCCAGAATCCGGAGTCCGCCTTGGACTACGAGCCTGAGCTCCCAGCCGGCACGTCCGGGCAGGCGGTGCACCAATTCCATGCCATTTTGCATATGAGCCCTTGCAGTGCTTGCGCATGCTGCTATCAATTTGCGAGTGTTTTCGCTGTCTTTTTGCGCCAAGATGTCGGCTTGCTTGACGCCGAAGCGCACACATTCGTCGTGGGGAAGGTAAAAGCGGCCCCGCGGAATGTCGGTGCTCAGGTCTTGCCAGAAGTTGATCAGTTGCAGGGCCGAGCAGATGTCGTCGCTCATGGCCAGCGAGTGGGCGTCTTGCACGCCATAGAGGTGTAGCAAAAGGCGGCCTACCGGGTTGGCAGAGCGGCTGCAGTAGTTCAGCAGCTCGGTGTGGCTGCGGTAGCCGGTGCCTGCACGGGTTTTCTCGATGTCTTGGACAAACGCGTCTAACAGCGCGTGCAAGAGCGGATCGGGCAAGGCATGCGCCCGGCGCTGCACAAGCAAGGGGCCGAAGACCTGGGGCCAGCGGGCGGAGGCTTGCGGGGATTCGCTCAGGCCGGTGCGAAACAGCGCCAACTCCGCCAGGCGCTCATCGGGTGTGGCATGGCCCTCATCGGCGATGTCGTCTGCGGTCCGGGCAAAGTGGTAGATGGCCGCGATCGGCGGGCGCAGGTGAGGGGGGCACAGCACCGAGGCCACCGGGAAATTTTCGTAGTGGGTGATGGGCTGGGCGGCCGCGGGCGGTGCAGTGGCGGGGTCTGGCAGGGAAGACATGGGCGGCATTGTGCCTTCCGCACGGCGCGGCGGCGGTGCTGGCTTCTTCGCTAACGGCTTGACAAAGGTCCATGTGCCGCTTAAATTACTAACCAACTGGTCATTAACTTCGTGCGCGGGGTTGGGGCCTCTCCGTTTCAACCTTACCCCACCCTGTCACCATGTCTCCACGATTCATCCTGAAAGCGACGCCGGTTTTGCTCAGTGCCCTGTTGCTGGCCGCGTGTTCCAAACCTGCGCCTCCTGAGGAACCCGTTCGCGCCGTCAAGTTGATGACGGTAGGGGCGGGCAGCATTCAGTCAAGCTTGGAGTTTTCTGCCGATGTGCGCGCCCGCGTGGAATCGCGCCTGGGCTTCCGGGTGGGTGGCAAGGTGGTGCGCCGTGCGGTCGATCTCGGCCAAACGGTCAAAGCGGGTCAAGTGATCGCCCAGCTCGATCCCCAAGATTACAAACTCGCAGCGGATGCCGCCCGCGCGCAAGTGGCTGCGGCACAAACCAACCGCGACCTCGCGGCTGCCGACTACAAGCGCTACAAGGAGTTGCGCGACCAGAACTTCATCAGTGGTGCGGAGCTAGAGCGCCGCGATACCGCGCTCAAAGCAGCCCAAGCCCAGCTGGAACAAGCGCAAGCCCAGCTCAATAGCCAGGGCAATCAAGCCGGCTACACCACGCTGGTGGCAGATGTGTCCGGTGTCGTGACCGCAGTGACTGCCGAGGTCGGCCAGGTGGTGGCGGCCGGCACGCCGGTGGTGCAGATTGCCCAAGACGGCCCGCGCGATGTGGTGTTCTCGGTGCCGGAAGACAAGGTGGCCATGATCAAGACCGGCTCCAAGGTGGAGGTCCGTGTCTGGGCCAGCAAAACGGTGGTGGAGGGCACGGTGCGCGAAGTCGCGGCCAGCGCCGACCCGGTGACCCGCACCTTCACGGTCAAGGTGGCGCTGGATGGAAAAGACGCTTTGCCCCTGGGGACTACGGTGTCGGTCGTGCCCAAGTCGCTCGATCGTGGCGCGGTGCAGGTCATCAAGCTGCCAACCACCGCCTTGCTGAAGTCCGGTTCAGGCAGCAGTGTTTGGGTGCTGGATACCGCCAGCATGACGGTGAAGTCCCAGCCGGTGGTGGTAGCCACGGCCGACGGGAACGATGCGGTCATTACCCAGGGCCTGACCCCGGGCATGCAAGTGGTGGTTGCAGGTGTGCATGTGCTGTCGCCCGGCCAGAAGGTCACTATTTATCAGCCAAAAGGTGCTGTAGCGCCCGTAGTGTCTACGCCAGCAGCTATGGATTCTGTAGCGCCCGCTGCTGCTGCCGCCAGTGCAGCTGTGGCCAAGTGAGGCGTCCATGATGCAAGAACCTAGCAAGGGGTTTAACCTCTCCAAATGGGCGCTGGAGCATTCGGCGCTGACCCGCTACCTCATGATCGTGCTCATGCTCTTGGGGGCTGCGGCCTACTTTCAGCTCGGGCAGGATGAAGACCCGCCCTTTACTTTCCGCGCCATGGTGGTCCGCACCTATTGGCCGGGGGCAACGGCCCAG